>NZ_JBKDTZ010000322.1:0-91118 GCF_046339755.1 Acidovorax sp. | reverse complement strand
CGCCTGTCGCCGGCGCTCGACAGCTGCGGGCCCGGCAGCGCATCGAGCGAACACCGCGCTGCCACTTCGGCCAAGCGCTCCGCGCCCTGGGTGATCCCGACGAACTGCACGATGGTCAGAATCAGGAACACCACCAGGCCGACCACCAGGTTGCCGCCGACGACGAAGTTGCCGAAGGTGAAGATGATGTGCCCCGCGTCGCCCTGCAGCAGGATCAGGCGCGTGGTGGCGATCGAGATGCCCAGCCGGAACAGCGTGGTGACCAGCAGCACCGAGGGAAAGGACGAGAACGCCAGCGGCGAGGGCAGGTACATGGCCACCATCAGCAGGATGGCCGAGACGGTCATGTTGATGCCGATCAGCGTGTCCACCAGCCAGGTGGGCAGCGGCAGGATCATCATGAAGATCACGGCCACCAGGAAGAAGGCCAGCACCAGGTCATTGCGGCTGGTGGCGACCTGGACGATGCGCTGCAGGCGGTTGGCGGTGGCGGTCTGCGACATGGAATGGGTTCTTATGCGGAATGGCGGGCAGCGGCGGAGGGTGCGCCTGCGGCCGGGGCGGCCTCGGCGCCGCGCAGGGCGATGAAGGCGCGCATGGCGCCGGCCGCCTCGTCGGTGCGGCCCAAGGCCTGCAGCGCCTGGGCACGCACCAGGTGGAAGGCGCCGTCCATGGCGCCCAGCAGGGCCAGCCGGTCCAGCGTATCGAGTGCGCGTGCCGGCTTGGCCGCGCGCACCTGGGCCAGCGCCAGGGTCAGCAGGGTGCGCGGGTGGTCGGGCGCCAGCACGTCGCGGGCAGCCAGCAGCACGGCCGCCTTGTCAGGCCGGTTGTTCTGCAGGTACACATAGCCCAGCAGGTCCATCAGCTCGATGTCGGCACCCAGGGCCGGCGCCGCGGCGGTGTTCAGGTCAGCCATCCGCCCTCAACCCTGGTACAGGGCGCTGCGGTACATCTGCAGCAGGTCGCGCAGGCCGCACTCTTCCTTGAGCAGGCGCACGGCGCGGTTGAGCACGCGTGCACCGTCACCCGCACTGTCGCCGCCGGCCGGCTGGGTCTGCTCGGCGGCCTCGGTCAGGCGCGCCAGCGCATCGTCCAGTGCCTGGCGAAAGCGCGCAGGCACCATCAGGTCGCGGTTCTCGAGCTGGGGGCGGATCGCCGACTCCAGGGCGTCGTCGAGCGTCAGCAGGGACAGCAGGGTTTCCACCTGGGGCCGGGCGCCCAGATCGGGCGGCGGCGCCTCTTCGAGCTCGGGCAGGGCCTGCAGCCCTTCCTGGCGGGCGTAGGTGATGCTGTCGATGCCCCGGTCGAAGGCCAGGTGGCCGAGAGAGACGTTGGACATGGTGTTTCCTTGCAACTAAGGGGGCAGCGCGCCGGACCCCACCGCGCCTGTGCAGTGGGTAACCGTGGCGTGCCGGAAGTTCCATGCCGCCGGCATGCCGCAGGGCAATTTCATGGTTCGAGCGTGGCCAGCCACTGGCGCAGGAAGTCCGCCGCCTGGCGGATGCGCCGTGCGCCCGCCTCGTGGGCCTCAAACCGCGTGGCCAGCACCAGCCAGTCACCCGAGGTGGTGCTGCGCAGCCCCACCTGCACCGCCTGCGCCGGCTCGGGCACCTTGGCCGCCTGGCGCATGGCGCGCAGCAGCAGCGCGGCGATATCGTAGCGCACCGGCTCGGCGTAGTGCACGACGACGGTGTCCTCGTGCTGCGACACGCCCAGCAGGGCGCCGGTGTCGGGAAAACGCAACTGCAATTCCCCCTGGGGGCCGGGTGCCAGTTCGGGAATGCCGATGTCGTGGCCCAGTTCGGCCAAAGCCTGCCGCAGATCGGCCATATCAATAATCCTCCCGGTCAATGGCGGCGTCCAGTGCATCCTGCACCGCCTGGAATACGGTCTGACGCTGGTCCGCGTCGATGAACACCTTGGGCGGCATGTCGCGCAGCAGCAGCTTCACGCCGGTCAGGAACTGGATCTGCGCCTCCACCCCCCCCGCCCCGAACTTTTCCGCCAGGGCCGTGAAACGCGTGCCCGCAACCCATTTTTCGGCGCTCACGCCCACCAGGTCCTGCATCAGGCCGGAGGGTGAGCCAAGTGCAATGCCATGCTTGGCTGCCAGGCCCTCCAGAAGCGCCCGGCTGTCGTCCAGCACGGTGGCGGCCACGCTCAGGTGGTACAGGTCCTGCACCAGGCTTTGCAGGCGCGACGGATCGCCCGAGGGCCGGGCCGCCGCCAGGTCGCTGCCCAGCGCCTTGATCAGGCGGGCCAGGCCAGCGGCGAAATCGCCATCGCCAAAGCGCTCCAGCGCCAGCCGCAGGGTGCCGGACAGGCTGTTGTTGCCCAGCACCACGTCGCGGTAGGTCGCCTGGAACTGGCTGACCTGCGCGTGGCCCTGCGCGCCCTCGGCCGCCGTGCCGATGGTGTTGATGTCGGCCCGGATGCGAGGGCCGTGCTCCATCTCCAGATCGTCCAGCGCTTCGCGCAGGGCGTCCAGGATTTCGGGCTCCACGCCCTCGCGCTCGCCCTGCTGCAGCGCGTACTGCAATGCCATGAACTGCTGCGTCGGCTCGCCGAAGGCCTTCCTGGCCTGCGCCGCCGGGTCGCCCTGGCCGGACAGCATGCGCTTTGCAAGCTGCACCAGTTCCTCCGCCCCCCCCTGGGACTGCGAGGCATCCATGTAGGCCATGATGGCCTCAGGGGTCATCAGCTCCATGGCGCGCGTGGCTTCCTTCTTGCGCTCGGACGAGTGCTTGGACTCGGCCTTCTCCGAGTGGTGCAGGCTGATTTCCTCGGCCGCGTCGGTCAGCACCGAATTGGCATCGTCCACCTGCACCTGCTGGCCGCCGAAGTGGCCGACGGCATTCTGCCCCCCTTGTGCCCCGCCCTGGTGCAGGGCGGTGTCGAAAGAGGGCGTAGCGGGGTTGAAAGCATCGATTCGGGACATGGCTGGATCCGGCGGCACGCAAGTATCTCTGGGTAACACCACGGACGCGATGGTTCCCTGGCCCGGACGCCAAAAATATTGCCATGGCCGTGGAACCGGCCTGACAGGCCTGTTACTTACCCGGTGTCGCGGCTGACAACCGCCAGCTTCCCCTCCCCAAAACCCAACAGGAGTGCTCACATGCCAGGACAAGACGATCACAACGACATCGTGGCCCGCGCCCAGGCGCTGGTCGACGAAGTGCAAAGCCAGCTCGCCGCCGGCGACGAGTTCTACCGCAGCCAGGGCCTGGATCCCGAGAAGGTGCGTTCGGTGCTGCGGTCCCAATCCACCGCCGACACCGAAGCCGAGGCCCGCAAGGCCTTCGAGGCCGACATGGCCGCCGTGGAGCAGGAAGTCGGCGAAGAGCAGGCGCGCCAGTCATTCAGCGGCGCGGCACCGGCCGGCGGCGCAAAGCGCCCCCGCACCATGATCTGAACCCCACAACCTATCGTTTTCCCTTAGGAGCACAACATGTCTGCTGTAGGCGGCGCCAACGTCGGCGCACTCAACTCCATCAACGACCAGGGCATGGACCTGGAAACGGCCATGATGGCCGTGCAAAGCAATCGCGCCAACCTGCTGGAAACCCAACTCAAGGAACAGATCTCCAACGTCGAGGCGAAGAACAAGCAGATCGCCAAGCTCAACTCCGCCATGGCCGCACTGAACGGCGTCAAGGGCCTGTTCGGCGGCGATTCCAATGCGACCACCAAGATGATGGACACGCAGGACTCGAAAAAGGGCGGCAACTCCCTGGCCACCGTGCAGGACGCCCAGGGACGCGCCAATGCGGCGCTGGTCGATGCCGGCTACGCCGACATGGCCGAGCTCGGTGCCAGCGTGTATGGCAACAACGTCCAGGGCGACACCACCATGGGCCAGGTCGACTCCGCGATCCAGCAGCTCAAGGCCCAGATCGACAGCCTGAGCAACAGCCAGCAGATGGACATGCTGCGCCTGCAGAGCCTGTCGAACAAGCGCAACGAAGCATTCGACCTGATGACCAACTTCATCAAGAAGATGCAGGACAGCCGCAGCTCCATCGTCGGCAACATGCGCTGACCCTCCACTGCCATCGAGGAGCCAATCCATGTCTGTGAATCTCAACACCATCCAGGGTACAACGCCGATCCAGCTGGGCAGCATGGATCTCGAAACCGCGCTCATGTCCGTGCAGAGCCAGCGCTCGCAACTGCTCGAGAACTCGCTCAAGGAGCAGATTTCCTCGGTCCAGGCCAAGAACGACCAGATCGCGGCGCTGAACCAGGGCATGAATGCCAGCCAGACCCGGCTGAACGAAATCGATGTGGCGATGCCCGCCAACGATGCCAAGATCGCCGAGCTCAAGACCATGCGCGACCAGCTCACGCAGGTCCGCGACCGCGATCCCAACGGCTACACCGGCCTGTCCTGGGCCTGGGCCGGCGACGACAAGGGCAAGTCCACCGAGATGCTGCAGCGGGTGCGCGCCGAGGGGCTGACCGACAAGGGCCCGGCGCCCCGCGATGTCGACAAGAACGGCACCATGGACGCCCACGGCACCACGGTGTCCGGCTGGATCGACCAGCTCAACGCCAAGATCGACGGCCTGACCAAGAAGAACCAGGACATGAAGGCCGAGCAGGTCACGCTCAAGAGCGGCATCGCCGACTCCAAGACCCAGATCGACGCCCTGAGCAACAGCCAGCAGATGGACATGCTGCGCCTGCAGAGCCTGTCGAACAAGCGCAACGAGGCCTTCGACCTGATGACCAACTTCATCAAGAAGATGCAGGACAGCCGCAGCTCCATACTCGGCAACATGCGCTGAAACACGCCTGGCCGCAGTCCGGCCACGCTCAATTACGAGGGGAATAGCCATGAACATCCAGATGCAAAGCCTGCCAGGTCCCGAACACCTGGAGGAGCAGATCACCGAACTGCTGGCCAACGGCGGAACGCTCGGTTCGGTCTACGCCTACGACGACACGGACTACGAAGTGCTGTATTCGCTGGGCCACAGCCTGTACTCCCAGGCCCGCTACGAGGATGCCATGCGCACCTTCGGCTTCCTGGTGGTGCACAACCACATGGAAAAGCGTTTCATGAACGCCTTCGCTGCCAGCCTCCAAATGCTCAAGAGCTACAAGGAAGCCATCAAGTACTACTCGATGGCCTCCCTGATGGACATGGGCGACCCGCTGCCCACCTTCCACACCGCCGAGTGCATGCTCGCCCTCGGTTACCGCGTGGAAGCGCAGGAAGCGCTGCACTATGTCCTGCGGCAAAGCGATGCGCCGGAGTACGCCGACCTCAAGGTCCGCGCCCAGGCCATGCAGGACCTGCTGAACGGCGCCGGCAAGTCGCCCACGGCCCACTGAGAGGAGCGAAGACCATGAACGACATCACACGCGTCTCCACCACGCCTGCCTTTGTCAACCAGCAGCTCGGCGACATGAACGCCGATATCCTGGCCAAGCTGCAGGCGTCCATCCAGACCGATCCGAACAAGATCCTCGATGAGATCAGCAAGCTCGCGGGCACGCTGCAGGCCACGGGCCAGTCCGCCGGCGGCAACAACGTCGCCAATGCCTACGGTGCCCCCCAGATCGATGGCGTTTCGCTGAATTTCTCGGCCGAAGACATGGCGGCGGCCCTGCTGGTGCTGCAAGGCAAGACCCAGGAGGCCCAGCTCAAGACCGCCAAGGAGGGCATCGACACGGCCTCCAAGAACCAGCAGCTGCAGCACGAAAAGTCCATGAAAAAGATCCAGGACTGGATCAAGAAGTGCGAAGACCAGGCGGCCAAGGAAAAGGCCGGCGGCGTGCTCAACTGGTTCAAGAAGATTTTCACGGCCATCGCCGCGGCGTTCGCCGTGGTGGCCGCGGCGGTCGCCACGGCGGCGACCGGCGGCGCAGCCGCACCGCTGCTGGCCCTGGCGGTGCTGGCACTGGCCTCGTCGGTGGTCAGCATCGCCAGCGAGATCGACAAGGCCCGCGGAGGCAAGGGCTTCGACACGGTGGCGGAGTGGATGGACCCCGCCATGGCCTTCGGCAAGGGCATCGGCGCACTGGCCAAGGAGCTCGGCGCCAATGAAGAGCAGGTCGGCATCGTCACGGCGACCTTCGCCGTGGTGGCCACCATCGCGATCATGGCGGTGTCCATCGTGCTGACCGGCGGCGCATCGGCGGTGAGCGATGCGCAGAAGATCGCCTTGGCCGTCGGCCGGGCGGGTCAGGCGATCGCTGGCGTCGCCTCCGGTGCCACCCAGGCGGCCCAGGGCGCGGTGAACGTCGCGATCGCCCACGACAAGCGCGACGCCGAGGTGATCCAGGCCGACAAGAAGAAGATCGACGCCATCATCGCCAAGCTGCAGCAGCAGATGGAAGAGAACCGCGAGGAACTCAAGAAGGTGATGGACGAGATGATGGAAGGCATGAACATCGTCACCCAGATGATCAACGCCGCAGGGCAGAGCCGGGCGCAGATCAGCTCCAACCTGACAGGCAAGTCGCAAACCATTTGAACCCTGCGTTCAACCCAGGAGGACAATCCCATGAGCAGTATCGATGGATTCAACCGGAGCGCTTCCCTCTATACCGGAACGCTGGACCCGAATGTTTTGGCCAGCACAGCCGGCACCCAGGGAGCCAAAGGCGCACAGGGCACCGACCCTGACGCGCTGCTGCAGGCCCAGCGCGCCCTGCTGGGCAACAGCAGCAACCCCGCCGACGGGCTGGATCTGCCCGGCGATACCAAGGTCGGCACAGCCAACCTGGCAGGGCTGACCGAAAACCAGGTGACCGCGGACATCTTCGCCTTCATGGCGCTGTTCCAGAAGCTGGCACAGGAGATGCGCAACACCGCCCGCACCCAGCGCACGGCTGAGTCGCAGGCCCAGATCACCTCGCTGCAGAACGCCGCCGAGAAGATGAAGGACGCGGCGGCCCAGCGCCTCACGGCCGCCATCGTGCAGGGCGCCATGCAGATCGCAGGCGGCTTGCTGCAGGCCGGGCTGTCGGCCGCGTCGGCCACGCAGACCATCAAGGGCGCCAAGATGGAGGCCGATGGCACCAAGAACCTGGCGCAGATCGACCAGATGGGCACCAAAGGCATGCTTTCGGCCAGCAGCAAGACGGCGCTGAGCAACGGCGCCACGGACCAGGTAGCAGCCGGCAAGGCCCTGGGCGCACAGGGTACCCTGTACGCGGGCCTGGGCCAGGCGTCCAGCGGCATCACCGGTGGACTGGGCGGAATCATCGGAGCCAGCTTCACGCACAAGGCGGACCTGGCCGACGCAGAGAAAATGAACCTGGAAACCCAGGCCAAGGTCCAGGAGACCGCGGTGCAGCACGCCAACGACATGATGCAGCAGATGATGGACGTGATCCGCGACGTGCGCGACAAGCTGCAGTCCATCCAGCAGTCCGCCATCGAAACCAACCGCGGCATTTCGCGCAACATCTGACCAACGAACGAGGGAACCCGCCGCCATGTCCAACGCCATCCATGACGCCAGCGCAGTCCAGTCGATCCTCGATCTGAAGAACGCGCTCGAAGCCCTGCCCTCCCACTCGCGCCTGTCCAATGCCGACACCGACGCGATCTACGCCCTGGCCCACCAGTTGGTGGTGCAGGGCCGCTACGAGACGGCCTACCGCTACTTCTCGCTGCTCACGCTGTACAAGCCGACCAACGTGGCCTATCTCAAGGGCCTGGCCGTGTGCTACCGCATGCTGGAGCGCTATGACGAGGCGCTGAACGTGCATTCGTTCCTCGTGACCATCGACCCCGAGAACCTTGAGCACAGCATGGCCATCGTCGAATGCCTGCTGCTCAAGCGCGAGTTCGACGAAGCCAAGCAGAACGTCGAGCTGGTGCTGCAGTACTGCAAGGAAAACGCAGCCTCCAACAGCAAGGCCGCGGAACGCGCCCAGGCGCTGATGGAACTGCTGAGCGCCCCCGCCCAGGGTCTGCAGGGAGCCGCTCCTGCTGGCGCCTGACGACATCCGTCTGCTGACCCAGATCGGCTTCATCGCCGCAGGCCAGGCCGACGTGCCGCGCGCCGAACGCATCTTCGGCGCGCTTGCGCACGTGCGGCCGGACCGCGCTTTCGCGCATGTGGGGCCGGCCATTGCCCTGCTCAATGCCGGGCGCGCGGCCGAGGCCGCGCAGCAGCTCATGCGCGCCCTGCCGCAGCTCGCCCCGGGCGAGGACGCCGACACCGCGTCGGCCCTGTGCGCGCTGGCGCTGCAGATGGAGGGCCGCACCAGCGAAAGCACGCGGCTGCTGCGCGATTTGCTGCACAATGCCGCGCCGGACGGCGACAATGACGGACTGCGGCTGGCACGCCGCATGCTGGGCGAACCCCAGGCTCCCGCCAGCCCCCCACCTCTTTCGCCCTGAAGCCAAGGACACCCGCCATGGATCCCATCACCGGCTCCCTCGCCGCAGTCACCTCTGCCACGCAGGCGCTGAGCGCGCCCCCGGCCGCCCTGGCGGCGCCCGACAGCCTGGCGGCCGCGCGCTTTTCCGCCATCATGGGACAGCAGCCCACACCGGTGGCCGAAGCGGTGCTGGCGGCGCTGGCGCCGGCCGCGGCGGGCACCGGGGTTGCCGCCACCGCGCCGGGCTCCATGGGCGAGCGCATCCTGTCGGGCATGAACAATGTCTCCAGCGACTTCCAGTCGGCCTGGAAGTCCGTGTCCACGGTGCTGGAAAACGGCGACAAGAACATGAACATGCAGGACCTGCTCAAGCTGCAGTTGCAGCTGGTGCAGGTATCGGTGCAATACGATCTTGTCGGCAAGGCCGTGAGCCGCTCCACCCAGAACCTCGACCAACTGCTGCGCCTGCAATGAACGCACCCGCCCTGCCTTCCTTCCTGTTTGCCCGGCGCCTCTGGCAGAGCCTGGCAGTGGCGCTGTGCGCGCTGCTGCTGGCCGCCTGCGGCGCGCGCGTGGATCTTCTCGGTGCCGTGCCCGAGGACGAGGCCAACGATGTGCTCGCGGCCCTGCTCAAGGCCGACATCCCCGCGCAGAAGACCCCCGGCAAGGACGGCATGGTGGGTGTGCAGGTCGACTCAGCCCAGGTCGGCCGCTCGCTCGAGATCCTGCGCGAGAACGGCTTGCCGCGCGAGCGCTTCGCCGGCATGGGCCAGGTGTTCAAGAAGGAAGGCCTGATCTCCTCTCCCCTGGAAGAACGCGCCCGCTATATCTATGCGCTGTCGCAGGAGCTGTCCAACACCCTGTCCAAGATCGATGGCGTGCTGGCCGCGCGCGTGCATGTGGTGCTGCCCGAGCGCGGTACCGCGGGCGAGGCCGGCGTGCCCTCGACCGCAGCGGTGTTCATCAAGCACCAGGATGGCTACAGCCTGGACATCATCCAGCCGCAGATCCGCCGCCTGGTGACCAACAGCATTCCCGGCCTCACGGCCGAGCGCGTGTCGGTGATCTTCGTCGGCGCCCAGCCACGCGCCACCTCGGCCGCAGCCACCGCCGCGCAAACCTCCAGCGTCTGGGGTTTCGAGGTGTCGCGCAATGCGGCCGGCGGTCTTTCCGCCCTGCTGTGGAGCCTGGCCGTGGTGATCGTGCTGGCCCTCGCCGGGCTGGGCTACCTGGTCTGGCGCTACCTGCTGCCCGCACGCGGCAACAAGCCGGCCGGCGCGGTCGCCACCACGGCCCGCCCGGTGTAGCGGCTGACCTGTCACCACGCCGATGGCTGCCCTGCCCACGCCTTCCACACCCGCCACGGCCGCACTGTTCGTGCGGCTGCAAGCCTTCAACCTGCTGCCCAGCCAGACGCTGCACCCTGAGCGCGCCGCTGCATGGTTTCCAGAAGCGGCCGCGCTCGGCCCGCTGGCGGCGCACCCGGCGGCGCAGCGCAGCCTGCACAAGCGCTGGTCGCAGCGCCTGCTGGAGCGGCTGGGCGACGATGCCCGCCCGGTGGCCGACCTCGGGCACCCGGCCCTGCCGCTGGCCCTGGCGGCGCCGGACCTGCTGGCGCGCCTGGTGCGCGACGCTGGCGTGCTGCTGCTGGGCCGGCAACTGCGCCAGACCATCCAGCGCGACCAGGTGCTGGCGGCGCGCGAAGGCCTGGGTGCCGACGCCTTGCACTGGGCACGCACCGGCGCGGCCGAACTGCACCCCGGCCTGGATGATGCAAGCCCCTGGCTGCCGGGCCATGGCGCCGCCAGCTACGCCCAGGCGGCCGACCAGTTGGGCGCCGGCCTGCTGGCCCAGGCCTGGCACGATGCGCCGGCGCCGGTGCGCCGCCGTGCCGACTGGAAACTCCCTCCCGAGGCCGACACTGCGCCGCTGCGCGCGGCCAGCGGGCTCGATGCCGCGCACGCGCGCGGACTGTGCCTCCAACTCCTGGCCCGACTGGACCCGCAATGGCTTTCCTTGTTCCCCGCAACCCGTTGACCCCCGCCCGCACGCTGCATGCGCGCATTGCACCGGGCACGCGCGTCGTCAAGGCGGCCGAGGTGGCGGCCTGGGCAGACGCAGAGGGCCTGCTCGCCGCAGCCCGGGCGCAGGCCGACACCATCGTGGCCGGTGCCGAGGGCGCGTTCGAGGAAGAGCGCCAGCGCGGCTTTGCCGAAGGCATGGCGGAAGCCCAGCTGGAGCAGGCCGAGAAGATGATCGAGACCGTGAGCCGCACCGTGGACTACTTCGCCAAGGTCGAGACCGACATGGTGGCCCTGGTGATGAGCGCGGTGCGCAAGATCATCGACGGCTACGACGACGAGGAGCGCGTGCTGCTGGTGGTGAAGAGCGCGCTGGCCGTGGTGCGCAACCAGAAGCAGATGACGCTGCGCCTGCCACCCGCCCGCGTGGACGGCGTGCGCGCACGCGTCACCGAGCTGCTGGCGGCCTACCCCGGCGTCGGCTACCTGGACATCGTGCCCGACGCGCGCCTGCAGGGCGAGTCCTGCATCCTGGACAGCGAGATCGGCCTGGTCGAGGCCAGCATCGACGGCCAGATCGCCGCGCTGCAGGGCGCCTTCCAGAAAGTGCTGGGCAGCCGCATATGAACGCCGCCATCGCCAAGGGACAGCCCCAGGGCAGCACCCGGTCGGTGCGCCAGTTCGACTACATCGCCGAGATGATGCAGCTGGCGCTGGACGACACGCCGGTGCTGCAGATCAAGGGCCGCGTCACGCAGGTGATCGGCACCATCATCAAGGCCGTGGTACCCACGGTGAAGGTGGGCGAGGTCTGTGTGCTGCGCAACCCCGGCGAAGACTTCGAGATGAAGGCCGAGGTGGTGGGCTTTGCGCGCGACGCGGCCCTGCTCACCCCCATCGGCGACATGTACGGCATCTCCTCGGCCACCGAGGTGATTCCCACCGGCCGGGCGCACATGGTGCCCGTGGGCTTCGGCCTGCTGGGCCGCGTGCTCGACGGCCTGGGCCGCCCCCTCGACGAGGCCGAGCGCGGCCCGCTGGAGGCGAGCAAGTTCTACCCGGTGTTCGCCGAGGCGCCCGACCCGCTCAAGCGCCGCATCATCCATGAGCCGCTGGAGCTGGGCGTGCGCGCCCTCGACGCGGTGCTGACCTGCGGCGAAGGCCAGCGCATGGGCATCTTCGCGGCGGCCGGCGGCGGCAAGTCCACCCTCATGGGCATGCTGGTCAAAGGTGCGGACGTGGACGTGACCGTGGTCGCGTTGATCGGGGAGCGTGGCCGCGAGGTGCGCGAATTCCTCGAACACGAACTGGGCGAGGAAGGCCGGCGCAAGAGCGTGATTGTCTGCGCGACCAGCGACAAATCGTCCATGGAGCGCGCCAAGGCCGCCTACGTGGCGACGGCCATCGCCGAGTACTTCCGCGACCAGGGCAAGAAGGTGCTGTTCCTCATGGATTCGGTCACGCGTTTTGCGCGTGCGCAGCGCGAGATCGGCCTGGCGGCTGGCGAGCCGCCCACGCGGCGCGGCTACCCGCCCAGTGTGTTCGCCACACTGCCCAAGCTCATGGAGCGCGTGGGCATGAACGACAAGGGCTCGATCACCGCGCTCTACACCGTGCTGGTCGAGGGCGACGACATGACCGAGCCCATCGCCGACGAGACGCGCTCCATCCTGGACGGCCACATCGTGCTCTCGCGCAAGCTGGGCGCGGCCAACCACTACCCGGCCATCGACGTGCTGGCCTCGGCTTCGCGCGTGATGAACGCCGTCATCACGCCTGAGCACAAGAAGCTGGCCGGCCGCCTGCGCGAACTGATGGCCAAGTACGAAGAGGTCGAGCTGCTGGTGAAGATCGGCGAATACAAGCGCGGCGGCGACCCGACCACGGACGAGGCCATCGACAAGGTCGAGGCCATCCGTGCCTTCCTGCGCCAGCGCACCGACGAACATTCCAGCCTGCCGCAGACACTGGAAAAACTGGCCGCCCTGGTGGGGTCGGGAGTGCGCCGGTGAGCATTTTCCGCGACCTGCTCGCCATCAAGGCCTTCCGCGAAGGCCAGGCCGAAAGTGCCGTGCGCGTGCAGCGCCAGGCGCTGGCCGATGCGCAGGCCGCCCGAGAAGCGGCCGAGGCCCTGCTCGCACGCTTGCTGCGCGAAGGCCTGGAGACCGAAACCGCGCTGTACCGCGACCTGTGCTCTCGAGTCGTGCGGCTGCGCGAGATCGAGGACGTGCAGCTGTCCGTGGTCGGCCTGCGCCAGCGCGAGGCCGCTCAGCAGGATGCCGTGGACGCGGCCCAGCGCACGCAGGAGGCGCAGAACCAGAAACTCAGCGACGCCCGCGCCGCGCACCAGGAAGCCTCGCGCCAGAAGTCCAAGTTCGTCGACCTGGCACGCAACTATGCCGATGCGCAGATGCGCGAGGTCGAGCGCAAGGAAGACCTGGAGATGGAAGAGGCCGCCAGCGTCCGGCGCGATCGCGAAGACTGGGAAGCCCACGATCCGGAGCACGCCGCATGACAAAGGAGGCACGCCGGTGAGCGACCGCCCCATCCACCTCGACCTGGGCATGCCCGCGTCGACGCCCTTCGACGTGCATGCCGGCAAGGGAGAGCAGCCCCCAACCGACACCCGCGGCCAGCAGCAGCTGGACGACGACGCCCAGTCGCTGCGCGCCCTGCTCGATGCGGGCCGCCATGCGCCGCCTGTCGCCCCGGCCCCCACAGCGCAGCGGCCCTTCGATCTGTTCGGAGGTCCGGCCGCGCTGCAGGCTGCACCACCAGCGGCCAGCGCCCCCTCCGCCGCGCAGGACCTGCCCGGCGGCATCGACGACACCCTGGCGAGCATGGCCAAGCGCCTGCTGGTCAGCGATGGCAGCAGTGGCCGCCGCGCGGTGCAGATCCAGTTGGCCGACGACAGCCTGCCCGGCGTCGTGCTCGACTTGTTCGAAGAGGAAGGCCTGCTCGTGACCTGTTTCACCTGTTCGCACGAAGGCGCGCGCGAGCGCCTGGCGCGCAATGCGCAGTGGCTGGCCGACGGCCTGGCTGGCCGCCTGACCCGGCCGGTCTGCGTGCGCGTGCTGGCCGACGACCCCGAAGACCCCTGCCCCGTGGAGGCCCGCGCCGGCGCCTGAGCGCCTTTGCTGCCCCACCCAACGCCCTCCTTTGCACCGCACCGATGTCCGCCCAGCCCGCATCCGCCACACCCCTGCAGCCGCAGCGCCTTTCGCGCAACGAGGCGCAGGCGCGCACCACCATCGCGCAGCGTGCCGCCGGCCTGCCCCTTCGCCTGGGCAGCACCGCCTGGCGGGCGCGCCTGGTGCCGACCACCGGCGCGGCCGCGGTGCCCGCGCCCAGCACCACCCTGCGCTTCGAATGGGCGGGCGCCCAGTTCACGCTGCGCCTGCCGGCCCTGGCCATCGAGCAGGCGCTCAGTGCCAGCCTGGGCAGCGCCGCCCTGCCGGCCGTGCCCGACGAAGTGGCGCAGGCGCTGCTCGAAGCCAGCCTGGCCGACCTGCTCGCCAGCCTGCAGGCCCTGGGCCGTGGCACGCCGCAGCTGCTGGACTGGGCCGCTGGCGAGGCGCCGGTCGCGGCCTTGCCGCCCCATGCCTTCGAGCTGCTGCTGACCGCCGATGCCGGCCCCGAGGCGATTGTGGCAAGCCTGCACGCCGATGGCCTGGGCCTGTTGCTGCTGGCGGGGCTGGTGGCGAGGCGCGCGCCCGCGCCCGGTCCGGTGCAGGACCAGGCACCGCTGGCGCTGCGCGCCGAATTCGGCTTTTGCCGCCTCACGCTGGACGAGGTGGCGGGCCTGGCCCCGGGCGATGTCGTGCTCGTGGACAGCTGCTTCCTGGGCGCCCAGGGCAGCCTCTGGCTGAATGCCGCGGGCCAGGCCGGCCTGCACGTGTCCTATTCGTCCTATTCGCAGGCCGACGGCAGCGCCGCCGCCGCACCTTCCTTCACCGTTCTGCATCCATGGACCGACACCATGCCCGCTGTTTCTTCCGCTGATGAAGCGCCCGCCAACGGCGCTGCCGCCGCCGCGCTCGACGCCCTGCCCGTGCGCCTGTCGTTCGACCTGGGCGATGTGGCCCTGACCGTGGCGCAACTGCGCGCCCTGCAGCCTGGCCAGACCCTGGACCTGGGCCACCCGCTTGCCGGCGCCGTGCGCATCCGCGCCAACGGCGCCCTGGTCGGCGAGGGCGACCTGGTGGAGATCGACGGCCAACTGGGCGTGTCCATCCGCAACCTGTTCGGCAACGGCGCGGCGCGATGACCAGTTTCGATCCGATCACGCTGGCGCTCCTGCTGGCGCTGATGGCGCTGATGCCCACCCTGGTGGTCGTGTGCACCTGTTTCCTCAAGATCGTGGTGGTGATGTCGCTGCTGCGCAATGCCCTCGGGGTGCAGCAGATGCCGCCCAACCTGGCGCTGTACGGCATGGCGCTCATCCTGTCGGTCTACGTGATGGCGCCCGTGGGCGTGAACATGTTCGACCGGCTCACCGCCCAGCCGGACACGCTCAAGAGCGTGCCCGCGCTGATAGGCGGTGTGCGCGAAGGGGCCGAGCCGCTGCGCGAGTTCATGACCAAGAACAGCCGGCCCGAACAGCGCGACTTCTTCGTGCGCACGGCCCAGCGCATGTGGGGCCCCAAGCTGTCGGCCGCCCTCACCGAGCGCGACTTCATCGTGCTGATGCCGGCCTTCGTGGTGTCGGAGCTGACGGCGGCGTTCCAGATCGGCTTCCTGCTCTACCTGCCCTTCGTGGTGATCGACCTGATCGTCTCCAACATCCTGCTGGCCATGGGCATGATGATGGTGTCGCCGGTCACCATCTCGCTGCCGCTCAAGCTGTTCCTCTTCGTGATGGTGGACGGATGGTCGCGCCTGATCCAGGGCCTGGTCCTCACCTACTCCTGACCTCCCGGAGCCCGCCATGCAGACCGTCGACGTCGTCTCCTACTTCACCCAGGCCCTGTACCTGGTGCTCTGGCTGTCGCTGCCGCCCATCGTCGTGGGCTCCATCGTCGGCACGCTGTTCTCGCTGTTCCAGGCGCTCACGCAGATCCAGGAGCAGACGCTGTCGTTCGGCGTGAAGCTGATCGCGGTCTCCCTCACCCTGCTGCTGACGGCGCGCTGGGTGGGCGGCGAGCTGTTCAATTTCACGTTGCAGATCTTCGACGTGATGCCCCTGCTCGGAAAATAACGCGGCCAGAGCTGCCTGCGCTGGAACCCCATGGACCTGCCGGTTACCTACGATCAAGTCAAGTCGTTCGTCGCAACGCTGGCTTTGACACAACCGCGCATCCTGGCCATGTTCCTTGTCCTGCCGCTTTTCAACACCCAGCTCGTGCCCGGGCTGGCGCGCTTTGCCATTGCCGGCGCCCTGGGCCTGGTGATGGTGCCGGCGCTGCAGCCGCAGGTCACGGCCGCCGACTGGGGCACGGCCCAGGTGATCGGCACCATCGTCAAGGAAGCCTTCATCGGCTTCGTGATCGGCTACCTGGCCGCCATCCCGTTCTGGATCTTCGAGGCCGTGGGCTTTCTGGTGGACAACCAGCGCGGTGCCAGCATCGCCTCCACCCTGAATCCGCTCACCGGCAACGACTCTTCGCCGCTGGGCCTGATGTTCAACCAGGCCTTCATCGTCTTCTTCCTGCTCACGGGGGGTTTCTCGCTGCTGCTGGGCACCTTGTACGACAGCTTCGCGCTGTGGAGCGTCACGCAGTGGATGCCGGTGCTTCAGCCCGAGTCGGTGCCGGTGATGCTGTCGCAGCTCGACCGCCTGGTGCGCCTGGCCGTGCTGTTCGCCGCGCCCGTGCTGGTGGCCATGTTCCTGGCGGAGATCGGCCTGGCCCTGGTGAGCCGCTTTGCGCCGCAGCTGCAGGTGTTCTTCATGGCCATGCCCATCAAGAGCGCGCTGGCCATGCTGGTGCTGATGCTGTATGCCGCCTCGCTGTTCGACTATGGCGCCGACCAGGTCGAGGCCGTGGGCCGCATCCTGCCCCTGCTGCGCGAGCACTGGGGCCCATTCGGCACCCCCTAGCTGCAAGGAAGGAGACGCATGAGCGAAAAAACCGAACAACCCACCGGCAAGCGCCTGCGCGATTCGCGCCAGAAGGGCGATGTCGCCTACAGCAAGGACTTCACGCAGACGCTGCTGATCCTGGCCATCTTCGGCTACCTGCTGGCCAGTGCCGGGCGTATCGTCGAAGGCCTGGGGCAGATGATCCTGCTGCCAACCACCCTGATGCAGATGGGCTTCAACGACGCGGCCAACGCCCTGATCGACGCCGTGCTGCGCGAGATGGCCCTGGTGGTGCTGCCCTTCATCGGCATCGTGCTGGCGGCCGGCATCTTCGGCGACACCATGCAGGTGGGCATCCTGTTCGCGTTCGAGAAGCTCAAGCCCTCGGCCAAGAAGCTCAACGTGCTGGACAACCTCAAGAACATCTTCTCCAAGAAGAACCTGATGGAATTCCTCAAGTCGGTGCTCAAGATCGGCTTCCTCTCGGCGCTCTTGTGGATCCTGATCGCCGACGCCCTGCCCATCATGACCAGCATCCCGCAGGCCGGCATGGCCGGCCTGGGCCACGTGGTGGGCGAACTGATGAAGACCATGCTGATCAACGTCGGCCTGGCCTACGGCGCCATCGCCCTGGCCGACTTCGCCTGGCAACGCTACCAGTACCGCAAGGGGCTGATGATGAGCAAGGACGAGGTCAAGCAGGAATACAAGGAGATGGAGGGCGACCCCCACATCAAGCACCAGCGCAAGCACCTGCACCAGGAAATGATGCAGCAGGGCGCGGTGGAGCATTCGCGCAAGGCCACCGTGGTCGTCACCAATCCCACCCACCTGGCCGTGGCGCTGCGCTACGACGCCGACGAGACCCCGCTGCCCGTGGTGCTGGCCATGGGCGAAGGCGCCCTGGCCGAACGCATGATGCAGGCGGCGCGCGAAGCCGGCGTGCCGGTGATGCAGAACATTCCGCTGGCCCGCGCGCTCACCGAGCACGCGCAGGCCGGCCAGTACATTCCCTCCGAACTCATCGAACCCGTGGCCGAGGTGCTGCGGCTGCTGCAACAGATGGAAGGCCCCCTGCCATGATGACCTCCGCTTTGGCCGACCCCGCGTCCGCCCGCCTGCTCCAGGCCTATGCCGCCCAGCTCGGCGCTGGTGACGCCGCCCCTGGCAACACCAGTGCGCCCGTCACGCTCACCGTGGACGGCCAGTACCGCATCCGCCTGCAGGCCCTGCCGCAGGGCGGCATCGCCGTGCGCTCGCGCCTGCGCAGCCTGCCCGAGCCCGGGCCGGCACGCGACGACCTGCTGCTGGGCGTGGCCCGCCTGGCCTGCGGCACGATGAAGGAACACGCCGCCGCCTGCGCCGTGGACGAGCGCGACCGCGCCATCTGGCTGCAGCAGGCCGCCCCCGCCAATTCCACGCAGGACATCGACGATGCCGTGGGAAGTTTCGTGAACTGCCTGGCCTTCTGGAGCAAGGCCATCGCCAACGTCTGACGCCGCAGCCCATGCACCGCACCCTCCTCCCCACCCGCCCGCTCTTCCCCCGTCTGGCCAGCGCACTGGCCTGCGCCCTGGCCCTGGCCACCGTGCCCTGCGCCCACGCCGGCCCGGTGCCGTGGACCGACGCGCCCTACAGCTACTACGCCGACAACGCCCCCATCGCCAACGTGCTGCGCGACTTTGCCGCCAGCTTCAGCCTGTCGCTCGAACTCTCGCCCCTGGTCGAAGGCAAGGTCAGCGGCCGCTTCAATGCGCAAACGCCGACCGAGTTCATGGACCGCATGGCCAGCGTCTACGGCCTGACGTGGTTCACGCACGCGGGCACGCTGTTCGTCGCCCGCACCACCGAGATGAGCACGCGCAGCATCACCTCGGGGGGCAGCAGCATCGCCGCGGTGCGGCAGGCACTGACCAGCCTGGGCGTGCTCGATGCCCGCTTTGGCTGGGGCGAGCTGCCCGAGCAAGGGGTTGCACTGGTCTCGGGCCCCCCGGCCTATGTGGCCCTGGTCGAGCGCACCATGGCCACGCTGCCGCTCACCGCAGGGGGCCAGCAGGTAGCGGTGTTCCGCCTGAAGCACGCCTCGGTGGACGACCGCACCATCCTCTACCGCGACCGGCAGATCACCACGCCGGGCCTCGCTCAAGTGCTGCGCAACCTGATCACCGGCGGGGGCGGTTCGTCGGGTGTGAACAACGCGCTGATCTCCTCCATCGCCGCACCGCTGGTCGAAGGCGTTCCCTCGGCCGCCAACACGGCGGGCCTGTCGTTCGATGCCGCCAGCTCCGGCCAGGCCGCCGCATTGGCGGCATCGCCCAACGGCACCAGCTCGGCCACCGGGGCCCGCACCGTGCCGCCCGCGACCTCGTCCACGGGCGCCCGGGGCGTGTCTTCCGGCAACACGCCCGGCGGCGTCACGGCCCAGCGGCGCCTGGCGCCCTCGATCCAGGCCGACTCGCGTCTCAATGCCCTGATCGTGCAGGACACGCCTGAGCGCATCCCGCTGTACAAGGCGCTGATCGAGCAGCTCGATGTGCCCACCCCGCTGATCGAGATCGAGGCGATGATCATCGACATCAACTCCACCAAGCTCGACGAGCTGGGCATCTCCTGGAGCGGCCGCCGCGGCGGCACGGTGGGCGGCTTCGGCAACATGACGCCTACGGGCGATGGCAATGACTTCGTGCTGGGCGCGCTGCAGCGCGGCGCCTCCATCGACCCGAGCAGCCTAGTGGTGAGTTCGGGCAACTTCCTGGTCAACCGCATCCGTGCGCTCGAAGGCACGGGCGATGCATCCATCCAGTCGCGCCCCTCCATCCTCACCATCGACAACATCGGCGCACTGCTCGACCTGTCCGAGACCTTCTACATCCGCAGCATCGGCGAACGCGTGGCCACGGTCACCCCGATCACGGCAGGCACCACGCTGCGGGTGACGCCGCACTTCGTGCAGCGCGCCGAAGGCCCGGTGATCCAGCTCGACGTGGACATCGAGGACGGCCAGATCCAGGAAACCCGGGTCGACGCCATCCCCACGGTGCGGCGCAGCGTGGTGAGCACCCAGGCCATCGTGGGCGAAGGGCAGACCCTGCTGATCGGCGGCTACAGAAGCACCCAGCAGACCAATGACAACAACCGCGTGCCCATCGTGGGCCAGGTGCCCCTGTTCGGGCTGCTGTTCTCGAACAGGACCAACAACTACCAGACGCGCGAACGCCTGTTCATGATCAAGCCGCGCCTGGTTTCGCTGCCCGCTGCCGCCGCCAGCGCGGTCGAGGCACTGCGGCCGAGCCCACAGTAAGGGCCCCGCGGGCAGGAGCGGCGCCCCGCGCCTTGCATCCCATCCCGAAAAGGGACTTGCGCGGCTTCAAAAAGATCTTGAACAGGTTCTTAGAAGTCGAGCACGACGCCGCGCGCCTGCAGCTTGTCGCGCAGCGCGGTGCGTGCCCGCGACAGCCGGCTGCGCACCGTGCCCACCGGCACCGTGAGCAGGGCTGCGGCGTCCTCGTAGGACAGCTCGTCCACCCCCACCATGAGCAAGATCTCGCGCATGGCCTGGGGCAATTCGGCCAGCGCCGACTGCAGGTGGCGCATGTGCTGGCTCTGCTCGAGCTTTTGCGCGGGCGTGGGCGAATCGGCGGCCATTTCGGCCAATTCGTCGTCGGAGCCGAAATCGTAGCGGCGGTGCGGTGCACGCGACAGGTGGTTGCGCACGAGGTTCATCGCAATGCCGTACAGCCAAGTCGACAGCTCGGACTGGCCCTTGAAGTTTTGGTAGGAACGCACGGCCTCCAGAAAAGCCTGCTGGGCCAGATCCTCCGCGTCGGTGGAATGGCCAATGTTCTTGATGATGAAGCGGTGCAGGCGCACACCGTGGGCCTGCACCAGGGTGCGGAACAGGGCATCGCGCTCCGCCACATCTTCTTCGCCGAGCATGGCCCCGCCGTCCGAGGGCAAGGCAACGGCATCGGCCACGCCACAGGCGTCCGCCATCGATGCGTCAAGGGTAGGAAGGGGAAACGTCACGGATGCCAGCTGCAAAAACTTTAACCTGCAGTTACCAACGCACTATGCAATGCGCAGATTCTTACAGACGCTTGCAGCGCTGTACAGTCCAAAAGTGTCACAGAACAGGGCCCCGCAGGGCCTTGTCAGCCCTGGCGGATTTCCTCGGCCAGCCATTGGCGGGCCAGTGGCTCGGGAACGGGTGAGAGGCCATTGGCGGCAGCGGCATCGAAACGCTGTTGGACACGCACATCAATGGCGGCGCGCTGCTGGGCGTCGAAGGCCGCCGGGTCCAGCGCGGCCGACCGGCAGGCCTCGGCAAACGCAGCCGACGAGCCGGTCGCCGAGACGCTCAGGCGGGTGAAGAAGTCGACGCCGTTCATCGCCGCCTGGCTGGTCTGTGCCATATCGATGGCCTGCAACACGGTGCGGGCCGACAACGGCCGACCCGGAGCAGGCTGCAGGCCGAGCTCTCGCGCCACGGACGCCTGGATGCCGCGCGAGAAGGACTGGCCGAGCGCACCGACGAAGGCAGAAGTGGGGTCGGACTGCGGCTCGACCCATGCCACCGAACGCTGCGATGGCGTGGTTCCGGACGCCCGGACCTGCCACTGTGCGCCGTCCTGGCTCACATGAACCCAGTCGCCTTGCTGGGCAGCCGACCGGAATGCGTCCACCGACGGCAGCCCGACAGAACCGGCCGCGGCAGGAAGGGGGAAAGAGTTCGAAATCGTCACGGTGCAAGCTCAGGCAACCTGTTATGTCGCCAGTTTAGTAACAGGTCGCCGGGTTCAGTTCCAAGTGCATTGCAAAGCATTGTCAAACGCCTGCCATTATTGTTGAACCGTCACGGATACCGACGCCCAGGACCAGGGCCGCCCGGACGCACCAGGCAACGGCAGGGCAGGAACTTTTGGCGGCGGCCGGTTACTCGGCGCTCACTGGACTTTCCAGTCAGGAGCCCACCATATCCCCATCGCCCGACGCCACCACCGTCGACCTCAGCACCCCCGACGGCATTGCCGATGCCTTTGTCAACCACGGCGTCACGCTGGCGTCGGTCAAGGGAATCACGGACGACGACCTGGAATCGGTCTACGCCGAAGCCTACGGCCACCTGGCGGAAGGCCGCGCGCAGGAGGCCATGGAAGACTTGATGCTGCTGGTCACGCACGACCCCTGAGAGCCGCGCTTCCAGTTTGCCTACGCGCGCTCGCACAGCAACTGCTGGGCCAGCACGAAGCCGCCGCCCAGCGCTACGCACAGGCGCTGCTGATGGATGCCACGAACGCGGGCTGCATCCTTCGGCTGGGCGAATGCATGGAGGCCACGGGCAATCCGCAAGAGGCCGAAGACCTATCGCTCCTGCATACAGCTCAGTTACCTGAACCCGGAATACCACCTGTGCGCGCCCACGCGCAAGCGCACCTGGCCAGCGTGAGCGGAGGTTCCGCATGAGCTCACCCATCGGCGTTGGAATGGGCCGTCCGGCCAATATGTTCGGCACCGTCGGCAGCGAACCTGCACGGCAGACCACCCAGACGGCACAGGCGGCCTCCCAGGCACCGGTGTCGCTGACCTTGCCCGCGCCACCGCGCAGCGATGTGTCGGCAGGCCAGGCTGATCGGGTGCGCGCAATCGCCTCCGAGCCGGCCCGCGCGGGGGGCGTGGCACCCTCGCGGGCCGATGTGGCCAAGGGCAAGCTGGTGGCTGCCGGTGAAAAAGCTGCTCGCAGCCCGGCAGGAGGGCGTGGACGTGGCCAAGACCTCGTTCTGGAAAAAGGCGCTGGGCGTGGCCCTGTCCGGGGTGGCGGTGGGCGTGGCCGTGGGCCTCACGGCCATATCGTTTGGCGGCGCCACACCCTTGCTGGCGCTGGCCTGCGTGAACTTCGCGGTCTCCACCGGCGATGCCATCTGTGCCTACCGCAACATGCGCAACACCGAAGCCATTGCCGACCACCGGCCGCCCCCTTACGACAGCAAGGTGGCCTCGTATGCCGGCACGGCGGTGGCCGTGGCGTCCACCGTGGGAGGGATGCTCACGGACGATGCAGACCGTGAACAGCTCAAGGAAACGCTGGATGGCGTTCGCCAGAACGTCACATCGCTGGCAACACCTGCAGGAAGGCACACTGAACTCGATGCGGAGGGTGAACTGGTGGCCGGGTGCCCAATTCCCCGATTTCGCCCCCCGTACAGTGGCTGCGCAAACTTGCACTTCAGCCAGCCACCGCAGGATGGACAAATACGGCTGGGCATTCAGCTCCCGATTGATTCCACCATGCGGGAAATGCCCCTCCAACGGGCACGCAGGGCAGACAGCGACTCAACGCACTGTGAACCGCTGGGAAGTACGGCACAGGTCGCAATGCATGACAGCCAACTGGGCACAGTTCCTACATTCGACAAAAAACCCGCTCGGTAGACTATTTTCAAGCAGCCGAAGTCGTTCTCAGAGAGAAACCGGTAGACGATTCAGTGAGAACAGGGCAAAACTCACCTGAAATCGACAATCACCGGCCATAGATTTGATCACACTCAAACACCCAGAGAACGGATGGGAACTTCGGCTTTAGCACTCACTCAAAGAGAGTGCTAATATCATGCCCTAGAGGAAAGGATTCCTGGAATGAACATTCAATCTGGAACCGCGACGACGACTTTGGCGCCCGCAAACCCGTGGGCGCTGGTGCCCCCGCTGGGCAATCTGGACGCCTACATTTCGGCCGTCAACCGCCTGCCGCTGCTCACCCACGAGGAAGAGCAGAAATATGCACGCGCTCTCAAGGACAACAACGATCTGGACGCCGCCGGCCGGCTGGTGATGTCGCACCTGCGCCTGGTCGTTTCCATCTCGCGCCAGTACCTGGGCTACGGGCTGCCGCACGGCGACCTGATCCAGGAAGGCAATGTGGGCCTGATGAAGGCCGTCAAGCGTTTCGATCCCGACCAGGGCGTGCGCCTGGTGAGCTACGCCATGCACTGGATCAAGGCGGAAATCCACGAGTACATCCTCAAGAACTGGCGCATGGTCAAGGTGGCGACCACCAAGGCCCAGCGCAAGCTGTTCTTCAATCTGCGGTCCATGAAGCAGGGTTTCAAGGCCGATGCCGCCGCAGCAGATGCGGCGACGCACCGCGACACCCTGTCGGACAGCGAGATCGATTCGGTGGCGCAGCAGCTGAACGTCAAGCGCGAGGAAGTCATCGAGATGGAAACCCGCATGTCGGGCGGCGATGTGCTGCTCGACCCGGCCCCATCCGACGATGGCGAGCAGGCCTTCGGCCCCATCGCCTACCTGGCCGATGCCGCGCATGAGCCCACCGCCATGATCGAATCGCGCCAGCGCGACCACCTGGCCACGGATGGCATCGCTGCCGCCCTGTCCGACCTGGACGAGCGCAGCCGCCGCATCGTGGAAGAGCGCTGGCTCAAGGTGAACGACGACGGTTCGGGCGGCATGACGCTGCACGAGCTGGCAGCCGTGTACGGCGTGAGCGCCGAGCGCATCCGCCAGATCGAAGTCGCCGCCATGAAGAAGATGAAGAAGGCGCTGGCCGAATACGCATAAGCATCGGCGCCGTTCACCGCAGGGAGCGCGTTACCATCGCTGCTTCGCGGCAAAAGCGCCCACACCAAAAGGGCCCCGTCGGGGCCCTTTTTCTTTGGCGTTGCAGCCGCTGCAGATCACTTTCAAGGAGATGCTCTTGTCACGCCCTGTTGTTCCCCGCCGCGCCGCCCTGGCCCTGGCCATCGCCGCCCTGTCGTCGCCCCTGGCCATCGCCCAGCAGAAGCCTACAGCCGCGGCGGCTGCTGCCGCCCCCCTGGCGTGGCCAACCAAGCCGGTGCGCATCATCGTCGGCTTCCCCGCTGGCTCCTCGCCCGACCTCACGGCCCGCACCATCGCCGAGCCCCTGTCCAAGGCGCTGGGCCAGCCGGTGATCGTGGAGAACAAGGTGGGCGCGGGCGGCAACATCGGTGCCGACGCGGTGGCCAAGGCGCGTGACGACCACACCATCGGCCTGATGATCAACGGCAACATGACCATCGCCAAGATGCTCAACCCGGCCGTGCCCTATGACCCCATCAAGGACCTGGCTCCGCTGAGCCTGATCGGCACCTCGCCGCTGGTGCTGACCGCGCCCGTGAGCCAGCCGGGCGTGCCCGCCACGGCCGATGCGCGCGAATTCTTCGTGGCGGCGCGCAATGGCGGCGACAAGTGGAGCTACGGCACCCCCGGCGTGGGCACCGTGGGCCACATCGGCACCGAGCTGCTCAAGTCGCGCAGCAACATCAACCCCGTGCATGTGCCCTACCCCGGCTACCCCCAGGTGGCCACGGCCATGCTCGGCGGCCAACTGCAGATGGCCCTGCTGCCCCCGGCCCTGGCCCAGGCCCAGGTCAAAGCCGGCAAGCTGCGCGCCATCGGCGTCACCTCCTCGGGCCGCAGCCCGCTGGTGCCCGATGTGCCCAGCCTGGCGGAGGCAGGCATCACCAACTACAACCTGGAGATCTGGAACGCCTTTGCCGCCCCCTCCACCATGCCCAAGCCCATCCAGGCCAAGGTCGCCGCACTCATCAGCGAGATCGCCCGCAGCCCCGATGTACGCAGCAAGCTGTTCCAGCAGGGCTGGCAGGTGGTGGGCACCTCGCCCGAAGGCCTGGCCAACCGCATCAAGGCCGACACCAACCTGCTGGGCGGCGTGATCGCCATGCGCGGCATCAAGGCCGAGTAAACAGTCGCGCCCATCCATCGCCCTCCCCCGCATGGCGATGGAGGGCTTTTTTATGGCTGCGCTCAGGCAGCGGCGTTCAGCAGCGCGCGCACATCCTCGGTCAGCGCCTGCGCGCCGCTGCCGTAGCGGTTGTAGATGCGCAGGCGGGCGGCCGTGTCGTACACGTAGCTGCCGGCCGAGTGGTCCATGCTGTAGCTGGTGGGGGTCTTGCCCTCGACCTTCTTGTAGTAGATCTTGAAGTCCTTGGCCACGGCAGCCAGTTGCTCGGGCGAGCCGCGCAACGCCAGGAAGCCCGGGTCGAAGTTGGCCATGTAGGCCTTGAGCACCTCGGGGGTGTCACGCTCCGGGTCCACGGTGACGAACAGGCCCTGCAACTTGTCGCCATCCTTGCCCAGCGCCTTCTTCACCTCGGCCAGTTCAGACATTGCGGTGGGGCAGACGTCGGGGCACTGGGTGAAGCCGAAGAACACCACCACCACCTTGCCCGCAAAGTCCTTCATGCTGCGCATCTGGCCGTTGTGGTCGGGCAGCGGCAGGTCGCGCGCATAGTCGGCGCCGGTGATGTCCACGCCGCGGAACTGCAGGGCCTGGCCCTTCTTGTCGCCGCAGGCGGTAAGCAGCGCCCCGCTGGCGAGTGCTGCGGTGCCCAGGGCGATGGCTTTCAAGGCGTTTCGTTTGTGCATCATGGGGTGGTGCGTCATCAGAGCACGTAGTGGTCCACCAGCAGGGCTGCGAACAGCACGCTCAGGTGGATGAGGGAAAAGCGGAAGGTCTTGCGCGCGAGTTCGTCCGAGTACTTGCGCCACAGCGCGAAGCCGTAGCCGCAAAAGCCCGCGGAGAGAACCACGGCGGCGATCAGGTAGATCCAAGAGCTCATGCCGTAGACAAAGGGCATCAGGCAGCCCGCGAACAGGATCAGCGTATAGAGGAACACCTGCAGCCGCGTGAACTCGTTGCCATGCGTCACGGGCAGCATGGGCAGGCCGGACTTGCGGTAGTCCTCCACGCGGTACAGCGCCAGGGCCCAGAAGTGCGGCGGCGTCCACAGGAAGATGATGAGGAACAGGATCAGCGCCTCGGGACCCACGTCGCCCGTCATGGACGACCAGCCCAGCACCGGCGGCATGGCGCCCGAGGCCCCGCCGATCACGATGTTCTGCGGCGTGGCGGGCTTGAGGATCACGGTGTAGATGACCGCGTAGCCGACGAAAGTGGCAAACGTGAGCCACATGGTCAGCGGGTTCACGGCGAAGTACAGCAGGGCTGATCCCGCGCCGCACAGGATGGCCGAGAACAGCAGGGTCTGCACGTTGGACAGCTCGCCCTTGGCTGTGGGACGCCAGGCGGTGCGCTTCATCTTGGCGTCGATGCCCTGCTCCACGATGCAGTTGAAGGCGGCGGCAGCACCGGCCACCAGCCACACGCCCAGGCAGGCGATGGCCATGCGGCCGAGCTGCTGGGCGGTAGGCAGGCCGGGCACGGCCAGCACCATGCCGATGAGCGCGCAGAACACGATGAGCTGCACCACGCGGGGCTTGGTCAGGGCATAGAACTGGGCCACGCGCGAGGGCGGCGACGAAAGGGCGGCGGGGGCGACACTCATGCGGACACTCTTCTCGATGCGCCCTGCGGCGCCGGGGATTCTTCGGGGGCGGCAGCGGCAGCGGACCGGCTGGACGCGAGCGCCCAGGTCAGCACCACCACCAGGGCGGCGGCGCCGCCTGTGTGCAGCACGGCGGCCAGCAGCGGCCAGTCGAGCACCACGTTGGACAGCCCGGTGGCCAGTTGCGCCAGCGACAGCGCCAGCAGCCAGCGCGTCTGCACCGGCAACACGGCCGCCTTGCGCAGGCGCCACACCAGCGCCAGCAGCGCGGCCAGCACCAGGTAGGCCATGAGCCGGTGCGCGTAGTGGATGGCCGTGAGGCCGGCAAAGCTGATGTGTGTGCCGTCCTGCAGCATGCCCAGCTCGCGCCAGACCTGGAAGCCCTGCGCAAAGTCCATGGCCGGCCACCAGCTGCCCTGGCAGGTGGGGAAGGTGGTGCAGGCGAGCACGGCGTAGTTGGTGCTCACCCAGCCGCCCAGCACGATCTGCACGGACACCAGCACAGTGGTCCACAGCAGGCCCTGGCGCAGTGCCGGGGCAATGCGCTCGGCCATCCGGCCCTGCGCCCAGTGCGCATGGCGCACGGCCTGCACGCACAGCAGGGCCAGCAGCACCAGGCCGCCGATGAGGTGCAGGGTGACGATGGCCGGGAACAGCTTCATGGTGACCGTGAGCGCGCCGAACGCGCCCTGCAGGCACACCCAGAACAGCGTGAAGGTGGGCCACCAGGGGCTGATGGGCGGCTCGGCAGCACCCTGGCCCGGTGCCTGCTGCCGTGCCTGGCGGCGCTGCACCCACGAGGACACGGTGATCACGATGATGAGCACACCCACGCCCGTGGCCAGGTAGCGGTGCACCATCTCCACCCAGGCCTTGCCGTGGGTGACGGGGCCGGTCGGCATGGCCTCCTGTGCGGCGGCGATCTCGGCACGCGCGCCCACCGGGCTGGCATTGCCGTAGCAGCCGGGCCAGTCGGGGCAGCCCAGGCCCGAATCGGTGAGCCGCGTGAAGGCGCCGAACAGCACCAGATCGAAGGTGAGGAACAGCGTGAGCACGGTGAGCGCCTGCAGGCGCTTGAGCGGCGTGCTCTTGCGGTTGCGCAGCCACACCCAGACCAGCGGGCCCAGGGCGATGATCACGCCCAGCAGCATGAGCCGGGCCAGCGGCGCCAGGTCGTACAGGGGCTGGGTATCGG
Source organism: Acidovorax sp. (assembly GCF_046339755.1). Taxonomy (GTDB): domain Bacteria; phylum Pseudomonadota; class Gammaproteobacteria; order Burkholderiales; family Burkholderiaceae_C; genus Acidovorax. Next base: position 63,194 of record NZ_JBKDTZ010000322.1, on the reverse strand, counting down.
TCATGGCTTGGCGGGCCGGCCGGCCTCGTCCCAGGAGGAAGAGGCGCGCAGCAGGCGGTCCAGGTCGCGCTTGGCCTGGGCCGCGCCGCTGCGGTCCATGGCGGCGGGAAAGCGCATCATGAAGTTGCCCATGGGGTCGACCACGTAGATGTGGTCCTGCAGGGCATGGCCGGCGGCAGGCGCCAGCCAGGCGGCCAGGGCCTCTGGTGCCAGGCGCAGCACGGTGGCCTGCTGCAGGGCCGGGGCCAAGAGCGGCGGCGGCAGGGCGGCGTCGTTGACGAGCCAGACCCATTCCACGCGATCCTTCTCGCGGCCCAGGGTCTCGCGCAGCTGGCGCTGCAGGTACAGGTGCTTCTGGCAGGCGTCGTTGCAGTCGCCGCCGGCCACGCTCACCAGCAGCCACTGGCCCTTGAGCGAGGCCAGGGGCACCGGCTTGCCATCGAGCGCAGTGCCCACCAGCGCGGGCATGCTGCGCTGGGGATCGATGAGCTCGCCATAGACGCGGCGCCCCTCGGGCCGGATCACGTAGTAGGTGAAGTATGAAGCGATGACCGGGGCGGCGCAGATCAGCAGCACGCCGAACATCTTGAGGCGGCCATGGCGTGTGCGCTGGCTGGTGATGACGGCCTCGCCCGCCTCGGGCAGGCTGTGCACGGTGAGCCCCAGCGGGTGGGCGACCCCGCTGCCAGGGCGCTCAGGCACCTGGCTGGCGGCGTGGGCGAAGGAAGCGTCGGACGATTTGGAACCAGACATAGAGGAGTGCAATCAGGCCGCAGAGCCCGAACCATTGAAATGCATAGCCATAGTGTTTGTCGACGCCCGCGCCGATCACCGGCCAGTCGCGCAGCAGACCTTCGGCAGCACCCCCGGTCTGCAAAACCGTGAGGGGCGCCAGCGCCAGGCCGGTCTCTGCCCCGAAGGCAGCCAGGTCGAGATTTTGCCGGATGCGGGAAGACCCCTTGGCGCTGTCGCCGCCTTCGAACTCGTACAGGCGCGAAGGGGGCGGCGCCACGCGGCCCGTGAGCTGTACCAGGCCCGGGTCCGTCTGCACCGGCGGCAGCTGCATGCGGTCCTGGAAATTGCGCGGCGCCCAGCCGCGCTGCACCAGCACCACGGCGCCAGGATCACCCTCGAGCCGCAAGGGGGTGAGCACAAAGAAGCCGGGCCGGCCCTGCATCTGCCGGTTGTCCAGGTACACGGTGTGCTCGGGCAGCCAGGTGCCCTGCAGTTGCACGGCGCGGTGCACCAGCGCCTGCCGAGCTTCGGGCGTGGCCGGCGCCAGCAACGCGCGGCCATCGATGGCCGGCTGGCGCGTGCGCTCGTCGATCTGGGCCTGCAGCGACTCTTTCTCGGCGGCGCGCGACAACTGCCAGCGCCCGAGCGATGCCGTGACCGCCATGCCAGCCAGGGCTGCGAGCAGGATCAGCCAGAAAAGCGGGCCCAGGGCGCGTTGCGTGCGTGTCACGGGATAATGTGCTCCATGAAATACCTCGTTGTGCTGGCCTTCATCGCCATCCTGGCCAGCCTGGCCTCGGCCCTGTTCTTCATGATGCGCGGCGGCAAGGATGCCGGCGACGACAAGGCCCGGGGCAGCCGCATGGCACGGGCGCTGGCGGTGCGGGTGGGGCTGTCCATCGTACTGTTCCTGTGCATTCTGGTGGCCTGGCAGCTGGGCTATATCCAGCCCACGGGACTGCCGGCCTCGCGCTGAACCCGCCCCGCTCCAGGGCGGCACAAAAAAAGCGCCTCGCGGCGCTTTTTTCGTTGGAGGCGTGGGTTACATCCAGTAGACCAGCACGTACAGGCCGAGCCAGACCACGTCCACGAAGTGCCAGTACCAGGCGGCGCCTTCGAAGCCAAAATGCTTCTCGGGGGTGAAGTGGCCCTTTTGCAGGCGCAAGGTGATGAACAGCAGCATCAGCATGCCCAGGAACACGTGGAAGCCGTGGAAGCCGGTGAGCATGAAGAAGGTGGAGCCGAACACGCCCGAACTGAGCTTGAGGTTCAGGTCGGTGTACAGGTGGTAGTACTCGTAGCCCTGCACGCACAGGAAGACGAAGCCCAGCAGCACGGTGGCCCACATGTAGGCGATGGTCTTGCCACGGTGGTTCTCGCGCAGCGCGTGGTGGGCGATGGTCAGCGTCACGCCCGAGGTCAGCAGCAGCGCGGTGTTGATGGTGGGTAGCCAGAAGGGACCCACGGTCTGGAAGGGTTCGACGATGCCGGCGGGCGAGGCCGTCATGCCGGCCGCCATGCTGGGCCACACGGCCTTGAAGTCGGGCCACAGCAGCGCGTTGTCCAGGCTGCCCAGGGCCGGCACCGAGTGCGCGCGTGCCCACCACAGGGCCGAGAAGAAGGCGCCGAAGAACATCACCTCGGAGAAGATGAACCAGCTCATGCTCCAGCGGTACGACAGGTCGATCTTGTGGCCGTACAGGCCGCCTTCGCTTTCGCGGATGGCGTCGCCAAACCACTGGTAGAGCACGAACAGCCACCAGACCAGGCCCAGCGCCAGGGAGTACTTGCCCCAGTCGTGGCCGTTGATCCACTGGCCTGCGCCCAGGATCACAAAGAACAGGCCGGCCGCCGCCATCGCCGGATGGCGCGACTCGGCGGGCACGTAGTAGTACGGTGTCGTTCCGGGGGTTGTTGCACTCATTTCAGCTCCTGAATCTCAAAATCTTTTGTTATCTATCTGTCTATCGGTATCCGTGGGGACGCTCGGTATCTCTGCTGTCTTGCCTATGCCGCCGCCGTCACACAATGAAGTTCACCAGGGCGATCAGCCCGATCACCAGCAGGAACACCGCGATGAGCCCGACCACGATGATGTGCACCGGGTTGAGCTTCTCGACGTCCTGCGCATATTCGCTGCCCTTGCGCATGCCGACGAAGGACCAGGCCACGGCGCGGATGGTGCGCAGCAGCGAGCCTTTGCGCTGCACCGGCGAGGGGGCATTCATGATCCGGCTCCTTGCAAGGCTGGCTGGAGCACCGGGGCGACTGCCGCGGTGGACTCAGGCGCGGCCGGTGTCTTGCCGCCCACCTCGAAGAAGGTGTAGGACAGGGTGATCGTCGTGACGTCCTTGGACAGGCGCGGGTCGATCACGAAGGCCACGGGCCATTCCTTCTTCTCGCCGGGCTCCAGCGTGTACTGGTTGAAGCAGAAGCACTCCAGCTTGTTGAAGTGCGCTGCCGCCTGGCGCGGTGCGTAGCTCGGAATGGCCTGTGCGGCCATGCGGCGATTCTGCACGTTCTGGAACTCGTACATCACCGTGGTCAGCTCGCCGGGGTGCACCTGCACCGAGCGCTGCGCGGGCTTGAAGTCCCAGGGGCCGCGTGCATTGGCGTCGAACTCGACGGTGATGGTGCGGCTCTTGTCCACCTGCGTGTTGGCGGGGATCTTCACATCCTTGCCGGCCACGCCATTGCCGGGCACCTGGCGCTCGGACAGCGACAGGATGTTGATCCCCGTCATCTCGCAGATGTGCTTGTAGATCGGGATCAGCACATAGCCGAAGGCGAACATGCCGGCCGCGATCACGACCAGCTTGCCGACCATCTTGGCGTTTTCGCGGCGCAGGTTCATGGTGTCGGGTCCAGGGCCTTTGGCTGTTGCTGCTGCTTCAGCGGGAGGACAGGAGGACCATCTTGACCATGAACCCGATGAAGAAGGCCGCAGCGATGGACGCCAGGATCAAACCCAGGCGCAGGTTGCTCTTCTTCTGTTCGGGGGTCGTGGGCATGGTCTTCAGCCGATCACGCGGGTCGCGGTAGCGTCCAGCTTGGGCGGGGTCTCGAAAGTGTGGAACGGTGCGGGCGAAGGCACTTCCCATTCCAGGCCTTCGGCGCCGTCCCAGGGCTTGGCGGGGGCCGCAGCGCCCTTGCCCATCATGGCAGGCAGCACGATGGCCAGGAAGAAGTACACCTGCATCAGGCCGAAGCCGAAGGCACCCACCGAGGCGATGGCGTTGAAGTCGGCGAACTGCATGGGGTAGTCGGCGTAGCGGCGGGGCATGCCGGCCAGGCCCAGGAAGTGCATCGGGAAGAAGGTGATGTTGAAGGTGATCAGCGAGCCCCAGAAGTGGATCTGGCCGCGCGTCTCGGAATACATGTGACCGGTCCACTTGGGCAGCCAGTAGTACACGCCTGCGAACATCGAGAACAGCGAGCCGGCCACCAGCACGTAGTGGAAGTGGGCCACCACGTAGTAGGTGTCCTGCAGCTGGATGTCGATGGGTGCCATGGCCAGGATCAGGCCGGTGAAGCCGCCCATCGTGAACACGAAGATGAAGCCCACGGCGAACAGCATCGGGGTCTCGAAGGTCATGGAGCCGCGCCACATGGTGGCGATCCAGTTGAAGATCTTCACGGCCGTGGGCACCGAGATCAGCATGGTGGCGTACATGAAGAACAGCTGGCCGGTCACGGGCATGCCGGTGGTGAACATGTGGTGCGCCCACACGATGAACGACAGGATGGCGATGGACGATGTGGCATACACCATGGAGGCGTAGCCGAACAGCTTCTTGCGCGCGAACGCGGGCACGATCTGGCTCACGATGCCGAAGGCCGGCAAGATCATGATGTACACCTCGGGGTGGCCGAAGAACCAGAAGATGTGCTGGTACATCACCGGGTCACCGCCGCCGGCGGGGTTGAAGAAGCTGGTGCCGAAATGGCGGTCCGTCAGCGTCATGGTGATGGCGCCGGCCAGCACGGGCATCACGGCGATCAGCAGGTAGGCGGTGATGAGCCAGGTCCAGGCGAACATGGGCATCTTCATCAGCGTCATGCCGGGGGCGCGCATGTTCAGGATGGTCACGATGATGTTGATCGAGCCCATGATGGACGAAGCACCCAGGATGTGCATCGCGAAGATGCCGGCGTCCATGGAGGGGCCCATCTGCAGCGTCAGCGGTGCGTACAGCGTCCAGCCAGCGGCGGGTGCGCCGCCGGGCATGAAGAACGAACTGACCAGCATGGCCGCGGCAGGAATCATCAGCCAGAAGCTGAAGTTGTTCATGCGCGCGAACGCCATGTCGGAGGCGCCGATCTGCAGCGGGATCATCCAGTTCGCGAAGCCCACGAAGGCCGGCATGATGGCGCCGAACACCATGATCAGGCCGTGCATGGTGGTGAGCTGGTTGAACAGCTCGGGGTTCACGAGCTGCAGGCCGGGCTGGAACAGCTCGGCGCGGATCAGCAGGGCCAGGATGCCGCCCACCATCAGCATGGCGAAGGCGAACAGCAGGTACAGGGTACCGATGTCCTTGTGGTTGGTGGCGAACACCCAGCGGCGCCAGCCGGTGGGGCCATGGTGGCCGTGGTCGTCGTGTGCGTGGTCGCCACCGTGCCCGTGGTTGTCAAGAACTGCGCTCATCTTGGTTTCCTCAATCAGTACGTTGGGCGGTGATCACTTGCCACGCTGGGCGACGACTTCGGCAGGCTGCACCAGCTGGCCGGTCTTGTTGGACCAGGTGTTCTTGGTGTAGGTGGCCACGGCCGCAAGGTCCGTATCGCTCAGCTGCGCCCATGATGGCATGGCGCCGTTGGCAGCACCCTTGAGCAGGATCTGGATCTGCTTGGCATGGTCGGTATCGAGCACCACAGCCGAGCCGTCCAGCGGCTTGATCGGGCCCGCGCCCTTGCCGTTGGCCTGGTGGCAGGCGGCGCAGTTGGCGGCGTAGACCTTCTCGCCGCGCTTCATGATGTCGTCCAGGGTCCAGACCTTGGTCGGGTCGTCCAGCTTGGCGGCGGCCTTCTTGCGCTGGTCGGCCACCCAGGCGGTGTAGTCCTCGGCGGAGACGACCTTCACATGGATGGGCATGTAGGCGTGTTCCTTGCCGCACAGCTCGGCGCACTGGCCATAGAAGTCGCCGATCTTCTCGGCACGGAACCAGGTGTCGCGCACGAAGCCGGGGATCGCATCCTGCTTGATGCCGAAGGCCGGCACCATGAAGGCGTGGATCACGTCGTTGGCGGTGGTGATGATGCGGATCTTCTTGTTGACCGGCACCACCATCGGGTTGTCCACCTTGAGCAGGTAGTCGGCGGGTGCCGCCTTGACGTCGCCGCTGTCGGACATCACACGGTGGCTGCTGTCCAGCGTGGAGATGAAGGCCAGGCCCTCGCCCTCGCCGGTGATGTAGTCATAGCCCCACTTCCACTGGTAGCCCGTGGTCTTGATGGTGAGGTCGGCATTGGTCGTATCCTTCTGGGCCACCAGCACCTTGGTGGCGGGCAGGGCCATGAGGATCACGATGATGAAGGGGATGATGGTCCAGATCACTTCGACGGTCACCGATTCATGGAAGTTGGCGGCCTTGGCGCCTTTGGACTGGCGATGCTTCCAGATGGAATAGAACATCACGGAGAACACGGCCACGAAGATCACCGTGCAGATGATGAGCATCATCCAATGCAGGAAATGCTGCTCCTCGGCAATCCTCGTGACCGGAGGATGCAGATTGAGCTGATTGACTGCAGGCCCGCCAGGCAGGTCTTGAACGGCATGGGCCACGCCACCTACCCATGTACCGGCGATCAGGAGCAGAGAAGCCAGCTTGTTGGAAATGCTCTTCATAGTTCTCATTTACTTCTAAGCCTCAAATTAACCAATCCCTGCTGGCGCTCCTGCGTGGGGTCAGGCTGCGCGCAAGGCCATGCGTATCTCCGATGCCAGTGCCGGTCGAAGCTCGGGGCGCACATAGCGCCCCACCTCCACCGATCGGCCCTGGCCAGACAGGGTGATCAGCGACCGGTCGCCGGTCTTGGGTTCTACGCGAACCCAGCTCCGGTCGAATTCGGCGCGTATCAGCTTGCCTGCTGTCTCCAACTCCACCACCAGGCGCGAGCCCTGCAGTGAAATCCTCTCGCCATCGGCCGCATGACGTCCGTACATGGCGAATGCCAATCCAACTACCACCATCTCCAGCCACGCGAAGGGCATGACCAGACGGGCTCCGAGCATCCAGAAGAACGTGGCGATGCCCAGCGACACAGCACACAGCGACAGGTACATCCAGCCCATCTGCGCGGGGGTGACCGAGCAGTTGCGGGCCAGGCGCCAATCGATGCGCTGGCCCGAGACCGTGGCAAAACGAAATACCAAGCCTGTCACCGGAGGTGCCCACAAGACTGCCGGCTGCAGACCACACCAGGAAAGCCACTGGCGCGGCATGCGCAGCCCGCTACGTTGCGCGGGAAGATGCCCGAAATCCCAATAACCCTGAATTGTAGCGTGCCTTGTTCCATGTCATTGACAGGCAGCTACCCGGTACTTCTACCTGTACCGGTGGCCAGCATGGCCCGCATGTCCTGCAGCGAAACCGCGCTGCTGGCGCTCATTTTCAGGCGCGGCGCGGGCTTGAAGGCATGGCCGTAGATGATTTCGAAAGTCAGCGCCAGCTGCCCGCCCTGCGCCGGGTCGGCCAGGTGCTGCACCAGGGCGGCGTGCAGGCGCTCGCGCCAGCCGCGCCCGCGCAGTGCGCCGAAGCGGCCGGGGTGCAGGTTGCAGCCCAGCTCGCGCAGCTCCTGCAGCAGGCGCTCGGGCGTGGCGAAGGTCAGCGTGATGCGCTCCATGTCCATCACCGGTTCGGCAAAGCCGGCGTGCACCAGCATGTCGCCCCAGTCGTGCATGTCGGTGAAGGCATGACCGGCGGGTGGCCAGCCCATGGCGGCGTAGACGCCGTGCAGCTCGCGCGCGGTGTCGGGCCCCAGGCACGAGAACATGAGGTAGCCATCTGTCGCCAGCGCCCGGTGCCACTGGCCGATCAGGTCCTGCGGGTCGGCCGCCATGTGCAGTGCCATGTTGGCCCAGAGCATCTGCACGCTGGCATCGGCGGGCAGGCCGAACTGCGGCACCGGCCCGGTCCAGCGCGCCGGGCTCCACCAGGGCCGGGCCAGCGCCTGTTCAGCCACGGGCACGCAATGCGCTGCCGTCTCGGCCACCTGGCAGGCCGCCTTGGGATAGCGGGCACTCACCAGCGCATGGCCCTGCAGACCGCCGCGCACGGGGTCCCAGTGACACCAGGCGGCGGGCGCCTGGCGTATCCACTGCAGGCGGTCCTCCATGCGGCGCGCCACCTCCTCGTGGAGCCAGGGGGCCATGGCAGGTGCGGCGGCGTGCCAGCGGGCTGCGGCCAGGGGGTCGATCGTGGGGGGGCGCTCTGTGGGCATGTCGTAGGAACCGGGGGTCCAACGAGTATATTGACTCATGCGGTTCAAGGCGTTCACGGGGCTATCCAGGCAATCGGGGCTGGGCCGCGGGCTCGATGCCCTGGCGCGCGCCCTGCCCAGCCAGTGCGCTGTCTGCCACGCCTGGCCCGCTACGCGCATCTGCACTGCCTGCACGGCGCGCTTTGCGCAGCCTGTTGCGCGCTGCACACGCTGCGCCCTGCGGGTGCCCGATGGCGTGCCGGTGTGCGGTGCCTGCCTGCGCTCTCCGCCGGTGCCCGACCGCTGCCTGGCTGCCGTGGATTACGGATACCCCTGGTCCGGCGCCGTGGCCGATTTCAAGTTCCGGGGCGATCCAGGCTGGGCCGGCACGCTGGCCGCGCTGATGCGCGGCGCGCCCGGGGTGCAGAGCGCACTGGACAACGCCGACCTGGTACTGCCGATTCCGCTGTCGCACGAACGGCTGTGCGAGCGCGGCTTCAACCAGGCCTGGCTGCTGGCCCGCGCCCTGTCACCCGCCACGGCGCAGGCCGGTGCGCTCGTACGCCTGCACACCGCGGATGCACAGGCCCGGCTGACCCGCGCGCAGCGGCTGCGCAATCTGCGCAGCGCCTTCGTGGTCGAACCCGCGCTGGCAGCCAGCCTGCGCGGGCGGCACCTGGCCTTGATCGACGACGTGATGACCACCGGCGCCACCATGGACGCCGCGGCCACCGCACTGCGCGAGGCAGGCTGTGCCTCGGTGGTGGCCCTGGTGCTTGCGCGCACGGAGCCGGGCGCAGGCACGCCGATGGACACCCCATAATTTGTTACAAGGTCGGCGCCCAGGGAACATGCTTCGCGTGAAAATACCTGCATGTTCCATATCGTCTTGGTCGAGCCCGAAATCCCGCCCAACACCGGCAACGTGATCCGGCTGGCGGCCAACACCGGCTGCACGCTGCACCTCATCGAGCCGCTGGGTTTTTCCATGGAAGACCGGCTCATGCGCCGCGCCGGCCTCGACTACCACGAGTACGCCTCGGTGCTGCGCCATTCGGGCTGGACGGCCTTCCTGCGCGATGCCCAGCCCGACCCCGCGCGCATGTTCGCCATGACCACGCACGGCTCGCAGGACCTGTTCGACAACTGCTTTCTGCCGGGCGACTGGCTGGTGTTCGGCGCCGAGACGCGTGGCCTGCCGCCCGAGCTGCGCGAGACCTTTCCGCCCGCCCAGCGCCTGCGCCTGCCCATGGTCGAGGGGCAGCGCAGTTTGAACCTGTCCAACGCGGTGGCGGTATCGGTGTTCGAGGCCTGGCGCCAGAACAGCTTTGGCGCCGCGGGCGCCTCGGCACCGGCGCCACTGGCGGCCGAGCTGGCCATGGTTCAGCCCGGCTGATAGCGCTGGTCGGCGATGGCCTGAGGCCCCTGCTCGGACATGAAGTCCAGGAACACCTTGGTGCGCGCCGGCAGCATGCGGCCCGAGGGCAGCGCCGCATACACCGTATAGCGCGAGACGATCCAATCGGGCAGCACGTGCACCAGCTCGCCGCTGGCCAGTTGCTCCTCGACCAGCAGGCGCGCCGTCACGGCCACGCCGGCGCCATCGATGGCTGCGCGCAGCAGCACGCCATTGCTGTCGGACTGCAGCACCGCGGGCGCATCCACCTCCTGCCAGTCGCCGTCGCCCACGGCCGGGTGCAGGCGCAGCTTGCGCCCGCCACCCATCTCGGAGCGCGCGGGCGCCCCCGTATCGCGCAGGTACTCGTGCTGCGCCAGGTCGGCGGGCTGCAGGGGCATGCCCTTGCGCGCCAGGTACTCGGGCGACGCCACGACGATGGCCTGGCCATGCAGCAGCGCGCGGGCCACGATGTTGGCGTCGAAATCCTCGCCCGCCACCATGAGGGTCACGTCGAACTCGTCGATGCGGCGCAGGGCCAGCGCATCGACGCTGATGTCCAGCATCAGCTTGGGATAGCGCGCATGCCACAGCGCGGTGAGCGGCGCAAGAAAATTGGTGGTGAGCACCGGCGGCGCCACGATGCGGATGGTGCCGCGCAAATCGCGCGTGCTGGCCACGGCCTCGGCCTCGGCATCGTCGATCTCGTTGAGGATGCTGCGCACGCGCTGCAAATAGACCTCGCCCGCATCGGTGAGGGCCACCTTGCGCGTGGTGCGCTGAAGCAGGCGCGTGCCCAGGTGCTGTTCCAGCTCGGCCACCATGCGCGTGACCACGGGGGGCGACATGTCGAGCGCGCGGGCAGCGGCGGCAAAGCCGCCCTCGTCGACCACGCGGTCGAAGACTTTCATGGCTTGCAGGCGGTCCATTTTTCAGCCCTCCTGCGAAAAGTGGGGGGGCGCTGGGCGCCCAGCCTTCAGGGCGCGGCCCCGTAGTTGCGGGCCAGCGATTCGGCCACGCACGCCGGCTTGTCGCTGCCCTCGCGCTCCACCGTCACCAGCCAGGTCATCTGCATGCCATCGGGTGCCAGCGGCTCGGCGGCCTGCAGGGTCAGGCGTGCGCGCACGCGGCTGCCCACGGGCACCGGCGAGGTGAAGCGCACCTTGTTCAGGCCATAGTTCACGCCCATGCGCGCACCCTCGATGCTGAGCCCCGACTCGAAGAAGCGCGGAATCAGCGACAGCGTGAGAAAGCCATGCGCAATCGGCGCGCCGAAGGGTCCGGCCTTGGCACGCTCGGGATCCACATGGATCCACTGGTGGTCGCCCGTGGCCTGGGCGAACAGGTTGACCTGTTCCTGCGTGATGGTGATCCAGTCGGTCACAGCGACCTCCTGGCCCACGCAGGCGCTGACTTCGGAGTAGGAGCGGAAGATTTTCATGGCCCCAATGTAGCGCCGGGCCCCGCCGTCCCATGTCGGCCGAGTGACAGGTACTAACCCTCATGCGTCCAGCCATTCGCAAATACCCTGCCACTGCTCCAGGTCGCGTGCCACGCGGCCCGGCGCCACGTCGAACAGCGTGAGCCCGTGCGCCGCCAAGTGGATGTAGTTCTGCGTGTCGCGCAGGTAGCCCAGCACCGGAAAGCCCAGGTTGTCCACGAACTGGTGCAGCTGGTCGGCCGCACGCGTGCGCGCATCGACGCGCATGCCCACGATGCCCACCTGCACCCCGTCGGCACGCTTGTGCTCGGCCAGCTGGTCCAGAAAGCCGCGCGTGGCGAAGATGTCGAACACGCTGGGCTGCAGGGGCACGATGATCTTGTCGGCGAGTTTGAGCACGTCGGTCAGGCGCCAGCCATGCAGCCCGGCCGAGGTGTCCAGCACCGCGTGCGTCGTGCCCTTGGGCGGCTTGCTGATCACGTCGGAGCTGACGTCCCACACCCCTATGGGCCGCGCGGCCGGCGGGCGCAGGCCCAGCCACAGGCGCGCGGATTGCTGGCGGTCGGTGTCGCCCAGAAGGACAGGGTGGCCCTGGCGCGCGTAGTAGCCCGCCACATTGGTCGACAGCGTGGACTTGCCCACGCCCCCCTTCGGGTTGGCAACGACGATCACGGGCATCACGAACTCCTTGCGTTGGGTCTGTCAATGAAAACAGGCACTCCAAAGTGCCTGCCGTGCTATGGCTCTAGTGCGATGCTACCCAATTGATAGCACAGTGCAAGCCGGTGTCCTGGGTTGTAAATTCGTTGAAGAAAGAAATCTGCCGAAATTGCTGCCAGGCTAGGCGCAAAGCACAGCCATGCCGGGTGGCATGGCGAGCATTTGCTTGCGACGCATGGCGGCGATTGTCGGGAGATTTCTTCAACGAATTTGCAACCGAGGACACCTTTAAGCGTGCTGTCCGCCGCGTTTCACGAAGAAGAGGCCGGCCCCGACGGCCATCAACAATCCTCCGAATACCCGGTTCTGCGTGCGCACGGCGCGCGCGCTGCGCATCAGCCGGCGCATGGCGCTGGCACCGGCGGCGTAGCCGTGCATCACGGTCACGTCCACAGCCACCGTGGTGGCGGCCATCACCAGCAGTTGCGTCCACAGCGGGCGCGTGTCGGTCATGAACTGGGGCAGCACGGCCACCATGAAGATGATGCCCTTGGGGTTGGTCGCGTTGGTCAGGAAGCCCGTGAGCACGCGCTTTTGCCACGTACCGGCCGGCTCCTGCTCGTCGCCCTGCAGCGGCGACGCATCGCCGGCACGCCACTGGCAAAAGCCTACCCAGATCAGGTAGCAGGCGCCCAACACCTTGACCACGTTGAACGCCACTTCGGACGCCAGCAGCAGCGAGCCCACGCCCGCCCCTGCGATCAGCAGGATGAGCAAGAGCCCCATCTGCAAGCCCAGGATGGTGGCGCCCGCCTTGCGAACGCCGAACGAGAGGCCGTGGCTCATGGACAGCACGGCGCCCGAACCGGGGGACACCGCAATCAGGCACGAGGCCGCGAAAAAAGCCAACCAGGTCTGGAAATCCATGGAACCACCACCACAAAAGCAAGGGCACGCATCTTATCAATGGCGGGCACCCTGGACCGTTTGCGGGCCAATTGCGCTACAAAAAGCAGAGCATTGGCCAGAATGCCAGAATGAATGCCGGGGCATGCAGCACATCGCCAACCACAACAAGCCGCCCCACCCGACCCGACCATGGAACACGCACCCACCTGGCTCACCTACGGTTTCCTGTACCTCACGGCCGCCGTGCTGGCCGTGCCCATTGCACAGGCGCTGGGCCTGGGCGCCATCATCGGCTACCTGGCGGCGGGCATCGCCATCGGGCCCTGGGGCCTGGCCCTGGTGAACAATGTGCAGGACATACTGCACTTCGCCGAGTTCGGCGTGGTGCTCATGCTGTTTCTGGTCGGGCTGGAGCTGCAGCCCAGCCGGCTGTGGGCGCTGCGCCGCCCCATCTTCGGCATGGGCACGGCCCAGGTGCTGGGCTGCGCGGCCGTGCTGTTCGGCCTGGCCTGCCTGGTGGGCCTGCCCTGGCGCGTGGGCCTGGTGGGGGCGCTGGGGCTGGCGCTGTCGTCCACCGCCATTGCCCTGCAAAGCCTGGCCGAGCGCAACCTGATGCGCACCGCCAGCGGGCAGGCGGGCTTTTCCATACTGCTGTTCCAGGACGTGGCGGCCATCCCCATCCTGGCGCTGCTGCCGCTGCTGGGCGCCGCCGCGGACGCAGGCGCCGCCAGCCACTCGCCGGGCGAGGTGGTGTGGGAGGTGGCCAAGATCGTCGGGGTGATCGCCGCCATCATTCTCGGCGGCCGCCTGCTGCTGCGCCCGCTGCTGCGCTGGATCGCCAAGAGCCGCACGCCCGAGGTCTTCACCGCCGCCGCGCTGCTGCTGGTGGTGGGCATCGCCATGCTGATGGTGATGGTCGGGCTGTCGATGGCGCTCGGGGCCTTCCTTGCCGGCGTGCTGCTGGCCGACAGCGAGTACCGGCGCGAACTGGAGGCCGACATCGAGCCCTTCAAGGGCCTGCTGCTGGGCCTGTTCTTCATTGCCGTGGGCATGAGCATCGACTTCGGTGTGCTCATGCGCTCGCCCTGGCTCATGGCCGGCATCCTGCTGGGCTTTCTGGCCTGCAAGGCGGTGGTGATCTATGCGCTGGCGCGCGCGGTCGGCATCCCCTACCAGGAGCGCCCGGTGTTCACCCTGCTGCTCGCCCAGGGCGGCGAGTTCGCCTTCGTCGTCTTCCAGGCCGCCGCCGGCGCCCAGGTCTTCCCGGCCGAAACCGCCTCGCTGCTCATCGGCGCCGTGGCGCTGTCGATGCTGCTGAGCCCCTTGCTGCTGGTGGTGCTGGACCGCGTGCTGCTGCGCCGTTATGCGAACCTCAAGGCCCCCGCCGCCGAAGAGATCTCGGAACCGCAGGACGCTCCCATCGTGATTGCCGGCTTCGGCCGCTACGGCCAGATCGTGGCGCGCGTGATGCTGATGCAGGGCATACGCACCACCGTGCTCGACCACAGCGTGGAGATGCTCGAAGTGGCCCGCACCTTCGGCTACCGCGTGCACTACGGTGACGCCACCCGGCTCGACCTGCTGCGCATCGCCGGCGCCGGGCAGGCGCGCATCCTCGTCATCGCGGTGGACGACCCCGAGCAGTCCGTCAAGATCGCCGCGCTGGCGCGCAAGCATTTTCCCCACCTCACCGTGGTGGCCCGCGCGCGCGACCTCACCCACTGGAACAAGCTGCGCGACGAGGGCGTGACCCTGGTGCAGCGCGAGCTGTTCGAGTCGAGCATGCACAGCGCCCGCACCGTGCTGGAACTCATGGGCCTTCCCCCCGACCAGGCCCAGGAGATGACGCGCCGCTTTCGCGAGCACAACATCGCCCTGTCGGACCGCATGTACCCGCACCACCGCGACCGCGCCAAGATGATCGCCGTGGCGCGCGAGGGACGCAACCAGTTGGCCGAGCAGATGGCGCGGGAGCGGCAGGAGGCTGCAGAGGCTGGGAGCGATGGTGCGTATCCCGGCTACGCGGTGTCAGGTGGTGCGCAAGAAGTTCCAGAAAAGGAGCGGACGCGGAAGGACTGATCGCCGACGGGCTGGTGGACCCAGCGGCACAGGGCGGACAAGCGATCACGGTCTGCGAAAACCCGCCACCCTCCTACAAGCGCGCGCCCGCCTCTCGGGCATCTTCATGGCTTCACCGAGAAGACCATGAACCACAGCTACCGCGTTGAACGCATTTGCATCGGCCACTGCGATGGTGCAGGCGATGCATCCCCCTTGACCGAGAAGGCCGCTGTACGCGCCTTCGCCACGCTTGCGATGGGCGTGGAGCAGCTGCTGGGCAGCATGCCCCACTCTGTATCGGCGGTAGCCACCCGGTACACGCAAGACGGCCTGGACATCCGGGTGGACTCGCCGCGGGACGGCACCGCCGTGCGCAATATGGTGGCGTCCGTGGTGTCGGACTTCAACCTCGCCAGCCCGGGCTTGAACCTCTCATTGATCAGCCGGCCTGCGGCGGTGCCGAAACCGGCCCCGGCCAGCGTGTTCGCCGTGCGGGCGACGCAGGCGGCGGCTGCCGCAGAGGATGCGTTCGCGCCGCCGCCCCACACCATGGTGGCCGCCTCCCACAGCGCGGCCGATTCTGAAGGGCTGCGTCTGGCTGCCTGAGATTCGCAGGCCGCGGACAGGGAGCGGCCAATTGCGACAAGAAGCCCGGTCGGCCGGCGGGAGTTGGTCTGGACTGGGCGCAGACGTTCTTTACAATTCTTCGCAAACGCGAGTCATTCGCATTACAATTCCCACGATCTAGCAAGCCAAGTGTCCCGCCACCAGGATGCCCGCCAGCGCCCGCCCTCCGCTCCTGTTGTTGTTCCGGACCCTCTCATGCCCTCTTCGCCCTCCCGCGCCGCGGCGCGTTCGCGCGCGCCTGCTGTTGCTTCTTCTCGTTCGACCGCCCGCACCACCGGCCTGTTCGCCATGACGCCGCTGGCCCTGTGCCTGGCGCAGTCCGCCTTTGCCCAAGCCACTGATGCTTCAGCCACCACAGCCCCGCAACTGCAGGAGGTGCGCATCAACGCCAGTACCGAAAAGGACATGGGCTTTGCGCCGGTGGAGGCGCAGACGGCCGGCAAAGCGCCGATGCGCCGGCTCGAAACCCCCCAGTCCGTCAGCGTGGTGACGCGCGAGCAGATGGAGTCGCGCCAGATCACCAATGTGCAGCAGGCGCTGCAGACGGTGGCGGGGGTGAGCCCCGTGAACTTTGGCCGCCGGGGTTTCGATGACCTGAACATCCGCGGCTTTCGCTCGACCGAATCCATCCTGGTCGATGGCCTGGTGCAGAGCCCAGGCATGTGGGCCAAGCTGCAGCCCTATGGCTATGAGCGCTTCGAGGTGCTCAAGGGCTCGGCCTCGGTGCTGTACGGTCAGGTGCAGCCGGGGGGCATCGTCAACGCGGTGAGCAAGCGCCCGAAGAAGGAAGCGCTCAACGAAGTGGGTGTGGAGGTCGGCAGCTTCGGCCAGCGCACGCTGCAGGCCGATGTGAACCGGCCGTTGTCCGAATCGGGCAAGACGGCGCTGCGCATCAACGCGCAGGTGAGCAATGCCGACGACCCGACGCAGTTCGTCTACCGCAAGGACCGCTGGTTCGCGCCCTCGCTGTCCATCGACCTGGGCACGCAGACCGACCTGGTGCTGTTTGCCACCTATAGCCGCAGCGAGTGGATGCGCCAGCAGGGCATCACGCCCTATGGCACGCTGCTGCCCAACCGCAACGGCACACTGTCCCGCACGCTGTTCACCGGCGAGCCGGCGTTTGGCGTGTACGACGTGGAGAGCACCACCATCGGCTATGCGCTGGAGCACCAGGTCTCGCCGGCCATGAGCTTCCGCCAGAACGTGCGCTACGAGACCGAGAAGGGCACGGGCAATTTTGTCTCCAACCAGGCGCTGCAGGCCAACCAGCGGCTGCAGAACCGCAGCGCCTCGCGCCAGTACATGGACTACGACCTGCTGGCGACCGACACCTCGCTGCTCACGCGCTTCGAGACGCTAGGCGCCAAGCACCAGCTCGTCACAGGCATGGATCTGCGCAGCGGCCACAGCCTGCTGGCCAGCCGCAGTTGCTCCATTGCCGCGCTGGACCTGTTCGCCCCGGCCTACGGCGTGCAGGCCAACTGCCCTGCTGCGCTGACCAGCGACGCGCCCGGCAAGCTCACCGTGGCGGGCCTGTATGCGCAAGACCAGATCAAGTTCGGCCAGGGCTGGACGGCCCTGGTGGGCCTGCGCCGCGACTGGTCCACCAACGACATCGACAACCGCGTCACGCGCGTGCAGACGCAGCAAAAGGACAGTGCTACCACGCTGTCGGCCGGCCTGGTGTACGAGTTCACGCCCGGCTGGGCCGCGTATGGCAGCTACGGCGAGTCCTTCCTGCCGACCTCGGGGCTGGCCTTCAATGGCACGCCCTTCGTGCCCGAGACCGGCAAGCAGTGGGAGGCGGGCCTGAAGTACGAGGCCCCGGGCGGCCAGCTCACGGGTGCGCTGGCGATCTTCGACCTGGTGCGCGAAAACGTGACCACCGCCGACCCGGTGAACACCGGCTTCAGCGTGCAGACCGGCCAGCAGCGTGCGCGCGGGCTGGAGGTGGAACTGGGCGCCGACCTCAAGAACGGCGTCAAGCTGACCAGCGCCTACACCTACACGCAGACCAAGGTCACGCGCGACAACAACGCCGCCATCGTGGGCCTGCCGCTCAACCTCACGCCGCGGCACACGCTCACGGCCTGGGCCACCTACAAACTGCCGCAGTACCAGCGCGTGACCCTGGGCCTGGGCGGGCGCTATGTGAGCGAGCAGATCGGCTCCTACCCGTTCACCCTGCCCTCGTACGTGGTGGCCGATGCCTCCATCAGCTACGCGGGGCCGAACTACCGCCTGACGGCCGGGGTGAAGAACCTGTTCAACAAGGCGTATTACGACGGCGCGATCAACGCCAACGTGGTCTCGCCCGCACTGCCGCGCAACTTCAGCCTGGGGCTGACGTACATCTTCTGAAGCCGTTAACTCCCCACCGCCAGCCGATATGACCAGCCAGCGCACCCTGAACCGATTGTTTGTCCTGCACTCGTGGGCGGGCATCGTCACGGGCCTGTTGATGTTCATCGTCTGTTTCTCGGGCGCGGTGGTGGTGTTCAAGAACGAGATCGACCTGTGGGCCAACCCCTCGCTGGCCGGGCTGCCGCGCACGCAGCCGCCCGCGCCGCTCGATACCGTGCTGGCGCAGCTGCAGGCGCGCTACCCGGGCGCCACGGTGGAGACCATCGCGCTGCCCGATGACGTGAACCCCAGCTACTTCGCCCATGTGCGCGAGCGCGGCGCCCCCGCCAGCCAGCGCACCAAGGTGGCCCTGCGCTCGGACACGGGCGCCGTGGTGGGCCCGGTGGACAGCCAGCTCGGCCAGTACCTGCGCATGCTGCATGTGTTTTTGTTCTTCGGGCCGCGCTGGATCGTGGGCTTCCTCGGCACGGCCATGCTGGTGCTGATTGGCACGGGCATCGTCATCCACCGCAAGATCATCGCCGAGCTGTTCACCCAGCGCTGGGGCCGCAGCTTTCGGGTGGTGATGTCGGACCTGCACAAGTCCGCCGGCATCTGGGGCCTGGGTTTTCACATCCTGATTGCCGCCACGGGCGCCTGGCTGGGGCTGGCGCCGCTGTTAGAGCAGGGCACCAGGTACGTGATGGCGGGCGCGCCTGCCGCCAGAGCCGCGCGCAAGCCGCCCGCTGCCGAGCCTGCGCCCATGCAGTCGCTCGACGCCCTGTACCAAAGCGCACAGCAGGCCGTGCCGGGGCTGCAGGCGCGCTACGTGTCGCTGCGCCGCTGGGGCACCACGTCCGCCGAGGCCAGCTTCACCGGTGCCCTGGCCGGCCATATGGCCAGCACAGCGCGGGTGGACATGAACGCCGCCACGGGCAAGGCCAAGAAGGTGCTGGACCCGCGCACCGCAGGCTTCTGGTCGCTGGTCAACGGGCTCATGGAGCCGCTGCACTTTGGCGACTTTGGCGGGCTGGCGCTGAAGTGGCTGTACTTCATTCTGGGCATGACGCCGGCGTTTCTCTCCGTCTCGGGCACGCTGATCTGGCTGGACTCGCGCCAGCAGCGGCGGCGTGAAGCACAGCAACAGGCCGGCGTGCAGGGCGGGCTGCAGGCATGACGAAGCCGGCCGCCCGCAACGCTTCCTTCGTGGTGCGCTGCTTCCTAGCGCTACACGCCACCGTGCCCGCTGCCGTGCTCGTGGCCGTGCTCGTGCACCTGTGGCCGCCGGCCGGCCTGCCGCCGCTAGCGCAGCGGCCGGTGTGGGCTGTGTGGACGCTGATCGGCACCTGGCTGCTGGCGTCGTTGCTCGCCGCCTGGGCACTGTGCCACCTGGCGCTGTGGCGCGGGTCGCTCTGCGCGGCCGGCGCACTGCTGGTGCTGGCGGGCGCAGCGGGCCGGGTGCTGGGCGCGCCGCTGCAGTGGCCCATGCTGACCAGCCTGGTGGCGCTGGGCGTCGTGCTGGCGGGGCTGGCCGCGTTCATCGGCCCGGCGCGGGTACAGGCGAATCGCCGCCGCGACAGCGGTGGCAAAAGCACCCATCACAACCACCACCATCGCCGTGCCACGCGCTGGCGCTGGCTTGCCATGCCCTCCACGCAGGGCCTCTCGTTCTGGCTCGCGGGCCTGCTGGCGATCGAGTCGTTTCGCATCGCGCACATCGTGGCGGCAGAGCCTGCGCGCTCGGCCGGCATGCTGGGCCTGCTGGTGGCCTTCTTTCTGGTGCTGCCGGCCGCCACGCTGCAGGCCTGGTGGCCGCGCGCCGCTGCCGTGCTGGCAGCGCTGGCCGCAGCGGCCCTGGCGGGGCTGGCCTGGCGCGCGGGCACGGTGGTGGAATGGGCCACCGCGGTGTGGGCCACTGCCGCAGCCTTGTGCCTGGGCATGGCCATCGCGGTGCTGCGCCGCCAATGGAAGCACCGCACAAGGTCCATGCACAACATACCGCCTGCGCAGCGCGCGGAGTCCGCCGCGTGATGGGCGGCGACACCCTGGCCCTGGCCTGCGCGGCCGCCGCCTGCCTGCTGGCCCTGGTGCGCTGGGCCCAGGCCACCGACACGCGGGCCTGGGGCGATGCGCCCGCGGGCCCGCAAGCGCAGCGCAAGGCCTGGGGCCTGGCGCTGGCCACGCTGGCACTGCAATGCGCTGCCGCCACCGTGGCCACCGGCATCGCAGCGGGCGTCGCCATCGCCGTGGCCTCATGGATGGTGCTGGGCTGGGGCCTGGTGCTGGCCATGAACCTGTGGCCAGAGGGTTGCCTGCGCTGGGCGCGGCGCATCGGCATCGCGGGCTGGGCCGGCTGTGCGCTGGGCCTGCTCATCCACGCGCTGGCATAGCTTCGTAAACGCCAGGTCGCGCGGCACAATCGAGCGCATGGACCTGCTCGACGCCCCCTGGATTCACACGATGCGCTTTTTCATCGAAGTGGCGGCCACCATCGCGTTCGCGCTGTCGGGCATCATCGCCGCGGCGCGCAAGCGCATGGACGTGGTGGGCGTGTGCGTGGTGGCCTTTGTCGCGGCCTTCGGCGGTGGCACGCTGCGCGATTTGCTGCTGGACCAGCGGCCATTTTTCTGGGTACGCCACACCGGCTTCATCTGGGGCCTGCTGGCGCTGTGCGTGTGCGCCATGCTGTTCATGCGCCAGCGGCATTTCCAACCCACCGAGCGCGCCATGCTGCTGCCCGACGCCATCGGCCTGGGCCTGTTCGCCGCCGTGGGCATCGACACCGCCACCGCCGTGGGCATGCCGCCCATCATCGCGGTGATGATGGGTGTGACTACCGGCGTCTTCGGCGGCGTGCTGCGCGACGTGCTGTGCAACGAGGTGCCCCAGGCCTTCAGCGACCACCGGCCCTACGCCCTGTGCGCGTTTGCCGGCGGCTGGATCGATGTGGCCCTGCGCCATGTGGATGCGCCGGGCTGGGTGCCGCTGCTGGCCTGCGTGGTGACCACGGCCGGGCTGCGCGGGCTGGCGCTGTGGCGCAATTGGGAGCTGCCGGCGTGGCGGGTGTGATGCTCCAGCCACGCGGCAGCTTCATCGCCATCAACGACGATCCAAAATGACCCCAACGCCCCTCACCGCCGGTCTCCGCCTGGCCTTCGCCCTGCTCGCACTCACCGCCATCGGCTGGCAACTCTGGCTGCATGTGGGGCTGAACTACAGCGTGCTCAACTTCTTCAGCTACTTCACCAACCTGTCGAACCTGCTGGCCGCTGGTGTCTTGATCGCGGGTGCATGCCGCCAATGGACGCAAGCGCGGCCCTCGGCCGCTTTCGAATCGCTGCGCGCCGTGGCCGCCACCTGCATGCTGGTGGTCGGCGTCGTTTTCGTGCTGCTGCTGCGCGATGTGGATCTGGGCGCGCTGAGGCCTTGGGTGAACTCGGTAGTGCACCACGCGATGCCCGTAGTGGTGGTGCTTGACTGGCTGCTGTGGCCACCGCGCCCCGCCGTGGGCGTGCGGCAGCTGCGCTGGGTGGTGGGGTTCGCGGGGTTCTACCTCGCGTATTCGATGGTGCGCGGCGCTGCCGTGGGGTGGTATCCCTACCCCTTCCTGAATCCGGAGAAGGTGGGCGGGTACGGCGGCGTATCGGTGTATGCGCTGGGAATCGCGGTCGTCGTCGTGGCCGCAGGGTGGGCGCTGCTGGCCTGGGCCAGCCGGCGTGCGCGGGCCGCGACGTAGTGTCGGACTTGTCGCACCATGTCCAACGCCCCATCTCCCTGAAGGTGGGTGCCGAACAGCGATCGACCTACGCGGTGGCCCGTCACGACATAGCCATCACCCCCGCCACCACCAGCATGCACACCCTGAACGCCAGCCCCTGCAGCCGCACGGCGCGGGGGTTTTGGGCGCGGCTGAAGATCAGTTGCCCGCCGTAGATCCACACGAAGTGGCAAGCCAGGCCCACCACGACGAAGACCACGGCGATCTGCAGCACCTGGGCGGCCAGCGGCAGGCCGGGTGCAAGGAACTGCGAGAACATCACCAAGATCATCGAGTACCCCTCGGGGTTGAGGCTCAGTGAGACGAAACCGTCGATGAAGCCCAGCGGCCGCAGGTCCTGCCGCTCGGTGGCAGCCGCACTGCGAAAGAAGCACCACGCTAGGTAGACCACATAAGCCGTACCGCCCCACTTGAGCGCGGTGTAAGCCACCGGGTGGCGCGTGAACACCTCGCTCAGGCCAAAGCCGTAGACCGGGCACCACCAGTTCACTGAAACCGGGCAATCGGCTGTGCGTGAGGGTCTGGCAGGGCCGCAATCTAGGCGGCGGGCGCAGCCGGATGGCATACCCGGCGAGCACGGCAACGACGAGTGCGGCCCTGCAAGACCCTCACCCTTCGGGCCGGGGTGGCAGCGGGCGCATCGCGGCGTTGCGGGCATTGCCAAGGCAGCCAGCCTTGACTGCAGCCCGAGCCTTGCGCCGCATCCCGCTGCCACCCCTGCGCACAGCCGATTTCCCGGTTTCAGTGGACTAAGTTGCCGGCTTCGAAACCCATCCAGAACGGCACCGTGCGCCGCAGCCCGAACTGCCCGCCCGGTGCGGCCAGCACGGTATTGCCGGGGCCAGGGCTGACGATCATGGGCACGGCAAAGGCAAGAATCAGCAGCCAGGTGGACAGGGCGATCATCGGTGGCGCTTCCAGTACAAGAACGAGGGAAGCGCCGATTACAGCGGCCGCACGCTCTGTTGACAAACGATGTAATCTCATACCTTCGATGAGTAATTTTGATTGAGCCATGGCCCGTCGCCTGCCCCGCTGAACGCCCTGCGCGCCTTCGAGGCCGCGGCGCGCCACCACAGCTTCACGCGGGCGGCGGACGAGTTGCACGTGACGCAGGCGGCCATCAGCCACCAGGTGCGGCAGTTGGAGGACTGGCTGGGGCGCAAGCTGTTCGAGCGCCAGGACCATGCGCTCACCCGCACCGCGGCCGGCAAGGCCTATGCGCCTGAACTGAGCCGTTTGCTCGACGCCCTGGCCAGCGCCACCGAGCGCGTGGCCGGCAACTACCACAGCCTGGCGGGGCCGCTGCGCATCACCGCCCTGCCCTCGTTCGTGGCGCGCTGGCTGGTGCCGCGGCTGGCGCGCTTTCGGGCGCAGCACCCGGGCATCGACCTGCATGTCACCAGCGAAGTGGCGCTGCACGACTTTGCGCGCGACGAGGGCTTCGACATTGCCATCCGCCTGGGCCTGGGGCGCTGGCCCGGCCTGCAGGCCGACCTGGTTTCGCCCGAGCGCCTGTCGCCCGTGTGCAGCCCTGCGCTGCTGGCGCAGGCACCGCTGGCCACCGTGGCCGACCTTCAGGCCCACACCCTGCTGCACGACCAGCCCGGCGACCTGTGGCCGCGCTGGCTGGCCCTGGCCGGGGCCAGCCGCAGCGATGCCGAGGCCATCGCGCGCACGGGCCCGGGGTTCAGCGATTCGGCCCTGGTGCTGCAGGCGGCCGCCGAGGGCCAGGGCGTGCTGGGCCGCATTTTCCTGGCCTCGGCCGACATCACGGCCGGGCGGCTGGTCAAGCCCTTTGCCCTGGACCTGCCCAACGACTACAGCTACTGGCTGGCCTACCCGCCAGCCGCCGCGCAGCAGCCACGGCTGGCGGCGTTTCGCGACTGGGTATTGGCAGAATCATCGGCCTGGCGCAACACCTGAACGGGTGGGCAGGCCACAGCCCGGTGCACGCACTTGTGTAACAGGGAGAAACCGCGCACCCGCCTCATGGATAATGGTTTTCCGATTGCCACCACCCGTCTCCGGACGCACCCCAAGCCTCCCATGCTCTGCGCCGTTGTTCTGTGTATCGCAGCCCTGGCGGGTGGCCAGCAGCAGCTCCAGCCCCATCGGCAATACGTCTCTTCGGACGGCTGGTTCACGCTGAGCGGCGACCGCGCCGATGCGGGCAAGAACCTGATCGAGATCCTGCCCGAACCCATCGGCGTGGACCAGCGTGTGGTGCTGGACCTGCGCGTCTCGCGCGACCAGCAGCGCACCTCGTTCCGGGGCCAGAAGTACCGCTCGTACTACGCTAAGGTCGTGGTCGACTGCCCCTCGCGCAAGGCTTGGTACCTGTGGCTGTCGTACTACGCACAGCCTGAGTGGGCCGGCACCATCGTCGGCCGCGAGGAGTACAAGGAAGGCGAAGCACCCGTGCTGTTCAAGGACATGCCCGGCGAGTGGTCGCGGCGCATGATTTCGGCGGCCTGCAAGGTGCGCAATCTCTGAGCCCCGCGGCGCGCAAGGACATGGGATGGACAACCCCGCCTTCTCGATCAGCCCGGAAGCGTTCGTCCAGGAGTTCAAGGACCTCAAGGAGCACCTGCTGGCGGGCTACTTCAGCCCCACTTCCGGCATCTCGCGCATCGCGGCGCTCCAGGAGGCGGGCCTGACCGAAGCGCAGATCGCCGTGGCGCGCGAGGTGGTGAACGGTGCGCTGACCGATGCGCTCTACACCGTGCTGCTCGGGCTGGAAGGCAGGGCCTCCATCCACCAGCACCAGATCATGTACAAGCTGCTCGACGAACAATCCAACGAGTTGACGGGGCACATCGAGTCCATCGCCTGGGAGAAATTCCATGGCGAGGAGGCCTGAGCCACCGCCGGCCTGCGCCTACGCCGCAGGCTGCCCCAGCGCCCGCACCATGAACTCGACAAAGCGCGCCAGCTTGGGCAACTGGCGCCGGTCCGGCGCGTAGACGAGGTGCACCGGGCGCGGTGCGGGGACGCAATGGGTGAGCACCGGCACCAACCGGCCCTCGCGGATCTCCTCGGCCAGCAGCACCTCGGGCTGCATGATGAGGCCCAGGCCGCGCAGCGCGGCCTGGCGCAGGCCGTCGCCCTGGTTGCAGGTGAAGCGCGCCAGCTCGGGCCACTGGAAGGATTTGCCGTCGTCGTGCAGCGTCCACTCCACGCGCCGCTGCCAGACCGAATGGCTCAGGCACTGGTGCTGCGCGAGGTCGGCCGCGCGCTCGGGGCGGCCATGGCGCGCAAGGTAGCCGGGCGTGGCGGCAATCACCATGCGGTAGGGTTTGAGCGGCCGGGCCACCAGGCCCTCGTCGGCAATGGCGCCGATGCGCACCGCAGCATCGAACCCCTCGCCCGCCATGTCGACCACACTGTCGGTCAACTGCAGTTCCACACGCACCTGCGGGTGGGCGAGCAGGAAGTCGGCCACCAGCGGCGCGATCACCTGGTTGCCCAGGGTGAAGGGCGCGCTCACGCGC
Source organism: Acidovorax sp. (assembly GCF_046339755.1). Taxonomy (GTDB): domain Bacteria; phylum Pseudomonadota; class Gammaproteobacteria; order Burkholderiales; family Burkholderiaceae_C; genus Acidovorax. The sequence goes on along the minus strand of NZ_JBKDTZ010000322.1, from coordinate 38,322 downwards.
AGCAGACCCTGGGGCACGGCGCGGTTGCGCTCCACCGCCGACTCGGCCCAGCGCACCTGTTCGAGCACGCGGCGGCAGTCCTCGTAGAAGGCCGCGCCCACCTCGGTCAGGCTGTTCTGGCGCGTGCTGCGCTGGAACAGGCGCGCACCCAGGTGCTCCTCCATCTGGCGGATGTGCTTGCCCACCATCACCGCCGAAATGTCGAGCTGGCGCGCGGCGGCTGCAAAACTGCCGCCCTCGACCACGGCCACCATGACCTCCATGTTGCGCAGCTTGTCCATGGCGACTACAAACCCTAGGTTAGTTCAAGAAGAACTTCACTGTACTTTATGTGGTGATTGATTCACAAAACAATCCAGGCTTCTTCAACGCTTTCGGGCAACACCCGCAAAAGGAACAAGCCATGTCCACCAGCAAGGTTCTTCTCATCGGCGCCAGCGGCACCATCGGCCAGGCCGTTCTGGCCAATCTGGCAGCACGCCACGAGGTCATCACCGTGGGCCGCACCAGCGGCACGCACCGTACGGACTTCTCGCAGCCAGGATCGGTGGCGGCCTTGTTCAAGGCGGTCGGCAAGATCGATGCCATCGTGAGCACCGCCGGCAACCTGCACTTCGGCCCGCTGACCGAGATGACGCCCGAGCAGTTCAACCTGGGCCTGCAGGACAAGCTCCTGGGCCAGGTGCAACTGGCGCTGCTGGGCCAGCACTACCTCAACAAGGGTGGCTCGATCACGCTGACCAGCGGCATCGTGGGCATCGAGCCCATCCGCAACGGCGCCAACGCCACGGCGGTGAATGCCGCCATCGACGGCTTCGTGGCGGCTGCCGCCATCGAGCTGCTGCCGCGCGGCCTGCGCATCAACGCTGTGAGCCCCACCATCCTGACCGAATCGGTGGGCAGCTATGGGCCCTTCTTCCCAGGCTTCGAGACCGTGCCCGCGGCCCGCGCCGCCCTGGCCTACCAGCGCAGCGTGGAAGGCGGACAGACGGGGCGGGTTTACCGGGTGCAGTGAGCACGCGGTGTTGCATGCGACGCCCCGCTGGCCGGCGCCTGCCAGCGGGGCTTTTTCTCTCAGTCCAGGCTCGCGCCCGACTCCTGCACGACCTTGCCCCACTTCACGCTGTCCGTCTTGATGAAGGCGGCGAATTGCTCGGGCGTTTCGCTGTATGTCTCGGCACCCTGCTCGTTGATCTTCTTCTTCACCTCGGCCTGGTTCAGCACCTTGACCAGGGCGGTGTTGAGCTTGGTCAGCACCGGTGCGGGCGTGCCGGTGGGCGCGAACATGCCGAACCACGAAGTCGCCTCGTAGCCGGGCACGCCGGCTTCGGCGATGGTGGGCACGTTGGGCAGCTCGGGCGAGCGCTTGGCGGTGGTCACGGCGATGGGCACGAGCTTGCCCGAGCGCACGTGCTGGATGGCCGAGGGCATGTTGTCGAACATGATGCCGATCTGGTTGCCCAGCAGGTCGGTCACGGCCGGGGCGCTGCCCTTGTAGGGCACGTGCACCATGTCCACCTTGGCGAGCGACTTGAACAGCTCGCCCGACAGGTGGATGGAGCTGCCGTTGCCCGAGGATCCGAAGTTGACCTTGCCGGGGTTGGCCTTGGCGTAGGCAATGAGTTCCTTGACGCTCTTGTAGGGCTGGGCCGGGTTGGCCACCAGCAGGTTGGGCACATTGGCCACGCGTGTCAGCGGCGCGAAGTCCTTGATCGGGTCGAAGGGCATCTTCTTGTACAGGCTGGCGTTGATGGCGTGCGTGCCCACCGTGCCCATGAACAGGGTGTAGCCGTCGGCCGGCGCCTTGGCGGCAAGGGCGCCGCCGATGTTGCCGCCCGCGCCTGCGCGGTTGTCCACGATGACCGGCTGGCCGAGCTCGGTGGTCAGCGCCTGGCCGATGATGCGCGCCAGAATGTCGGTGGTGCCACCGGCCGCAAACGGCACGACGATGGTCACGGTCTTGTTGGGATAGGCGGCCTGGGCAAAGGCGCCCGCAGGGATGGCGGCCGTGGCGGCAACGGCGAGGGCTGCCAGTGCAGCGCGGCGGGTGGTGGTGGCGTTCATGTGTCTCCTTGAACAGCGGTTACGAAAAGGGAAGAGAAAGTGCAGCGTCAGACGCCGGCCACGCCGACGGTCATGCCGCCACAGACATAGAGCGTCTGCCCGGTGACGAAGCCGCTGCGCGCATCGAGCAAATAGGACACGGCATGCGCCACGTCCTCGGGTGTGCCCACGCGCTTGACGGGCACGGATTCGATGATGGCGCGCGTGCGCGGCGCATCGGGCGGGTTGGCGCGGTCAAACAGCTCGGTGCGGATGGGGCCGGGACCGATGGCGTTGGCGGTGATGCCGTGGCGCCCCAGCTCCAGCGCCCACACGCGCGTCATGCCGATCAGACCGGCCTTGGTGGCCGAGTACGCGGTGCGCAGCTCCTTGCCCAGCGCGGCGCGCGAGGACATGTTGACGATGCGGCCAAAACCTGCCTCCTTCATGCCCGGCAGCAAGGCCTGCATGCACTGCAGGCTGCAGCGCAGGTTCAGCGCCACGGCCAGGTCGAACTCGTCCAGCGTCTGGTGCTCGGCATCGGCCGGCACCACCACACCCACGTTGTTCACCAACCGCGTGATGGGGCCGCCGGCCAGTGCCTGCTGCAGCGCGCGCGCCGTGTCGGCCGTGTTCGACAGGTCGGCCTGGATGCCGCCGGGCACGTGGTCGACCACGCGATCGATGACCACGGGCTCGTAGCCGTCGGCCCGGCAGCGCTCGGCCGTGGCCGCGCCGATGCCGGCACCACCGCCGGTGATGAGGACGCGCTCGCGCTGGGTGCTGGGGTGGGTCATGGGGATGCTTCCTTCACAGATTCAAGGGATGGCCAGGGTTGCGCCCAGCCAGCGGGCGCCACACGCGCCATTCGGCACGGTGGCTGGGCGGCGTGTTCCGGTGCTCAGGCCACGAAGGCGGCCAGCGCGGCGTCGAATTCGGCCGGGGCTTCCAGGTTGGACAGGTGCGATGCCGGCAGTTGCACCAGCTGCGCGCCGGGGATTGCGGCCTGCATGGCCTGGGCGTCGACCACCGTGGTCACGGGGTCGGCCGCGCCGGCAATCAACAGCGTGGGCACGGCGATGCGCGCGATGTCGGCACGCAGGTCGGCCTGGGCCAGGGCCTCGCAGCAGGCGGCATAGCCTTCGGGGACTATGCCCGCGATCCAGCTCTGCGCGCGCTGCACCACCTGCGGCTGCGCGGCCACAAAGCCATCGGTGAACCAGCGGCCCGGCGACGATGCGGCCAGCTCGGCCATGGCGGCGACGCCCTTCTCGCGCACCAGGGCGGCGCGCGTGCGCCAGCCGTCTTCGGTGCCGATCTTGGCGGCGCTGTTGGCCACCACCAGGTGGTTGAGGCGGTTGCCGGCGTGCACGCCCAGCCACAGGCCGGTGAAGCCGCCCATGGAGATGCCACAGAAGCTGGCACGCTCGATCCGCAGGGCGTCGAGCAGGGCCAGCACATCGCCGCCCAGTTGCTCGAAGCTGTAGGGACCGGGCGGCACCACGCTGCCGCCATGTCCGCGCGTGTCGTAACGCAGCACGCGGTGGTCGCGGGCCAGGCGCGCGGCCTGTGCGTCCCACATCTCCAGGGTGGTGCCCAGGGAGTTGGAGAGCACCAGCACAGGTGCGCCCTCGGGGCCGTCGATGGCAACGCGAAAGGCCCCGGCAGGGGTCTGCAACAAGGTGGTAGACGTAGGCACGGCCTGGGCTCCTGTGGGCAAGCTGCGCGTCAGACGCGTTCGAGGATGAGGGCGATGCCCTGGCCCACGCCGATGCACATGGTGCACAGCGCGTACTGGCCGGCGTTTTCGTGCAGGCGGTTGACCGCAGTGGTCACCAGGCGCGCACCGCTGGCACCCAACGGGTGGCCCAGGGCAATGGCGCCGCCCCAGGCGTTCACACGCGCGTCGTCGTCCTTCAAACCCAGGGCGCGCAGCACGGCCAGGCCCTGTGCGGCAAAGGCTTCGTTCAGTTCGATCACGTCCATGTGGTCGATGGTCAGGCCGGTCTGCGCCAGCACCTTCAGGGTGGCGGGCGTGGGGCCAAAGCCCATGATGCGCGGGGCCACGCCGGCCGTGGCCATGCCGACCACGCGGGCGCGGGGCTTGAGGCCGTACTTGCCGGCGCTGGCTTCGTCGGCCAGCAGCAGGGCGCAGGCGCCGTCGTTCACGCCGCTGGCGTTGCCGGCGGTCACGCTGCCGTCAGGCCGCACCACGCCCTTGAGCTTGGCCAGCGCTTCCAGGCTGGTTTCGCGCGGGTGTTCGTCCTTGTCGACCACGATGGCATCGCCCTTTTTCTGGGGGATGGTCACGGGCACGATCTCGCGCGCCAGGTGGCCGGCCTTTTGCGCGGCCACGGCGTTGAGCTGGCTGGCCAGGGCCAAGCGCTACTGCGCCTCGCGCTCGATGCCGAACTGCACGGCCACGTTCTCGGCTGTCTCGGGCATGGAATCCACGCCGTACTTTTCCTTCATCAGCTTGTTGATGAAGCGCCAGCCGATGGTGGTGTCGTACACCGCGTTGTTGCGGCTGAAGGCCGACTCGGCCTTGGGCATGACGAAGGGGGCGCGGCTCATGCTCTCCACGCCGCCGGCAATCATCAGGCCCGCCTCGCCGGCCTTGATGGCGCGCGCGGCCGAGCCCACGGCGTCCAGCCCCGAACCGCACAGGCGGTTGATGTTGGCGACGGGCACCTCGAAGGGCAGGCCGGCCAGCAGGCTGGACATGTGCGCCACGTTGCGGTTGTCTTCGCCGGCCTGGTTGGCGCAGCCGTAGAGCACGTCGGTCACCGCGGCCCAGTCCACGCCGGGGTTGCGGTCCATCAGCGCCTTGATCGGGATCGCGCCCAGGTCATCGGTGCGCACGCTGGACAGCGCGCCGCCGTAGCGCCCGAAGGGGGTGCGGATGGCGTCGCAGATGAAGGCTTGCTGGCTCATGGTTCTTGTCTCCTGAGGATGGTTGTGATGAAAGCGGTGATGGACGAAAGGGGTCAGGCGGCAGCGAGCAGTGGCAGGCCCAGCAGGCGTTCGAGCTCGGCATGCGTGAGCCCGTCCACCATGTCGATGACCTGCACGCCCGCTGGCGTGCATGCCAGTGTGCACAGGTCGGTGTAGATGCGCTTGACGCAGGCGACACCGGTGAGCGGGTAGCTGCACTGCGCCACCACCTTGCTGGCGCCCTGCTTGGTCAAGAGGTCCATCATCACCCAGGTCTGCTTGGCGCCGATGGCCAGGTCCATGGCGCCGCCCACGGCGGGGATGGCGCCCGGCTCGCCCGTGCTCCAGTTGGCCAGGTCGCCCGTGGCCGAGACCTGGAAGGCACCCAGCACGCAGATGTCGAGGTGGCCGCCGCGCATCATGGCAAAGCTGTCGGCATGGTGAAAATAGGCGCCGCCGGGCAGCAGCGTCACAGGCTGCGTGCCGGCGTTGATGAGGTCGTAGTCCTCGTTGCCCGCGGCCGGGGCCGGGCCCATGCCGAGGATGCCGTTCTCGCTCTGCAGGATGACCTCGCGGCCCGCGGGGATGTGGTTGGCGACCAGGGTCGGCTGGCCAATGCCCAGGTTCACGTAGGCGCCGTCATGGATGTCCTGCGCCACGCGGCGGGCCAGGTCGTCCTTGCTTCGTTTTTGGTAGGTGGTCATGGTGTGCACTCGGTCCGCTGGGTTCAGGCTGTCTTCTTGATGCCGCCGGCTTGCGTGGCGACCCGGTCGATGCGCACCACGTGGGTGACGTGGATGCCGGGCGTGACAATGGCTTCGGGGTCCAGCGCGCCGAGTTCGTCGACTTCATGCACCGTGGCGATGGTGGTCTTGGCGGCCGTGGCCATCACGGGGCCGAAGTTGCGGGCCGACATGCGGTAGGTCAGGTTGCCCCAGCGGTCGCCCTTTTCGGCCTTGATGAGGGCCACGTCGCCGTGGATGGGGTATTCGAGCACGTAGTGCTTGCCGTTGATCTCGCGCGTCTCCTTGCCCGCTGCCAACTCGGTGCCGTAGGCCGTAGGGCAGAAGAAGGCACCGATGCCGGCCCCCGCAGCGCGCAGGCGCTCGGCCAGGTTGCCCTGGGGCACCAGCTCCAGCTCCAGCTTGCCGCTGCGGTAGAGCTCGTCAAAAACGTAGCTGTCCACCTGGCGCGGAAAGCTGCAGATGATCTTGCGCACCTGGCCGGCCTTGAGCAGAGCGGCCAGCCCGTGGTCGGCATTGCCCGCGTTGTTGTTGACCACCGTGAGGTCGCGCGCGCCCTGGGCGATGAGTCCTTCGATCAGCTCGCCAGGGATGCCGGCCGAGCCGAAGCCGCCGATCAGCACCGTGGCGCCATCCTTCACCCCGGCCAGCGCCTGGGCCACCGAGTCCGCAATCTTGTTGATCATCGATCTGCTTTCCTGAGAATGGAGGCAAGCTGCGCGTTCGTTGTCTCGCGCCCGCAACTTCGCCTCGGAAATGTGCCTCTATTTGTTCGCATATAGAACAAATGTTCGCTGAAAGAATTATAGTCATCCCGCCCATGAACATCCAAATCGCGCCCGCCAAAGACCCCAAACCCAGCGACAGCTACGTGCAATCCTTTGCGCGAGGACTGGAGGTGATCCGCTCGTTCAGCGCCAGCGCGCCGCAGCAGACGCTGAGCGAGGTGGCCGCGCAGACCGGCCTCACGCGTGCCGGGGCGCGTCGCATCCTGCTCACGCTGCAGACCTTGGGTTATGTGGAGACCGATGGCCGGCAGTTCCGCCTCACACCGCGCATCCTGGATCTGGGGTTTGCCTACCTGTCGTCCCTGCCCATCTGGAACCTGGCCGAGCCGGTGATGGAAGACCTGGTGGAGGAGGTGCGCGAGTCGTCCTCGGCCGCCGTGCTCGACGGTCTGGACATCGTCTACGTGCTGCGCGTGCCCACGCACAAGATCATGCGCACCAACCTGGGCGTGGGTTCGCGCCTGCCCGCGTGCTGGACGTCGATGGGCCGCGTGCTGCTGGCCGCCCTGCCCGACGAGGAACTGCAGCAGCGCCTTGCAGTCCACCCCCTGCAGCGCTGGACGGAGCACACCGCCACCGACGTGCCCACCCTGCTCACCCACATCCGCCAGGCGCGTCAGCAGGGCTGGTGCCTGGTGAACCAGGAGCTGGAGGAGGGGCTGATTTCAATCGCCGCTCCGCTCACCAACCGCACCGGCCAGACCGTGGCCGCACTCAACATCAGCGGCCAGGCCAACCGCACGAGTGCGCAGGTGATGCAGGAGACGATGCTGCCCGCGCTGCTGAAGGCGGCGCGCACCATCTCGCGCATGATGGGTGCGCCGCGGACCTGATACTCAAGGGGCTGACAGAAACGCGGCCCCACCGGAGAAATAAATGGCAAAAGGGCAAGCCGTGAGCAGCAATGCTGCTGGCTCGCCCTTAGCCTGGGGAGTTATCGCGTTCAGCGGCTGCCGCGTCGAAACCCCAGCACCAGAACCACCGCGCCCAGCGCCATGGCGCCCACGCTCAGCCACTGGGGCACGTTGACGGACTCTTTCTCCTGCACCTTGAGCTCCAGCGGGCCGAGCTTGGCCTGGGTGGTTTCTTTGGTGAAGCTGAATCCGCCCGTGAAGAAGCCGGCCAGGCCGACGACGAGCAGCAGGGCCCCGATGATGCGCATTGCGTTGTTGTTCATGGCAGTTCCTTGGATGGTGGTGTTTGTCTTGGGATGTATCGCGCGGTGACCAACTGTGTGCATCCCCCGCGGCTCCAATGTAGGGTCGGGCCCGGGACGGGCCCGTAGGACAGATTCGCCCCGCCCTGTGCAGCAAGTTCGCCAGCCCGCCACCGCCGGCGCGGCGCCCCGCCCCTCCAGAACTGTGCGAAAGGCGTTGGTAATTTGGCGCTACCACTTGTCACGGCAGACTGCTAGATTGTTGGTATGACGTTCCCCACAGGCCCCCGCTCGCCAGGCCTCGCGGTGCTCTTTTTCGCGTGCTGCGCGGCCCTTTTGGCGACCACCACCACTGCCGCCACGGATGACAGTTCCGTGGTGTTCACCCTGTACCGCAACAGCGCCGTCAACGGCACCCTGCGGATGCATGTCGCCACCTTCGACGCGGCCGATGGCAAGGCCTACAACGTGGCCAACTGCAGCCATGTCGCCGAGCTGTTCGAAGCCCAGCCGGGCGTGAAGACCCGCTTCTGGTGCGAGCCCGGCCGTTACAGGCAACGGTAGCCTGCGCATACCCCCGCGCCCCACCCCGGCACGCGCTGCGTGCTACGCTGCGGCCCCATCATGTTCAACCCGTCCCAAGCCGACGTGCGCCGCTTTCTCTGCGGCGTGCACGCCAAGTCCCAGAGCGGCGCACCCATGGAGGCCATCGAGACGCTGGCCAGCCTGTGGATCGCCGAGCACCCCGAGTACCACGCCGACCTGTCCGATGCCGAGGCCGCCGTGGCCCGCAACTACGACGAGACGCCCGACCGCACCAATCCGTTTCTGCACCTGTCCATGCATCTGTCGATCAGTGAGCAGTGCAGCATCGACCAACCGCGCGGCATCCGGCAGGCGGTGGAGCTGCTGGCCAAGCGCCTCGATTCGCTGCACGACGCACACCACGCCACGATGGAGTGCCTGGGCCAGATGCTGTGGGAAAGCCAGCGTTCGGGCCGCCCGCCCGATGGCAATGCCTATATCGCGGCGGTACAACGCCGCGCAACAAGGGACTGAGCCCCTTTCGCTCTTTCGCACGCGCCCAAAGAAAAAGCCCGCGATTGCGGGCTTTTTCATTTAGGGAGCGGAGGGCTCAACGGAAGGGCGACTGGCGCACCGTCTGCATGTCACCTTCCAGGCTGCCCAGGTAGTTGGCCAGTGCCTTCAGCTCGGCGTTGGTGAACTGCTTGGCCACGCCGGCCATGATGGCGTTGCTGCGGCCCAGGTTGGGGTTCTTCTCGGCCTTGTACGACTTGAGCGCCACGAACAGGTAGTCCGCGTGCTGGCCCGCGATGTGGGGGTACGAGGGGTCGATGGGCTTGGCGAAGTTGTCGCCGTGGCAGGAAACGCAGGCGCCCTTCTTGAGCAGCTCGGCCACCTGCACGCTGGGTTCGCGCTTGGGCTTGGCGGGCAGCTCGGCGGCGCCGGCAGTCTTGCCGTGCTGTGCGTAATAGGCAGAGACGTCGGCGATGTCCTGGTCGGTCAGCGAGTCGGCAATGCCGCGCATGGTGGGGTGCTTGCGGTCGCCCTTGCGGTAAGCGTCGAGTGCGGCGGCGATATAGGCACCGCTCTGGCCCGAGATCATGGGCACCTTGTGGATTTCAGGAAAGCTGGCCTGGTAGCCGGGGATGCCATGGCAGCCGATGCACATGGCAATCTTCTTTTCACCTGCCTTCACATCGCCCTTGGTCTCCTGAGCGTGAGAGAAAGCCGTCACGGAAGCGACAGCCAGGGCAAATATCGTGGTCAACGTCTTGTTCATTTTGCGCGCACAATCTCGTGGAAGTTCAACTCAACGGCTCTGCTTAACCCGCGGATTATAGCCAGCGCCTGTCAAGCCCATTCATCAACGATCCGGTGTTTTCCCTGCCATGAAATTCCAAGGTTCCCAGAATTACGTTGCCACCCAAGACCTGATGCTGGCCGTGAATGCCGCCATCACCCTGCAGCGCCCATTGCTCATCAAGGGCGAGCCGGGCACCGGCAAGACCATGCTGGCCGAGGAAGTAGCCAAGGCGCTGGACATGCCGCTGCTGCAGTGGCACATCAAGTCCACCACCAAGGCGCAGCAAGGCCTGTACGAGTACGACGCCGTGAGCCGCCTGCGCGACAGCCAGTTGAACGACGGCGACAGCAGCGAGCGCGTGAAGGACATCCGCAACTACATCGTGCAGGGCGTGCTGTGGCAGGCCTTCACGGCCGACCGCCCCGTGGCACTGCTGATCGACGAGATCGACAAGGCCGACATCGAGTTCCCGAACGACCTGCTGCGCGAAATCGACCGCATGGAGTTCTACTGCTACGAAACGCGCGAACTCATCCGCGCCAAGCACCGCCCGCTGGTGTTCATCACCTCCAACAATGAGAAGGAGCTGCCCGACGCCTTTCTGCGCCGCTGCTTCTTCCACTTCATCAAGTTCCCCGAGGCCGAGACCATGCGCCAGATCGTGGGCGTGCACTTCCCCACGCTCAAGGGCGACCTGCTCAGCGTGGCGATGAAGACGTTCTACGACGTGCGCAACTTGCCGGGCCTCAAGAAAAAGCCCTCCACCAGCGAACTGCTCGATTGGCTCAAGCTGCTGGTGGCCGAAGACATTCCGCTCTCGGCCCTGCAAAGCGCCGACAACAAGGTGGCCGTGCCCCCGCTGGTGGGCGCGCTGCTCAAGAACGAACAGGACGTGAGCCTGTTTGAAAAACTGGTCTTCATGAACCAACGGAACCGTTGATCGGGCCGCCATGACCCAGCCGACCCCACCCACCCCCTCCCTCATCGACGGCGTTGCCGACGCCATCGGCTTCGTGGGCGGTGCGCTGGCCGGCTTCTGGCTGGGCCAGTTGGCGGGCTTCGACATCTTTGCGCCGGGCTACGGCACCAGCGCCCTGCTCGGCATTGCCCTGGTGGGCCTGGGCGGTGGCCTGGGCCTGCACGCCGCGCGGCGCTGGCAGCAGCAGCGGCGCCTCAAGCTGCAGGAGGCCGCAGCCGCCGCACAGGCCCCCGCCAGCAACAACAAAAAGAAGAAGAACAATAAATGAGCACCACCCCGCCCGCCCCGTCTTCCTTCGTGCAAGCCGTCACCCTGCGCGACCATGGCGTGCGCCTGGAGCCCCTGGCCCTGGAGCACGAGGCCGGCCTGAAAGCCGCCGCGGCCGACGGCCAGTTGTGGACGCTGCGCGTGACCTCCGTACCCGAGCCGCAGGACACGCGCGCCTACATCGAGACGGCGCTCAACACGCGCGACCGCTTTGCCTTTGCCGTGATCGACGAGGCCACGGGCACCGTGCTGGGCACCAGCAGCTACCACGACATCCTGCCGGCCGTGAAACGCGTGGAGATTGGCTACACCTGGTACCGCCAGAGCGTGCAGCGCAGCCACGTCAACACCACCTGCAAGATGCTGCTGCTGGGCCACGCCTTCGACACCCTGGGCTGCAACGTGGTGGGCTGGCGCACCGACAACTACAACTTCGCATCGCAGCGCGCCATCGAGCGCCTGGGCGCGCACAAGGACGGCGTGCTGCGCGGGCACGCCCTGCGCCGCGACGGCACCATCCGCGACACCGTGATGTACAGCATGCGCGCCGGCGAATGGGCCGAGGCCCGCGCCCAGCTGTTGTACCTGCGCGCACGCCGCGAGGCGGCCTGAAGAGAAGAACCCAGCCCAGCCAAGCCCGAGGAGGCTCCCCCATGCTCATCGACTTCTTCTACACCCTGCGCGCGGCCAAGCTGCCCGTGTCGGTCAAGGAATACCTGACCCTGCTCGAAGCGCTCGACGCCGGCGTGGTGGGCCCCCGCTCCGACGACGCCTGGAGCCTGGACGATTTCTACAACCTCTCGCGCCTGACCCTGGTGAAGGACGAGAAGCACTACGACAAGTTCGACCGGGCCTTCGGCGCCTACTTCAAGGGCGTGGAGATGCTGGCCGACTTCACCAAGGAAGTGCCCGCCGACTGGCTGCGCAAGATCCTGGAAAACGAGCTGACCCCCGAGCAAAAGGCTGCCATCGAAAAGATGGGCTGGGACGAGCTGATGGAGACGCTCAAGAAGCGCCTGGAAGAACAGAAAGAACGCCACGAAGGCGGCAACAAGTGGATAGGCACCGGCGGCACCAGCCCCTTTGGCCATGGCGGCTACAACCCCCAGGGCGTGCGCATTGGCGGCGCCGGCAAGAACAAGAGCGCCGTGAAGGTGTGGGAGCAGCGCGCCTACAAGGACTACGACGACCAGCAGGAGCTGGGCACGCGCAACATCAAGGTGGCGCTGCGCCGCCTGCGCAAGTTTGCGCGCGAGGGCAACGACCTGGAACTGGACCTGCCCGACACCATCCGCAGCACCGCGGCCAACGCCGGCTACCTCGATATCAAGATGGTGCCCGAGCGCCACAACAACGTGAAGGTGCTGCTGCTCATGGACGTGGGCGGCACCATGGACGAGCACGTGCAGCGCGTGGAAGAACTCTTTTCCGCCGTGAAGGGCGAGTTCAAGCACCTGGAGTTTTATTACTTCCACAACTGCGTGTACGACTTCATGTGGAAGAACAACCGCCGCCGCTTTGCCGAGAAATTCCCCACCTGGGACATCATCCGCAAGTACAACAAGGACTACAAGTTGATCTTTGTGGGCGACGCCACCATGAGCCCGTACGAGATCTTGCAGCCCGGCGGCAGCGTGGAATACAACAACGAAGAACCTGGCGCCGAATGGATCCAGCGCCTGACCCACGCCTTCCCCAAGTTCGCGTGGATCAACCCCGAGCCCCAGGGCGTGTGGCAGTACCGCCAGAGCATCAGCATCATCCAGCAGTTGGTTGGGAACCGGATGTACCCGCTGTCGCTCAAGGGCCTGGAAGAGACGATGCGCCTGCTATCGAAGTGAGGGGCGGGGGCACCGGCCCTGCCCTACCCGCCTTGCGCTCAGGCGGTAGCCGCGGCCGTCCCAACGGGCAGTGCCGCCACCCGCTGCGCCAGCACCTCGATGCCCTGTGCGCTCAGGTCGTCGGCCACCACCACCTGCCGGCCTGCCCAGGCCTTGAAGTACGCCCGTTGCGACCGCGCATACGAAGGGTCGTAGTGCAGCGTGGCCAGCGCCTCGAACAGCTGGGGCAGCTGGCGCGCGTGGGCCATGGCCTGCCAGGCGGCGATGGTGGCGTTGCCGTGCAGGGGCTTGAGCGGGTCGAGCTGGTCCGCCAGCCACTGCGGGCGATCGCCCAGGTAGGCGTAGTCGCGCAGCAGGTACTCCACGCGCGCCGCGACAGACGCCTGCACCTCGATGCAGGGGCTATTGCGCATGCGCTCGACCAGCATCAGCGGCACCGTCAGGCGCCCAATGCGTTTGCCTTCACCTTCGATATACACAGGGCGTGCAGGGTCCAGTGTCTCCAGCACCGTAGCGATGGCCGTCTCGAACGCGGTCTGCGAGGGCTGCTCCACCCCCGGCAGCGCGCCCAGCAGCGAGCCCTTGTGCCGGGCCAGGGCCTCCAGGTCCAGCACCTGCTGGCCCTGGGCCGCCAGGGTGTGCAGCAGCCGCGTCTTGGCGCTGCCGGTGGCGCCGCACAGCACCACCAGGGGCAGAGTGGGCGCGCGCTGCGCGATGGTGTCGATGACATGGCGCCGCCAGGCCTTGTAGCCGCCCGCCAGTTGCTGCGCATCCCACCCCACCAGGCGCAGCCAGGTGGTCATGGAGCCGCTGCGCAGGCCGCCGCGCCAGCAGTAGACCAGCGGCTTCCAGCCGGGCGGTTTGTCGGCCAGCGGGCCCTGCAGGTGGCGCGCCAGGTTGGCGGCCACCATGGCCCCGCCCACGCGCCGCGCCTCGAAGGCGCCGACCTGCTTGTACAGCGTGCCCACGATGCGGCGCTCCTCGTTGTCGAGCACCGGCAGGTTGATGGCGCCGGGAATGTGGTCGATGGCGAACTCGGCCGGGCTGCGCCCGTCGATCAGCGTGTCGAAGGCGTGCCGGTCGTGCACGCGCGTGGGCTCCTTCATGGCGCGACCGTGAGGCGGGTGGTGGTGGTGGTGGTGGTGGTGGAGTCACCGGTGGCCAGTGCCTCCATGCGGCCCACCACCGCGGCATCGGCAAAGCCCTGCTCGCGGAAGGTGCGCAGCACCGCATCGACCGCCTGCGGCGCACAGCTCACCAGCAGGCCGCCGCTGGTCTGCGGGTCGGTGAGCAGGGCCTGGGCGTGCGCAGGCAGGCCGGGGGCCAGGGCCACCTCGGCGCCATAGCCCTCCCAGTTGCGGCGCGATGCGCCGGTGACGGTGCCCTGCGCGGCCCAGGCCTCCACGCCCGGCAGCAGCGGCAGGCGCGGCCACTCCAGCACCGCCTGCAGGTTGCCGGCGCCGCGCGCCATCTCCAGCGTGTGGCCGGCCATGCCGAAGCCGGTCACGTCGGTCAGCGCGTGCACGCCGTCCAGCCCGGCCAGCGCCATGCCGGGGGTGTTCAGGCGCGTGGTGGTGTCCACCAGGCAGGCGTAGCCGGCAGCGTCGAGCAGCCCCTTCTTGAGCGCGGCGGACAGCACGCCCACGCCCAGCGGCTTGCCCAGCACCAGCACATCGCCGGCGCGCGCATCGCGGTTGCGGCGCACGCGCGCAGGGTGCACCAGGCCCAGCACCACCAGGCCGTAGATGGGCTCCACCGAGTCGATGGTGTGGCCCCCGGCAATCGGGATGCCGGCCGCGCGGCACACCGCCTGCCCGCCTTCGAGCACGCGCCCGATCACCTCCACCGGCAGCTGGTTGACCGGCATGGCCACAATGGCCAGCGCCATGATGGGGCGCCCACCCATGGCATACACATCGCTGATGGCATTGGTCGCCGCAATGCGCCCGAAGTCGAAGGCATCGTCCACGATGGGCATGAAGAAATCGGTGGTGGCAATGAGCGCCTGCTCGCCGTTGAGCTGGTACACCGCCGCATCGTCGGCCGTCTCGATGCCCACCAGCAGCTCCGGGGGCAACACCATGCCCCCCGCCCCGCTGCCGCGCAGGATCTCGGACAGCACACCCGGCGCGATTTTGTAGCCACAGCCGCCGCCGTGGGAGAACTGGGTGAGGCGGATGGGGGTGGTGGGGGTGCTGGTTGGGGTGGTGCTCATCGTTGTCATGGGGAAGTGGGGGCGCTGGGGTGGCTGCGCCTATTGTGGCGCGTGTGGTTTGGTGGCGCTCCACCTGTGCAATGAACGCGCGCCTTCCCGCCGCACGGGTCAAACCGCGCAGCGGTACGCCACCTCCTGCAGCGGATGGCTGGTGAGATGGCTGGTGGTGCGCACCGCACCGCTGGCGCGAAACCCACAGGCCTTGTAAAGGCGCCGCGCGGCCGTGTTGCTGTGAATGCACCACAACTCAACCGCGGCGAACCCCTGCACCTGGGCATCCACCAGTGCCTGCTGCACCAGCTGCTGACCCGCGCCCCTGCGCCAGTGCAGGGGGTGCACATTCAGCGCCCACAGCTCCATGGTGGATGCAGGGCCCGCCACCGCATACCGCGGCTTGCCCACGATGGAAAAGGCCACCGGCTGGCCCGCCACATCATCTTCTACCACGCGCAGCGTGAAGGGCGCAGGCTCTGCACCCAGCGCCGCACGCAGCCACTCCAGGTTCGCACCCGGGTCCAGCGCATCGAGGTACGCATCGGGCATGGCGCCACGGTACGCCGCCTGCCATGCCGCCACGCGGATGGCGCCGATGCAGGCTGCGTCTTCGGGGGTGGCGGTGCGGATGGGCATGGGGGTTGAATCAAAAGAGACCGCAGCCGCGGACAACAAGAAACCTATCGCCATCCATATGAGCTCCGCAGTTCGCGACCAGTAGCTTGCAGTCGCGGAAAGAAGCAATGCGCGCTGTTGACTTTCTAGCTCGCCACTGTTTCGAGTTCTGGAATTCTCAGGGGCTCACGACGCAAATCTGGAATTACATCGCGCAGGGCTGATCCTCCAGCCGCAAACTCACTCTTGAGCAAGTGGTAGCCTTCCGAAGACACTGACTTCGTCTTGAGATTTTTCAGGAACTGCATACCGTTGATGACATCACCAGCAAGCGATGTGACGTTGACCGGGTTCCCATCGGCGAGAAGTTTGTAGCGATTCTGCGCTTCTTGAACCAAATAAGTGACTTCATGGGCCAGCAGCGACTCGCCGAGTTCCTTTTCGCGTTGCACAACAGCTCGCGCTATCGCCAAAATGGTATGTTCAAGAAATAGTCCAGTAATCAGGTTTTTGGGCATTTTTTCTCCTTCTGTTGTCGAATGCATCACCAGTCAGTGTAGTTGGTTGGTAGCGGCAGACAGCAACGAACGGGGCAAGGCCTACGGGGTAGGTTATCTTTCGCTGACGGATTGGAATCTTCAGCCATTTCCTCTCCTCTGTTGCTCTCAAGAGCGATGTGTAGCCGTGCGTGTAGCCACTCCTATTTTTGCCACGGCATGATTCATCACACAACTGGGAACGACTCGCAATGAATATGGAAAAGTACTTTCGCTCCATTTCCAAGGAACTGGGTGCTTTGAAGGATCGCGTCCGCCACATGATTGAGGGCGAACACTGGCCCACCGATGGCGAGTGGAAGGAGTCAGTCCTGCGCTCAACAATCCGCAGGTCCGCCCCATCAGCTGTCTCTGTGGGCCGCGGGTTCGTCGTTACGCGAGTGGGTGCATCAACTCAGATCGACGTTCTCATTTACGACAACGCGCATCCTGTTTTGTATCGAGACGGCGATTTGGTGTTTGTGGCGCCATCTGCTTGCGTAGCCGCCATCGAGGTTAAGTCTCGACTTACATCCGGGCAGTTCGGCGAAGCGTGCGAACGATTGGCTGAGGTTGCTGAGTTCATCCGAGGACAGGGGGGATCAAGAGCCTTTATCGGTCTGTTCTCTTACGAGAGCCAAGGGGTAAATACCGACAGAGCCTTGCACAAGCTCGCTGCAGTTGCGCGGAGGCAACCGCATCGAGTTATTGACCACATTGCCTTGGGGAGCGAGCAATTCTTCAAGTGGTGGCCGACAACACCTCAGCAGCACGACCTGCAGGCATGGCGCGCATATTCACTGCCCCAAATGGCAGCAGGGTATTTCCTTCACAACCTCTTGCTTCACCTTGGCCCGACGGCGGTGAATAGCGACGATGGCGCCTGGTTCCCAGAGCAATCGAAAGAGGCGAGACGTGTCGGCGAGCGTCTGCTGGCGGACACCCAACCGATCACATTCGGCCCGGAAATTTCATGTTGAGGCGCCAAGGGCAAGTTACCAAAGCATCGATCGATGCGAAGGACATTTCGTGCCAAATTCAAGCTCTCCAACGCAGTTAACCAAGCGATGCCACTGGGTGCCGCAGGCCTACCTTCGCGCCTTTGCGGCCGACACGCAGCGCCGCAAGATCTGGCGATTTAGTAAAGACGCTGGGGAGCCCGAGCTCAAGCCGATTGAAAAGGTCGCCGTCAGCTTCTATCTCTATGTACCCCGTGATCCGAACACAGGAGCTCGAGACGACAGCTTTGAGAAGAAGCTCAGCGAGCTGGAGCGGTGGTTCGCAGATCCTGTGTGGCGCGCCCTGCAAGTCGATATGCTCGATCTCAGCTGGGAGCCACTTCGGAAGATGGTGAGCTTGCTGGCGGCTACGATGATGCTGCGAAACCCCAGGCATTTTGAGATGTACAAGCAATGGCATCGACGTATTTGCGACGAGATCGAGCAGCTTGGCGAAGTTCCGCATTCCTTCCTACACAAGGACCGGACCTACCGTTTCGATACAGCGAGCTGGCCAGCTTATCGGGATGCCACGGAGGACGATCTCAAGCGCAGCTGGATCAAGGACATGCACGGCGCGGCGGAATACGCAAATCAGTTCATGGGCATGCGCTGGTCGATGCTATGTGCAGAGGAACCGGTGTTCATCACCACTGATGCACCCGTGACATTAGTCCATCCGTCCCTGCGCTTTCGTGGCATCGCCAATCCGCAGACCTCAATCCTCTTCCCCGTCAGTCCCACGCGCTTGCTTTGCATGGACCATCTCATGCACGAGCCTCATAACCAGTACTACCCTCTGCACGGAAGCGGTGCTGCTCAGAACCTGCTGCTGTGGCGAAACTCGCTTGAGCATATGTTCAGCCACCGGCATACCGATGAGGTCTGCGCGGCCATGCTTGCCGAGGAAGAGGCTTTCAAAGCGGCTAGTGAGCAGGCATGAACAGTTTTAAGCCAGCTCGAGGACCATTTCTCGACGTGGCGATGTAAGGCGTTTAGGCAGCAGTGCCCGACTCATTTCACGTAGCAAGGGACCATCACTCGCAACATTGGCGAAGAACTGCGGGGGATGAAAACCGTTGGAAACGTCGCGCAACTTGCTCAACGGGATCGGAGACGTCAACCGGATGGGCTCACTCAGTCCTAACGCAAAGGCTTTCGATAGGCCCGAGAAATATTCGAAAAACTCCTGGCGCTGCAAACCGGATACGGGGCCAAAACGGCTCCATAGTGTGCTCGGAGCAAGCGTGTGCAGGCTGATGACTTTGGCACAACCGACCACACTGCCCACTGGCATCTTCACGTAAATCCAAACCGTCGAGCCAATCGGGACGTGCATCGTTCGTCGACGAAGCTCAACAGTTTTCGTTCCTTGAAGAATCCTGTTCGCGTGCCGCTCTTCAAGAGAGATCAGGAAGTTGTGCGGGGCATTCATGCAGGGAATCCTTCAAGAAGAATGTTTTCGATCTGCTTGGACGTGAGGGGGCGACTTGTCAGCAACTTAGTCGCATCGCCACAGCCGAATTTCTTGAGGCTTTCCAACGACACTGGTTTTTGAAGCATTATCAGGTTGCTGAAAGCGACAACGGTCTTGATCTCAGACTTGCCGATGGCGGCAAGGTCACCAGCCTCCAACGCGGACCGGTCTAGATCATCCTTTTCGACCGCTCCCTCGGCACTCAGGTAGGCGTTGTTCACCCTGGCCACTGCGACTACCGCGGTCAGACCCTTGCTGCGGCTGGACTCGTAGAAGAACATCAGGCTGCCGCGCTGAAATGCCTTCAGAGCTCTAGGTGAACTCAAGTAGTGGCGCTGCTGGTAGAGCAAGGCTTTCGAGCGCGGGAGCAATTGCATCTGGCCGAGATGTCCCAGAAGGTGCTCAGCGTAGTCCCGCTTGATTGGCACAAGCACACCAGGCCTACCAGGCATGCAGATCAGTGCGGGCGAGAGCAAAGTTTCCAAAGCAAACGCTGACACCTGCGTGCGTTGGCCATCAGGTCGTGTCAGCTCCAAATACTGGTCAGCCGCTCTGAAGGCAGGCATCAACGATGGCAGAGCTATCTCGCTCACGGCTTGCAGCTTGGAGCGGAGGGTCGACCAGTTATGGGGAAGGAGCACGCTGTGAAGCGATACCTTGTTCAGTTCCTGCGCTTTGTCCGTACCAGTGAATCCGACCTCCAGCGCCACCTCTCGCACAGAGGCCTGCTGGGGTGCGAGGCGCAGTCGAATGCGTTGAACCTCTTCATTGGCTTGTCCCATCAAATGCACAAGCATCAGGCGGGCAGCGTCTGGTGCACACGTTACCCGTTCATCCACGGCCAAGAACGCATCGCATGTGGCGTTTCTGAGGCCGCTGGGCCACATCAGATAGCCGATGGTCCGTTCCCCCTCCAGCACGACATGGCGATGGCGGGCCCGGCTGCTTCCATCATCCGCAGCCCAGAGAGTGGACTGATCCGCCACCGCTACACCAAGGCTACCGAGCAACCCACGAACAGCCACCTCGCGTCCAGGTGTCAGTTCCAGCAATTCCAATGTGTCACGTGTGCTGGCGGTAACGGCACCGAGCCCAGTGTCGAGTTCATCTAAGACCTTGAACGCCGATGGAGATAGTACTTCGATGCCATAGCGCGAGCGGAGCATGGCTGATGCATCCCGAATCGCCCCATCACTGGTGACCAGACCAGCCAGTTTGTGATAAATAGCTGTACCCAGGTGCCGTAGATCCGAGAGGTCGTTGTCGGTCAACGCACCCGCCGCGAAACGCTCCGGGAAGACCACTGGGGCGATCTCCTGGGTGTACTGCTTCATGACCTCTTCAGGCGGTGCCGCAAACTTTGGAAAGACTTGCCCCAGCCCCTGCATGGGATCCGTTTTTCCCATCGTGGCTGATCGCTTCAGTTCGGCATCGAACTCCGTGCTGAGCGCCAGGCGGCACACACCTAGACGTTCGAGCGCGAACAGGTCAACCACATCCTGATGGCGCGCCCTGCGCGGCCCCAGATCGAACATCACATTGAGATCCAGCAGGTACAGCTTGGTAGCAATGGCCGGCTCGGCCGCAAGTCCCAGAGGATCTCCGTGGCTCAACCCACTGGTCGGGAAGAGCTGTCGCGTCGGCAGTTCATGGCTTCGGGCCACCAGAGTCCGACCTCGGGTCTTGCCCCCAGGAACCGCGCGATGCGCATAGAAGCCCTGGCTCTGCCAAAACTCCTGAGAGGTGCGCAGGTCTTCAGCGACTTTGGCGTGAATAGCGATGTAGTTCAAAGCGCTCAATTGGTCCTTGAGCGCGTCCAACATGCGTTTGGCGATCCCATATCGACGGTGGCTCGAATCCACATGGATCTGCGAAACATGCCCACGTGGAAACGTGGTCGTAAACATGAGATGCCCCGCGTATCGGACCTCATCCGCGTCGCGGGCAATCGCCACGATAAGCCGTTCGCTGATAGCTGCCTCCTCGTAGACTTTGAAGGGAAACCACCCCAATGCCAAGCGGTCACTTTCAGCAGCTCTAGCTACCTGCTTCGCATACGGCTGGACGTCTTGACGCTTCAGAAGCAACTCGATGGCGAGCTTTTGAGTTCCCATGCAGTCCGCACCCCACCTGTGTCTAAGGATGGCGAGGACTGTATCAAAGTTGTTACGTGCAGCAGTCGCCCGTCCGCATGGGGGGTTTGAGCCGCGAGACACGTGAATTGGAGGAAGCCCACGACAGTGGTTTGCGAGCTGCCAAATTTCGCACTTATCCGCGCGACTCAGAGACTCTGGTCTGCACCGGCGTGTCGATCTTGCCGGCCATACACGCCACGCCAACATTTTTGAGGGGTTGAGGAGACGCATCTAGATACTGTATATAAATACAGTATTTCAGTCAAGCGATTGGGCTATCCACCCCAGCGCATTGCCCTATGGCCTTCGCCCGTGACCCCCATCACCGCCCTGCCTCTATCCCCACCCCCACAATGGCCGCCACAACACATCGATAGATAGAGAGGCGAGGCCATGACGACAGCGAAGACGACCACCCCAAGGCGATCCCCGCCTGAGCAGCAACAACACCAGCAGCACCACCGCGCCCGCCCATGGCACCAGCGCCTACCCCTGCTCGCCCCCACCCTGCTCCTCCTCTGCGCAACCACCCTCCCCCTGCTCCCTTCCCCCACCCACGCCCAAACCATCGCCACCGGCGCCCGCCACGGCCTGGCGCTGCAGGCCGATGGCAGTGTGCTGGCCTGGGGTGACAACCGGCAGGCGCAGCTGGGCCAGGGGCGCACGGTGTATGCGGCCACGGCGCGGGAGGTTGCGTTGCCGGCCAAGGCGGCCATGGTGCGCACCAGCCGCACCTCGGCGCTGGTGCTGGATGCCGATGGCAATGTGTGGAGCTGGGGCACCAACCTGCGGGGCGAGCTGGGCGATGGCACGCGGGCTGACCGGGCCACGCCGCAAATCATCTTTCGCGGGGCGAGCTTTATCGCCAATGGCGGGGAGGGGGCGCCTTCGTTCGTGATCGACAACAACGGCCAGCCCTGGTGGTGGGGGCCGTTGCCCACGGGGGTGGATGCGCCCGCGCCGCAGCGTGCTTCTGCGCAGGTGCCGGCGCGGCTGGCGCGCATCATTCACAGTGCGCGCACCACGGTGGCGCTGGACGAGCAGGGCGTGGTCTGGTCGTGGGGCGAGGGGGTGGCATGCGGCGCATCGACGGCGTACACGGCGCAGCCGGTGGCCATGCGCGATGTGCCGCCGGTGGTGGATATCTCGGTGGCGGCCTCGGCACCGATCACCGACCGGGTCGGCAATGTATCGAGGGATCTGCCGGCCTCGCGCATCACCGCCAAGGCGGCCGATGGCACGCGGTGGACCTGGGGCACCGACCCGGTGTACCGCAGCCAGACCTCGCTGCCGCCACCGCGAACGACCGATTGCCCGCCCGTGCGGCTGGCTGCCAGTGCCCCCTCTGGCTACGACCCGTTCGACCCTTACCGCTATTCGATGCACCCGGAGCTGGTGCGCAACGGCGTGCAGATCAAGACGACCGTGAGTGGCGGCGATGGCTACCTGGGCCTGACGGCCGAGGGCGACCTGTGGCGCTGGCGCTATGTGAACCCGAACGAAACGCCGGGCTGGCAGGTGTCGCTGGAGAAGCTGGCCACCAACGTGGTGGATGCGAGTGGCTCCGGAACGCAGTCGCTGGGCCTGGCCTCGGTGGTCATGTACATCACGCGCGACGGCAAGCTGTATGCCCAGGGCTCCAACACGGGCGGGCACCTGGCCGTGCCGGCGGGGGGCGGGCTGGAGTCGTCGGCCAGCCCGCGCCGGGTGGGCTTGCCAGGGCCCGCGGCCAGCGTGCACGCCAGCGGCACGGGCAGCCATGTGCTGCTGCAGGACGGGCGCATTTTTGCCTGGGGCAATGGCGCCACGCCGTACGACCCGAGCGCAGGCTTTGTGGCCAGCCAGCCCCTGCAGGTGCCCACGCCCGTGGCGCTGCCGGTGCAGGTCAAGAAGCTGGCCACGGCGCTGGGCCAGTGGCTGGCGGTGGACGCCGATGGCAAGGTGTGGAGTTCGGGCGGCTGGGGGGTGTACCCCCCGACGCACATGCGCCCGGTGGTGGTGGGCGAGTCGTCGGGCATGCCGCTGGCGCGCGATGTGGCGGTGGGCGGCAATGGGCACGGGCTCATTCTGGGGGTGGATGGGTCGGTGTGGCGCATTGGCAGCAGCGGCGGCGCGGGCTACCTGCCGGCGGGCACCGACCTGTACACGGTCGGCGCATGGCTGCGCACGCCGCGCAAGGTGCTGGGCCTTCCCGCCACCATCGTGCAGGTGGCCACGGTGGACGATGGCTACGGCGCCTCGTACGCGCTGGATGCAGCGGGCCAGGTGTGGTTCTGGGGCCAGCGCCGCAACAACGGCATTGCCGGGGTGGATGGCGCCGCGCTGCCCGTGGCCGACTGGCTGGTGATGGAGCCCATGGTGCTGCCCCTGCCCGGCAAGGCGGTCTCCATCCACGGCGGCGAGTTCAATGCCTGCGCAGTGCTGCAGGACGGCACGGCCCAGTGCTACGGCAAGCTGTTCAACAACCACCTGGGCCGGCGCCTGCGCATGCACGCGCCCATCACGGCGGTGACGATGGGCATGGACGAGGACAAGCAGCTCACCAGCATCTTCGCCCAGCGCGGCGGCTCGGTGCACCTGCGCCTGGCCGATGGCACGGTGTGGGCCCTGGGCCAGGGCCGCTATGGGCAACTGGGCACGGGCGCCTACGCCAGCGCGGCCGAGCCCATGCCCGTGGCAGGCCTGGCCGGCCAGGGCGATCTGGACCTGGACCCGGCCACGCCCAACGTGCCCACCACGGTGGGCACCACCGATGCGCGGCAACCGCCGTTTCGCGTGAACATGGAGCTGGCGGGCAGCCCGCGCAGCCTGGCCTTCAAGGGCGAGGTGTTTGGCAGCGCGGGCACTCCCGCCAGCGCCAACCTGTACGCCCTGGCCACCCTGGGCGTGCCGGGCCCGGGCAGCACCTGGGTGCAGATGGACGCGCAGGGACACTGGGGCCCGCTGCGCTGGCCCGTGCCGGCGCTGGCCAGCAACGTGCAGCTCACTGGCGAGGCGCAGTCCCAACCGCTGACCCTGCTGCCGCGCCTGGACGGCCCGGGCCTGGAGGGGCTGCGCCTGTTCATCGGCTACGGCAGCGACGTGGACGAGATGCTGCGCGCAGGGCGCTTTCGCGAGGTGCTGGAGCTGGGGCCGGACCTGGCGGCGCCCTGGCCGGTGTATTGAAGGGGGGACGCCAGGAGGCGATGCCAGCGATTTCAACGGCCAGAGTGGGCGCCTGCCCACCCTGGCCCACCAGCCAATCATCCCTTCGGCCCCAACCTCCTGCGTGTCAGAATAAAAGCATGAGCAGCACTTCCACCTCTTCCTTCCTGTCCAACGCAGACGGCACCAAGGTGACGACCTACACCTGGGCCCATGTTGCGGGCCAGCCGGCTGGAGTGGTGCAGATTGCCCACGGACTGGCCGAGCACGGTGAACGCTATGACCGCTTTGCCAGGCAGCTCAATGCCGCGGGGTTCGTGGTCCACGCGGTGGACCACCGTGGGCACGGGCGTACCGCCGGGGGGCGCCTGGGCGACTTCGGCGCGGCGGGTTTCAGCGGGCTGATTGCCGATGTGGCCCAGTACGGATCGGCACTGCGGGCGCAGCATGGCGGCCTGCCGGTGTTTCTGTTTGCCCATTCGATGGGGTCGTTTGCGGCGCAGGCCGCTCTGCTGGACCACGCATCGACATGGGCAGGTGTCATTCTGTCCGGCTCCACCGCGCTCGACGCGCTGGCCGCTGCCATGGCCAATGCCCCGGCAGACGCGCCGGCGGGGCTCGCGGCTTTCAATGCAGGCTTCGAACACCGCACAGGGTACGAATGGCTGTCGCGGGACGACGCGGAGGTCGATGCCTATGTGGCCGACCCCTGGTGCGGGTGGGAGGTGCCGGACGATGTGATCCCATCGCTCTTCGCCCCCGCCGCCCGGCTGGCGGACCCCGCGTTGCTGGCGGGCATTCGCCGTGACCTGCCACTCCTGATCGCCTCGGGCGACGCCGATCCGCTTGCCGGAGGCGGTGCGCTGATCGAGCTGCTGGGCCAGCGCTCCCGCGATGCCGGCATTGCGGATATGACGGTCAAGCTGTACCCGGCAGCGCGCCACGAAATCCTGAACGAGACGAACCGCGACGAGGTGACGGCGGACATCGTTGCCTGGCTGCGTGCCCGCGCTGCATGATGCGCTGCTTGGCGCCCCGCGCGGCGCAAGGCGGGTGACCGGCACCTGAGCGATGCGACCAGAGGCGCCTGTGGGCGGGTGACTTGGGCATTGCGGTGCGGGCACGTGCGGTGGCGTTGTCTCTTTTCTTTTTTTACGCGGGGCGCCAGTCCCAGTTGATGTCCAACGGCTTGCCCGTGCGGCTGTTCTTGGGCAGGCAGGTGCGGGGCACGGAGGTGCCGCCCAGGTAGACAGTGCCGCCCACGTCGATCCTGGCGGGCAGTTGGCGGATGGCGCTGTCCGCCAGATACAAGTCGAGCTGGACGTGCAGGTTCTCGGGCAGTTCTTCGATGGCGCTGCCGTTGAGGGCGAGCGTATCGAAGCGCACCAGGCCCGCGGGCAGCCGCTTGATCTGCGTGCCGTTGGCCCACAGGCTGCCCTGCACCCGGGTGGATTCGGGCAGGTGCGTGATGGGGGTGTTGGTGATGTCCAGGGACGAAAGGTGCAGGTTCTCAGGCAGGCTGGCGATGCCGGTATCGGAGAGGAACAGGTCGCCGCGCAGCGCCAGTTCGTCCGGCAGGCGGGTGATGCGTGTACCGCGGATGTCCAGGCTTTCGCCCACCTTGGCATGGGCCGGCAGCTCCTCAATGGGGCAATGGGCGGCCACCAGGGCGCTGCCGACGTCGAGCTGCGCGGGCAACCGGGAGATGGTGGTGCCGCTGATGTCCAGCGAGCCCGGCAGCGTGAGCGCGTCGGGCAGAACTTCGAGCTTGCTGTCTTTGGCCACGATGCTGCGGCCCACGCGCAGGTCGGGCGGCAGTGCGCGGAACTGGCAGTCCCCGATGAAGAGACTGCCGCCCACCACTAGGCCGGCGGGCAGTGTGTCGGCGCGGACCTCGCTGTTGGTCAACATCAGGTCGCCGGTCACCCACAGGTGGTCGGGCAGCACCAGGTCCGGGCAGCTGTAGATGTCCAGGTCGCCCTCGATGGTGAACGGAGAGGGCAGGCTGCGCAGGCTGCTGTTGTGCAGGTGCAGCGACCCGGCGATGACCCGCACCTGGGCCGGGAACTCGCTGAGGTCGCTGAGCGAGAGGTACCGGTCGGTGGTGAGGGTGAGGCCTTCGGGCGAGCCGATGGCGGGGACTTGCTGGCCCGCGATCTCGATGGAACTGGTGGTCATGGTGTGCTGGGGGGTGTGCTTGCAGGAGCGAGGGCAGCCTGCAGGAGGCCTGTGTTGCGCAGCGCCGTTTATAGCCCAGGCCTTGGCATGCCGGCGGCTCGCGCAGGCTGGCGGCAAGCGTCACGGTCAGCATCTTCATTGCGCTGCTTGCAGCGGTGGGCATCGGGTGCCTGGCCAGCGGCGGGGTGATGATCTGGTGGCTGCTGACCGCGGAAGGGCAGGCCTGGCTGCTGGTTGAATCGCGCTACATGAGCCGCTGCACCTCGCGAGCATCCATCTGGTGGGGGGATTTGCTGCCAGGTCTTTTGATGCTCGGCATTGCCATCTTTTTCCACGTCCGGCCCATTGAGCCACCAGGTCGACAACAGGTCATCCTTGCTTGGCGGGCAAGCAGTTGCAAGCAGCCGCGGCAGGAAATTACCTAGCGCCGAGCTGGCATTGCGGGTGGGAGCCCCTCCCAGGTCAACCCAACCGCCGGTAATGCACAGCTACCGCGCCGCAGCGCAGCGGCTTCGCCGAGACCAGCGTGAGCCGCCGCGCGGCGGGCAGCCCGCCCTGGTACAGCGTGGGCCCGTGGCCGGCGATGCGCGGGTGCACGAGCAGTTGGTACTCGTCGATCAGGTCCAGCCGGTCGAGCACGGTGGCCAGCTTGCCGCTGCCCAGCAGCACACCGCCCGGGGTTGCGTCCTTGAGCGCCTGGATGCCCGCGCGCAGGTCGTCGCCGCCGGCGATCAGGTGGCTGTGGGCCCACGGAAAATCCTTGCGCGTGGAGGACACCACGTACTTGGGCTTGGCCTGCAGCTTGGTCGCCCACTCATGCACGGCCGGTGGCGCATCCTCCACCTCGCCGCGCGCGACCGCGGGCCAGTAGTGTTCCATCATCTCGTAGGTGACGCGGCCCCACAGCATGGCGCCGTGCGTGTCCATGAGGTGGGTGAAGAAGGCGTGCGTCTCGTCGTCGGCAATGCCCTCCTGGTGGTCCACGCAGCCGTCCAGGGTGAGGTTGATGCTAAAGGTCAGGCGTCCCATGGGGTGCTCCTTTCGGTGTGCGCGGCGTACGAGCCGCCGGGCGCCCGGGGCACAGTCCCGGCTGCGGGGCGGTGCCGACAACTATAGCGGGGGCCTGGGGTTGCAGGCGAGCATGCGGTACGTCAGCGGCCAACAAGGCATCCCATCCGACACGCGCCCCCGATTTCATCGTGACAATCGCCCCTGGGTGCCCACCCGTGGCGCGCCCTGTTCCTTGCTCAATGAATGAATGAATGAGCGAACGAACGATGGATCGACGGACCGCCCCCACATGGACAGCAGCAGCACCAACTGGATCACCGATGCCCTCACCCACCCACTGGCCTGGGCGAGCGTGCGTGCACACGCACTGGACACCAGGGACTGGCTGGTGCTGGGCGGCATCCTGCTCTTTCAGCGCCTGTGCGTGTACATCGGCATGTGGACGTACTGCCTGGCGGTGCTGCCGGGCACTGCCTTGCACGAGGCCATGCACTGGACGGTGGCAGCGCTGCTGGGCGCCCGGCCCACCATGCCCAACCTGGTGCCGATGCGCACGCACGGGGGCTGGCGGCTGGGGTCGGTGCGGTTTCAGGCGGG
Source organism: Acidovorax sp. (assembly GCF_046339755.1). Classification (GTDB taxonomy): domain Bacteria; phylum Pseudomonadota; class Gammaproteobacteria; order Burkholderiales; family Burkholderiaceae_C; genus Acidovorax. The sequence continues at coordinate 10,843 of NZ_JBKDTZ010000322.1, read as the reverse complement.
GTACCTGCGCTCGTTGCCGATTGCGCTGGCGCCGGTGGCGCTGGCACCGCTGAGCTTCTGGTGGGCCACCACCTTCATGCCTGCGGCCGGGTCTGGCGCCATGTACTGGCTGCATGCCTGGCTGGCAGCGTCGGCCTTCGGGGCGAGCGTGCCGTCCACGCAGGACTGGTCGGTGGCTGCGCCGGCCTTGCTGGCAGGCGCAGTAATAGGGGTGACGCTATGGGTGGTGGTTTGATGGAGCATCTGCGCAGTCGCTTTCGGCCAAGCAGCGTCCTCTCGCTCCCACCAGACACACCCCGATACGCTGCGGGAATCTGTCTTACAAGGGAACGCGGTTTTTGCGGCGATAGTGTGGCCTTCGCAGGCAGCCCCCTGTGGCGATCCCGGCGCCGGGGCGCGAGCCTGCATGTGCCGTACCATGACCCGTCGTCCACCCCAACCCAAACCGCCTGCCGTGTCCCGTAGCCAACTGCCGTCCACTGCCCATTCCCCAACGCCGGCCCGATGGCCGGCGTTGCTGCTTTGCAGTGCTGCGGGGCTGTTGCTGCTGCAGGGTTGCAGCCTGCTGCCCGGGCGCGGTAACGATGCGAATACGCCGCGCGATGCGGCGTCGAGCCCCATCGCGGCGGACAGCGACGGCAGCCCCTCGTTCGACGTGCAGGTGCGCGCACCTGACACGGTGCGCGAGACGCTGGAGAAGCACCTGGAGCTGCAGCGCTTTCGCCAGTTGCCCGACCTGCAGGCCAGCGAGCTGCAGCGCCTGCTGGGCGCGGCCGATGCCAATGCGCGCGAGCTGCTGGGCACGCTGGGGTATTTTTCACCCACCATCACGGTGGAGATGACCGAAACGCCCGATGCCAAACTGGCGCCACGCACGGTGGTGGTGACGGTGGACCCCGGGCCGCAGACGCGCATCGCCAAGGCCGACATTACCTTTGCCGAAGCAATCAGCAACGCGCAGGACGGCGAGGGCCGCGCGCGCAAGCTGCGGCGCGTGCAAAACGGCTGGGGGCTGCCGCCGGGAAGGGCCTTCACCCAGTCGGCGTGGGACGGGGCCAAGAGCGATGGCCTGCGCCAGCTGCAGGTGCGCCGCTACCCCACGGCCAGCATCACCAACAGCCGCGCCGAGGTGGATGCGGACAAGCACGAGGCGGCCCTGAGCGTGGCCTATGACACGGGCCCGCTGTACCGCTTTGGCGCGCTGCGCGTGGAGGGCAACGAGCGCTACGACCCCGACGGTGCGCGCCGCCTGGCGCGCCTGCCCACGGGCGCCATCTACGACGAGACGGAGCTGCTGGACGCGCAACTGCGCCTGGCCAGCAGCGGATACTACGACGCGGTGTTCCTCACGCTGGACACCGATGGCACCGACCCGCTGGCCGCACCCGTGGTGGCGCAGGTGCGCGAGGCGCAGTTGCAGAAGGTGGTTTTCGGCGCAGGCCTGTCCACCGACAGCGGGCCGCGGCTGACCATTGACCACATCCACAACAAGATGCCGCTGCTGGGCTGGCGCGCGGTGAGCAAGCTGTCGCTGGACCGCAAGAACAAGCTGCTGAGCACCGAATGGACCGACCTGCCCGGCGAGAACGGCTGGCGCTGGTTTGCCGGCGGGCAGGTGCAGCGCGAAGACACGGGCGACTACGAGACCAACAGCGCGCGCCTGCGCGGTGGCCGCAGCAAGAGCACCAAGAACATCGACCGCAACTACTTTTTGCAGTACGACTATGCCAAGAGCCAGGGGCTGAACGCCCCGCCCTCGGGCACGGCAGTGAGTATCAACTACGGCTGGACGGGCCGCTACTTCAACAACAACACGGCCCCCACGCGCGGCCATGGCATTGCGGCCGAGCTGGGCGTGGGCACCACGCTCACGCCCGAGCGCGACCCCTTTGTGCGCACGCTGCTGCGCTGGCAGACCTTCATTGCCGCGGGCCGCGTGGAGGCGGAGGACGGCACCTCGCGCGCAGCCCGCCTGGCGGTACGCGCCGAGGGTGGCGCGGTACTGGCGCGCGAGGGCGCGCAGTTGCCGGTGACGCAGCTCTTCTTGACCGGGGGCGACACCACAGTGCGCGGCTACGGCTACCGCAAGATCGGTGCGCGCACCGACAACGGCCAGCTCTACGGCGGCCGCTACATGGCCGTGGGCAGCCTGGAATGGCAGCGCCCCATCGTCTACAAGGGCGCCATGACGGACTGGGAGAGCACCCTGTTCGTGGACGCCGGTGCCGTGGCCGACAAGGTGGGCGACCTGGACCCGCGCGTGGGCGTGGGTGCCGGCGTGCGCTGGCGCAGCCCCGTGGGCCCGCTGCAGGCCGACCTGGCCTATGGCGTGCAGGCCAAGGAGCTGCGGCTGCACCTGCGGCTGGGCTTTACGTTCTGACGCGGCCAGCACGGCCCCCTGTTTTCCTGCTCCCTCCTGATTCGCTGACTTTCTGATTGATGCCCTCTCGCAACCCGCCTTCTTCCGCTGCCAAGCCTTCGCCCGATTTCAGCGCCGGCTCGTCGGCCCCGCCGCCACCGCCGCGCCGGCGCCGCACCTGGCTGCGCGTGCTGGTGTGGCTGCTGCTGGGCCTGCTGGCGCTGGTGCTTGCCGTGGCTGGCGCGGTGTGGTGGTGGGCCGGCAGCAGCACCTCGCTGGCCCTGGCGCTGGCGCGCGCGGCGCAGTACTTGCCGGCCGAGCAGAAGCTGGAGAGCCGCGACGTGACGGGCTCGCTGCGCACGGGCGGCAGCATTGGCTGGCTGCGCTGGAGCAGCCCGGGCATGGTGGTGGAGGTGGACGGTGCGCGCATCGGCTGGCAGCTGGCGCCCTTGCTCAGCCGCAAGGTGGAGCTGGGCGAGGTGCATGCATCGCGCGTGCGCATTACCCCCCAGGCCACGGCGCCCAGCACCGAACCGGTGAAGCCGCTCACGCAGCTGGTGCTGCCCGTGCAGGTGGCCGTGCCCTTCCAGGTGGACAGCCTGGAGTGGGCGGGCTCGCCCGAGCAGCAGATCAGCCTCGCCGGAGAGCCCGCCGTGCAGGCCCAGCGCCTGGTCGGCGACTACCGCTACGACGGCACTGAGCACCACCTCAAGATCGACAACGTGGAGCTGGCCCAGGGCCGCTACAGCGCCCAGGTCAAGCTGCAGGCCCTGGCGCCCATGGCCATCGACGCCACGCTGGACGGCACTGTGCAGACCACGCCCCCCGGCGGCGGCAACCCGCTGCGGGTGGCCGCGCACGCCACCGTGCAGGGCACGCTGGCCACGGCGGCGGCGCAACTGCAGGCGGCGGCGCAGTTGAAGCCGGTGGTGGTGGCGGCAGCAGCGCCCGCGGCATCGGCACCGGCGGCATCGGCCGCAGCCCCCCCCGCCCGCAAGGGCACCTCGGCCAGCGCCAAGGCCAGCGCGCCCGCCCATGCCACGGCCCCTGCCGAGCCCATGCAGGCCGACGTGCAGGCCACCATCCTCCCCTGGGTGCCCCAGCCGCTCAAGCAGGCACAGGCCACGCTGAAGGCGCTGGACCTGGCGGCCCTGTGGCCGCAGGCGCCGCGCACGCTGCTGCATGGCACGGTCAAGGTGGACCCGGTGGATGCCAGCGCTGCCACGGCAGCACCTGCGGCCCCCACCACGCCAGCCACGCCCTCTTCACCCCCAGCCTCCTCCGCCATCGCCGGCTGGAACATCGCCGCCGACCTGCGCAACGACCTGCCCGGCCCCTGGGACACCCGGCACCTGCCCCTGGCCGCGCTGCAGGCGCGCGCGGGCTTTGACGGCACGCGCTGGGATGTGCCCGAGGCCAACGCCACCATCGGCACCGGCAAGGCCGCGGGCACCATTGCATTGAAGGGCCAGTTCACCCCCGCCACCGGTGCGGCCGAGGGCCAGGCCGATCTGCGCAACCTGCGCCCCGATGCGCTGCACACGGCACTGGCGGCCGCGCCGCTGGGCGGGCGCATCACCGCGCAGGGCCAGGCCGACCAGGCCGTGCGCTTTACGGCGGACATCCGCGCCACGGGCAATGCCCCGGCGCAGCCGGCTGCATCGACTGCACCCGCCAAGGGCCGCAAAGCCACCGCGCCGCTGCTGCGCATCAACACCTTCACCGCGCAGGGCCAGTACCTGGCCCAAGTGGGCGGCGGCACGGTGCAATTGGACAAACTGCTGCTCGACGCCCTGCAGGCCAAGGTAGAGGCCACGCAGCTGCGCGTGGCCGTGGGCGAACAGTCGGCCCAGGGCCAGTTGAAGGCCACCGTGCCCGGCGCCACCGTCAACGCCAACGGCCAGATCGCGCCCGCCAAGGGCGCGGGCGAACTGCAGGTGCAGCTGGCCGATGCCGAGCGAACCCAGGCCTGGCTGGCCAGCCTGCCGGGCATGGCCGATGCGGCCAAGGGCATCACCGCCAAGGGCCAGGCCCAGCTCAATGCGCGCTGGAGCGGGGGCTGGCAGACCGCCCAGCGCCAGATAGAAGCTGTGATGGCCGGCAAGGCACTGCCAGCAGACGGCAAGGACGCCTTCACCCTGCAGGCGCGCCTGAACACGCCGCAGCTCGACGTGGCCCTGCCCCCGGGCCAAGGCGGCGCAGGTGCGATGTCCAACATCCAGTTGCGCAGCGTGAATGCCGAGCTGGCAGGCTCGATAGCCCAGGCCACGCTGGCACTGGACGGCGAGGCCCGCACCGGCACGCAGCGCGCCAGCGTGCGCACACGCCTGGCCGGCGGCACCAACGCCGCCAACGAATGGCAGGCCCAGGTGACCGAGCTGCGCCTGCAGGCGCAGGACACGCAGCTGCCCGGCCCCTGGGCCGTGCAGCTGGCCGAGCCGGTGACGGTGAAGCTGCGCATGGGCGCGGCCACGCCGGCGCCCGCTGCCCCGGCAGCATCCGGCACTGCTCCCTCCAACACCAGCGCGGCCCTGTCGGTGCAGGCATCGGCCGGGCAGGCACGCATCACCGGGCCGGTGGCGGGCACCGTCACCCTGCGCTGGCAGCCGGTGAGCTATGCGGGCGGTGGCGGCGGCCCGCTGCGCCTGCAAACGCAGGGCAGCCTGCAGGGTCTGCCCATGGCCTGGGTGGATGCTTTTGGGGGCACTGCTGATGCCGCCACCGGCAAGCCCGCCCAGCAGCCCCTGCTGGCCCGCCTGGGCCTGGCGGGCAACATCGTGTTCGACGGGCAGTGGAACGTGGACACCACCAGCGGCCCCCTGCGCGCCAGCGCCAGCGTGCGCCGCGCCTCGGGCGACCTGCGCATCCTGGCAGTGGACCAGGCCACCATCACCACCGTGCAGAGCAGCGGCCAGGGCGCGGGCGCCGGCAGCCCCACAGCCACCGTGACCGAAGAGCCCGGCAGCAGCAGCGCCGCCGGCGTGCGCCAGGCCGAGCTGAGCGTGGAGGCCGAGGGCGACGCGCTGCGCGCCAGGCTGGTGTGGGCCAGCGCCCGCGCTGGCGAGGTGGACGCCACCGCCAGCACCCACCTCACCCTGGCCAGCACGCTGGCGGCCACCACGCTGGCACCCGATGCACCGCTGGCCGGCACGCTGCGCGCCCGCCTGCCCGATGTGGGCGTGTGGTCCGCCCTGGCCCCACCGGGCTGGCGCGTGCGCGGCACGCTGGACGCCAACGCCACCCTGTCGGGCACGCGTGCCGCGCCGCGCTGGGCCGGCACGCTGGGGGCCGACGAGCTGGCCGTGCGCTCCATCCTCGACGGGGTGGACCTGCAGGGCGGGCGCCTGCGCGCGGCGCTCAACGGCAACCAGCTCGATATCACCGAGTTCCGCCTGCGCGGCGGCACGGGAAGCAAGGCCCGCATCCCCGGCTACAGCGGCAACCGCACCAGCGCCCCGCAGGATGGGGGCACCCTCAACGGCACGGGCCGCGTGAGCTGGGCAGCGGCAGGCAGCGACAACAAGGCATCCGGCATAGCGATGAACTTCGAGGCCGAGGCCAAGGCCCTGCAGGTGCTGGCGCGGGCCGACCGGCAGGTCAGCGTGTCGGGCAAGGTGCAGGCGCAATTGCAGCAGGGCCAGTTCAGCGTGCGCGGCAAGCTCACCACCGACCGCGCCACCATCATCCTGCCCGACGAGAGCGCGCCCAGCCTGGGCAGCGACGTGGTGGTGCGCTCCGCCGCCAAGGACCGCGAGGCCCAGGCCAAGGCCCAAGCCATCGCCAAGGCCAACCAGGCCGCCGAGCAGCCGGCCGGCGCCAGCACGGCCCCCACCACGGCCAAGCCGCCCGAAATCGCCATCACCCTCAACCTGGGCAACGACTTCGCGCTGCAGGGCCACGGCATCACCACGCGGCTCACAGGCGAACTGGACGTGCGCAGCAGCCCCGTGCCCGGCGCGCCCCCGCGCGTGATCGGCGAGGTGCGCACCGACCAGGGGCGCTACCGCGCCTGGGGCCAGATGCTGGACGTGGAGACGGGGCTCATCCGCTTCAGCGGCCCGTACAACAACCCCTCTCTCGACATCCTGGCCCTGCGCCCCAACATCAGCGTGCGCGCGGGCGTGCAGGTCAGCGGCTCGGTGCTGGCGCCGCGCGTGCGCCTGTACTCCGACCCCGACCTGCCCGACGCTGAAAAACTCTCGTGGGTGGTGCTGGGCCGCGACGCCGCTGCCGGCGGCGCCGAAGCCGCCGTGCTGCAACAGGCCGCGCTGGCCCTGCTCGGCCGCAAGGGCGGCGGCGCCGGCCCCACCGCCAACATGGCCAGCCGCCTGGGTCTGGACGAAATCGGCTTCAAGGGCCCCGGCGCGGGCGAGGACGCCACGGGCGCGGCGCTGACCTTCGGCAAGCGTTTGTCCACCGACCTATACGTGACGTACGAGCGCAGCCTGTCGGGCACGCTGGGCACGCTGTACATCTTTTACGACCTCTCGCGCCGGCTGACCCTGCGCGGGCAGACGGGGGCGCAGAGTGCGGTGGACATCATCTACACGTTGAAGTACGACTGATGCGGCTGTGCCTTGAGCCGCCTGACGTCGTTGGTTCGCCTTGCCGTGCCAAAGCACTGTCCGCGGCTTCCCGCCTAGCCATGCGGCTGAAGGCAAGGCCGCATGCGGGGCACGGCACGGAGCAAAAAGCGGGCATCGCCGGGACCACCCCGCACTGCCCCTACAATGCGCGCCTGCGTCCTCCTCGTAGTTCAATGGATAGAACGAGTGCCTCCTAAGCGCTAGATACAGGTTCGATTCCTGTCGAGGGGACCACGTCCCTCCTTCGTGGGATGAGCCGCTGACACTGGCCTTGGGGTGCACCGGCCATCCCCCAGCACTACCACCCTGCAGCCCTCGCCCCAATTTCCCTTGGCCCCTCACCCCGGATGTGGTACGTTCCCTCACGCAGAACATGCCCCCACCCCGCCCCCTTTCCACGCGCATTGAGGGATGCCTGGAATGGCCGATGTGAGCCGCGCCTGCACCTTGACGCCGCGCGCCCAGCAAACCGAACACGACGACAACAGGGCATGCTGCGGCCATTGCAATCCACCCGAACCCTTCATCCGTGCCCTTGCCCCGGGGCACCCCACGCCATGCAAGCACAACAACAGAAGCAAACGCAATCGCAGAGGCAGGCCCAGCGCCTTTCCCCCCATCGCACCCCCGCCCTGCGCCAACCGGCCCCGGTCCTGCAACGCGCGCTGGTAATGCTGGCCTGCCTGGCTGCGTTCCCCATGCTGGCGCAGGCGGCGCAGCCGGCGATCAGTGGCGGCTCGTCCATTTACACGGCCTTGGGCCGCGATGGGCGGGTGATGGGTTTTGGCGAGAAGAGCTGGAGCACCGCGCCGTGGATCGAGCCGGGCACCAGTGGCGTGGAGAAGATAGACAACAGCGCGTGGGACTCGATGTTGCTCAAGTCCGATGGCTCTATCGAGGTGCATAAGAACTGGATCGGCAGCTTCACCAAGACCGTGTTGGCGCGCGAGTACCCGGGCCGGTTCGTCAGCATCGCCGGGGGCAACCGCTACCACCTGGCAGCGCGCGATGACGGGCAGGTCGTCTCCTGGGGCGACGAGCCGCCGGCCAAGGTGCCCGCGGACCTGCGCGATGTGGTGGCGGTGGCCGCCGGCGAGGAGCATGCCGTCGCCCTGCTCAAGGACGGCACGCTGCGCGCTTGGGGTTCCAACCGCGACGGGCAGACCAATGTGCCCGCCGGGCTGAAGGACGTGGTGGCCATCTCCGTCAACTACATGCACACGCTGGCGCTCAAGAAAGACGGCACGGTGGTAGGCTTCGGCAAGAACCATCACGGCCAGAGCGATGTGCCCGTGGGCCTGAGCGATGTGGTGGCCATCGCCGCCGGGGGCCTGCACTCCGTGGCCCTCAAGCGCGACGGCACCGTCGTCGCCTGGGGTGCCTACGGTGAAGGGCAACTCAACATTCCTAACAACGGCAAGGCCGTTTCCCTGATCGCGGCGGGCAACCGCAGCACCGCCGTGGTGTTCGACGACGGCACCATCTACGCGACCCTGGGCATCGACGGGCAGAAGGACCCCATCCTCGTGCCAACCGGCACCACGCTGGGCGATGTGTACAACCCCGAGCACTACCGCATCGAGGCCAAGGTCAGGGGCGATGCCAAGAGCCTGACGCTGGACGCGGTGTTCAAGCCCTCCACGCTGCACGCGGGCCAGGGCAACTACTTCATCACTGCCACCGAGCCCACCTCGGGCATCTTGCTCAACCTGACGCAGGCCGGCTGGGTGGCGGGCGATGCCAACAAGCCCGTGCCCTACTTCGCGAACCCGGTGGCGCTAGAGGGCAAGACCCTTGCCATCACCAGCGCGCTCGATGTGTCAGGCATTCCCGGGCTGATCGTCACAGCGGGCTACTCGTCGGCCGCCACCGGCAAAACCTACCAGAAGACCATCTACCAGAACACGCCTTCGGCCCCCGTGGACGTGCCTGCCCCCACGCCCACGCCAACGCCCGTGCCGCCACCCCCACCGGCACCAGCGCCTGCGCCAGCCCCCACGCCAGCGCCGACACCCGCTCCGACGCCAGCGCCCGTGCCCACCACGGTCATCCCCGCGGACTTCGCTTTCCCGCCCTCTGCGCGCACCTACCTGTGCTACAACGGCGGCGGCCGCTTTATCGAACCCCTGCGCTTTGGCTTCGGCACCGACCGCGTGGACATGATCTCGGGCCAGACCACCATCCTCAGCCTGGAGGCGCTGCGCTACCAGCCCGACTACCTGGGTTTTGGCACCGTGCTGTCCGACCGCCGCGTGCTGGCGCTGGGTTACTACCCACAGGGCTTCACGCTCAACTCGCAGGTCTACTCGGTGATGTACGCCTTCACCTATGCCGGCACAGCGGAGGTCAACCCCTACTCCGCGCGCTTTTGCAAATGAAGTGAAGTGTGTGAGACAGGCGTCCCCAGCGCTGACCAGCAGCGCGCGAGCGGGGTGCGCCGTCGCGGCTGGAACCTGTAAAGAGCAGAGGCGCATAGCTCCGTCGCCTAAACCCGCTCGCTGTGACGAAAGGCCTCGCCTGGCTTGCTTTGGCCCCCCCGGCCCTTGGCCAGACCGGACCCCCCTACCAAAGTCTGCAACAGATTGAGCGCTTAGCGCCACGGCCCCTTGCGGAACTCCTTGAGCAGCAGCACCACCTGGTTGGACGCATGGGCACAGCCCCCATTCACGATCTGCCGGGCCTGCGCGCCCTCGCCCGCCTGGTGCAGCCGGATCGCCGCCGCCACCTGCTGGTGAAAGTACCGGTGCCGCGCCGCCAGCATGCCAAAAGCCTGGCGGTTGCCATGGAGTGCTTGCCCAGGGCCCGCCAGCCAGCGCGCTACCGCGCACGGACGCGCCGCGTCGCAGAGCAGTTCGGGGTGCGGCAGTCCGGCCGCGAGCGTGCCTTCCGCGCCATTCAACGGCTGCGGACTCTGCTGCTGCCTGTGGTTCGGTTGCTGCTGCAGCATCTGTTGCTGCAGCGCCTGCTCCAGTTGTGTGCGCCAAGCCCCATGGCTGGCGATGCAGGCGTCGATCTCCATCTCCATGACCAGGTGCTCGGCGGCCTCGGCATCCAGCACCAGCTCGCTGGCGTTGTCCTCCAGGTCCCACGGCGTGTCAACGCTGGACCGTGCTCCCTTGCGAATCTGCAGAAGTTTCGTGAAAAATCCCATGTGCATGTTCTCTGCTGCCGTTGTGGTGCATCGAACCGGTCTGCGCACACACAGGTCACGACGCCTTGGGTGCCGCGCTGCAATTCCTCGAGCGCTGGCACGGTGCGTGATGCTGCAGGGATCGCGGGCAGTCGTCCATAGTCCAAATGCGCTAGGACGCGTTCAGGGCCACACCGAAATGCCGATGGGCGCGACGCGCCGAGCGGCCATGGCAAGGCAGGGACTGCAGGCTCAGGCGTGTGCACCACCGCTGCTCGCAGCCGCTTCCTCCAGCAGCCACGCGGCGACCGCGTCCAGGGGCACCAGCCCATCGCTGCGGGGGCGCTGCGGCCATACCAGGTAGTGGTCCATCCCCGTGCGCAGCGCCACCTGCGGCAGCGCCTGCAGCAGGCGACCGGCAGCCAGATCCGCCGCGACGAAGAAAGGGCTGGCCAGCGCCAACCCCTGGCCAGCCACCGCGGCATCGATGGCCAGTCCCGTCTGGTTGAAACGCGTGCCGCCGGGCTGCGGGGGCGGCAAGCCCGCGTGGGCAAAGAAGGCAGGCCAGGAGCCATGCGCGTCGTGGACCAGCGGCAGCCGGGCCACCTGCTTGGCCGACAGCGCGCCTGGGCCCGCCAGCAGCGCCGGGCTGACCCCCGCGATCAAGGTGGTCCCGAGCAGCCGCAGCCCCTGCAGCCCTGGCCCGACGGCCGCGTGCCCAGGGCGGCTCGACCGCTCCCCCCCCTCGCCAGGACACCCCGACTCGCG
>NZ_JBKDTZ010000321.1:0-4458 GCF_046339755.1 Acidovorax sp. | reverse complement strand
CTGGACGGGGGTGAGGGCACGGACATGGCGGTGTATGTGGGGCTGCTGCAGCACTACAGCTTCAGGCTGCAGAGCGGCGCCAACGGCCAACAGGAGGTGCTGGTGCGCCACATCCCGAGCGGCGATGTCGATACGCTGCGCGGCGTGGAGTTGCTGCAGGTCGGTGGCCAGGTGGTGCGCGTGCCCCTGGAGGGCCTGGCACCCCACCAGAGCTACGCGCTGGGCGACCACGCACAAGCCGTCACCAGCCAGGAGATCTTGCTGATCGGATTGCCCTCGCTGGGCACATGAGGTGGCATGCACCAGGGGCGCGGCAGCAGCCAGCCGCGCCAGACCTCCCCGGCCCACGTAGGACATCCTCTCTAGTTGGGACCGAAACCGCCGGATTGGGCGTTTGCGTGGGTAGGATGGGGCATCGTTCATTCGGTTACACCCCTCACCACCATGCCTGCGATCGGTCTCCCCTGGCCACCCAACCTCCAAATCGACGGATCGACCTACCTGGTCCGGCCGCTGACGCTGGCTGCGCCCTCGAATGTGCCGGAGCGGGTTTTCATCTTCGCGGAGGACGGCTCACCCGTGCTGACCGTGCGCCGTGACTGGGCCAGCTACCCCGAAGCGCTCTACACCGCTGAGCAAAAGCTCAGGGAGCATCTGGCGCCAACGCCGATCAATGTGTTTGGCTGATGGGTGCGGCCTTGGCGCAGACAGCGCAGAGGCCTTTAGGCACCGACCCCAATTCCCTGCAGCGCTTTTCAGCGCTGCAATCCCGCGATGGAGAGCGGCCAACAAAATTCAGCGAAGCAGCTCTGGCCAAGCGCAGCGCCGCAGGCAGTACGAGCAGTGCGACAACACGCAGCAATGGCGCCAGAAGAGTTTTGTCAGCCACTCCAAGGGCTATTCCTGTACCGATTCGCGCGTGATGCCACGGGCCACACAGCACTGATGCAGTTCACTGGTGGCCAGCATGCTTTGCTGCAGCGGATAGGTGACACGGGCCACCAGGCACTCGTCGCCCGGCTGCGAGAGAATTTCCCCCGACCGGCCCGCGCCCAGCGCCGTCCAGAACTGCAGTACCCCGATGGCATCCGTGCTGGCGTGGGCGAATCTTCCGTGGGCCACCTTGCGAGCGCGGGTGAATTTGAAGGTTTCGGATTGGGTACGCATCGGCTTGGCAGGTCAGGGAACAGCGAGGAGAAAAGCCTTCGCATGGTGTACTGCCTGTACCGAGCTCTTTGTAGGCGAACACCGCAAACTCCCCTGCGGGGCGGCCTTACCAGGGCAGGGGCTGCCCGCTGTAGGCGTAAAAACCCCCGGTGCATTCGGGCGTGAGCCCGTCGATCGCACGCAGCATATCGGCCGCCGCGTCCACCGCCGGGCGGCCGATCTCGGCACCGCGGAACGGGGCCGACAGGGCAGAGTCCACCGTGCCGGGGTGCAGCGCCACCAGCACGGCCTGAGGGTTGCCGCGTTGCACTTCAATCGCGGCAGTCTTGACGAACATGTTCAGTGCCGCCTTCGAGGCGCGGTAGCTGTACCAGCCGCCCAGGCGGTTGTCGCCAATGCTGCCCACCTTGGCCGACAGCACCGCCAGCACGCTGCGGTCCTTGGACAGCAACGGCGCAAACTGCGCCATGACCAGCGCCGGGCCCATGGCGTTGGTGCGCAGGCAGGCCTGCATCTGCGCATAGTGGAGCTGGCCCAGGCGCTTTTCGGGCATGCCTTCGGGGCCGTGCAGCATGCCGGTGGCGACGATGAGGAGGTGAAACGGGCCCTGCGGCGCCAGCGCTGCTGCGGCCTCGGCCACGGTGGCTTCGCGCTCGAAATCGACGGGTGGCACCGTGCCTCTTCCCAGCCCGACCACCAACCCACAGCGCGGGTCGGCCTGCAGGTGCCGCACGAAGGCGCTGCCGATGCCGCCCGAGGCACCCAGGACGAGGGCGCGAAAACCTTGCGGGAACGAACGAAGGTGGTCTGTCAGCATGTGAAGGAAATGCCCGCGCCCAGATGATGCGCCATGGCATGCAGTCTATCCGGTCTGCATGCCATCATCTCAGGGCCACTGCAGCCGCGTGGGCGCCCGGTACTGCGAGCGCGGCAGCGCATTCGCCGCAGGCCCGCCGGCCGTGCGCACCAGCACCGGCTCCGCGGGCCCGGGATCCTGCACGCCATGCACGAAGAAGCGGTCCACCAGCGCATAGTGTTCGGGCACATTCAGGGCCGGGGCATGGCCGCAGCCCGGCACCTCGACCACGCGCGCCTGGCCGCGTGCGCCGGGGCCGCGCGTCAGCATCTCGATGGTGGTCTCGCGCAGCACCAGGTCCGAATCCTCGCCGCGCAGGCACAGCACGGGGATGTCGAGCGCGTCGTAGTGGTCCCAGATCAGGTAGTCGTTGGCATGGTGGGTGAACTGCTGCACCATGGCCGGGTCGTAGTGCGGGGTCACGCGGCCGTCGGGCAGGCGGCGCGTGCTGGTCTCGGTCAGGCGGCGCCACTGCGCATCGCTGAGCCAGCCATAGGGCTGGTAGACCTGGCGAAAGAAGGCCTCCAGCTCGGCCACCGTATCGAAGGCCGGTGGCTGCCCGGCATAGGCCTTGATGCGGCCAAGCGCATCGTCCGCCAGGCGCGGCGCGTTGTCGTTGAGCAGCAGGCTGCGGATGCGGCCCTTGAGCTGTGGCTCGAACAGGCCCGAGGCGCACACCGTGCCAATGGCACCGCCCATGGAAGTGCCCACCCAGTGCGCCTGCTCGATCCCCAGGGCATCGAACAGGTCTGACGCGATGCGCGCGTAAAAGCGCAGCTGGTACTCGTCGGACGGATTGCGCGCCCACTGGCTCAGCCCCCGGCCAATGGTGTCGGGGCAGATCACACGAAAGCGCGGCGCCAGGTGGGCGGCCAGGTCGTCCATGTCGCGCCCGGTGCGCGCCAGGCCATGCCAGGCCACCACCACCGGGGCATCGGGCGCACCCCATTCGGTGTAGTGGACTTCATAGCCGGCGCAGGTGGCATAGCGCGATAACGGGGTCATGGTGGATAACCTTGTGAGTCAGTGGATGGGTGGATCGGCCCGGTGGCATGCGCGTTCAGCTACTTCATCAAGCGCCCGTTGGCGCCGATGACGGTGACTTCGACATACCGCGAGCCGATGCGGTTGGTAGGGGAGTAGCCCAGGCTGATACCGCCCAGGTCGTAGTTCTGCAGCGATTCGAGGGCTTTGACCACCTTGGCGCGCGTGGGCGCGGGGCCGGCGCGGCGCAGCGCCTCCACCAGCACCTTGGCGCCCAGGAACTGCTCGAAGCTGGTGTAGTTGACCTCGGCCTCGGGCGCATACTTCTTGAGCAGCGTCTGGTACTCGCGCACCACGGGGAGTTGCGGGCGAAAGGGGTACGGCACCACCTGGCTGATGCCCAGGCCGTGCGCGTTCTTCAGGCCCGCCAGCTTCACCAGCTCGGTCGGGTCCACCACCGAGATGTTGTACAGCTGCGCGCCACCGCCCTGCTCGCGGTAGCGCTGGATAAAGGCGGCCGCGGGCTTGTTGATCGCGATCATGATCACGGCATGCACGTCGGCGGCCTTGATGGCCTTGACGGCATCGTCCACCTTGTCGGTGTTGCGCTCGTAGCCGGCCGAGACGACAAGCTTCAGGTTGCGCCGCGCCAGCGCGGCCTCCACCCCCGCCAGGCCGGCCTTGCCGAAGCCATCGTCCTGGTACATCACGGCCACGCGGTTCATGCCCAGCGTGGTGAGCTGCTGCACCATGTGCTCGGCCTCGTCGCCGTAGCCAGCGCGCACGTGGAAGATCCAGGGGTTGAACGGGCTGCGCAGCGACTCGCCGCCCGTGTAGGGCGCCACCAGGGCCGCCCCGCCCTGCTCCAGCACGCCATCGCTCAGCAGCTGGGTGATGTTGGCCGTGCCGGCAAAACCGTAGAGCGCCACCACCTCGGGCTTGGCCAGCATCTCGCGCGTCAGGCGCACCGTGTCGGGCACCTTGTAGCCATCGTCCACCACCCACTGGCGGATGGTGGCGCCATGCACGCCGCCCTGGGCATTGATGGCGTCGAAGTAGATCTTGCCGCCCAGCACCATCTGCGTGCCCGTGCTCGCCAGCACGCCCGACAGCGGCGCCACCTGGCCGACCACCAGCTCCGTGCCGCGCGGCTGCGCCGCCGCCGGCAGCGCCAGCAGCCCCATTACCCCCAGCATCGCGAGTGCCGCGCCCATGCGGCGGCCCCATGTGATCCCTGTGTTCATGTCCGACCAATGTGCCGCCGGGTGCGCAATGCACCCTGGCGGCTTTGTTGTGGTGGGTCGTCGTTCTTATTCGGGGATGGCAATGGCTCCGGCTGCCGTCACGGCGATGGCGTTGCCCGCCGCAGGCACGTCGGCCAGCGGCGGCACGTTGGCTGCGGTGATGGCAGGCGAACTGCCCGGCGTTCCGACGAGCGGCACGGTGCGCAC
>NZ_JBKDTZ010000320.1:0-4746 GCF_046339755.1 Acidovorax sp. | reverse complement strand
CGCCTGGCCGCAGGCGGACCGGTTTGCACTTTTTTCACCGGCCACCGTGTTCCTGAACCCCTCGGCCTTGCAGGCGCTGGGCCTGTCCATGGCCCCCACCGACGCTGCAGCGCCTTTGCCGCAGATCACGCTGCACACGGGTCAGCAGCGCCTGCCGGTGCGTGTGGCGGGCACGGTGGGCGCAGGCGGCGCGCCGCTGGCAGTGATGGACATCGGCGCCGCGCAGGACCTGTTCGGACGCGCCGGACAACTGAGCCGCATCGATCTGCAACTGCAGACCGGCACCGACCGCCAGGCGTTTGCACAGAGCCTGCGCGCCCTGCCCGGCTGGCCCGCGCAGGCCCTGCTGGCCGAACCGGGCGATGCAGCGCAGCGCATCAGCAACCTGTCGCGCGCCTACCGCGTCAACCTTACGGTGCTGGCGCTGGTGGCGCTGTTCACGGGGGCCTTCCTGGTGTTCTCGGTGCTGGCGCTCAGCGTGGCGCAGCGCGGGCCGCAGTTCGCGCTGCTGGCCGTGCTGGGGGCCACGCCGCGCCAGCGCCTGGCCCTGGTGCTGACCGAATCGGCCGTGCTGGGCCTGGTGGGCAGCGTGGCGGGCATCGCGCTGGGCACGGGCCTGGCCGCCACGGCACTGCGACTGCTGGGTGGGGACCTGGGGGGCGGCTATTTCGCGGGCGTGCAGCCGGCGCTGCAGTGGAGCGCCCCAGCGGCCGCCATCTACGGGGCGCTGGGCATCGCCGCCGCACTGGCCGGTGGCTGGTGGCCTGCACGTTCCGCACAGACCCTGCCCCCGGCGCAAACCTTGAAAGGCCTGGGCAGTGCCAGCGCCCGGGCCGACCGGGGCACGGTGGGCCTGGCCCTGGTGGCCGCTGGGGCGGTGCTGTCATTTGCGCCGCCCGTGGCCGGCATTCCGCTGGCCGCCTATGGCGCCATTGCCCTGCTGCTGGTCGGCGGCATCGCCCTGCTGCCGCGCGCCATGGCGGCGCTGCTGGCGCGGCTGCAGCCCCTGGCCGCCCGGCACGCCCTGCCCCTGCTGGAGCTGGAGCGTGCGCGCCGCATGCGCGGCAGCGCCGCCATTGCCGTGGGCGGGGTGGTGGCCAGCCTGAGCCTGGCCGTGGCGCTGACGGTGATGGTGTCGAGCTTTCGCGGCTCGGTCGCGCAGTGGCTCGATGGGGTGCTGCCCTCGCCGCTCTACGTGCGCTCGGCCCTGGGCGGGCCGGGCAGCGAAGCCGCCCTGCTGCCCGCCGGCTTTGCCGAGGCCGTGGCCGCTTTGCCCGGCATCGAGCGGGTGCAGCCGCTGCGCGCCAGCCCGCTGCAGCTCGACCCCTCGCGTCCCGCGCTCATGCTGATCAGCCGCCCGCTGGGCGCCGACCCGGCGCGCCAGTTGCCATTGGTGGGCACGGCCCTGCCGGTGCCTGCGGGCAGCACCGGCATCTACATCAGCGAGGCCGTGGTGGACCTCTATGGCCTGCAACCTGGCATGCAGTGGGACGGCCTGTCGCGGGCCTTCGGCACCCAGGCCGAAGCCCCGCGCTTTTTCCTCGCCGGGGTCTGGCGCGACTATGCGCGCCAGTCGGGTGCGGTGGCGCTGGACCGCTCAGACTACCTGCTTCTCACGGGCGATGCGCGCACCAGCGACCTGGCGCTGTGGCCGCGCGAGGGGGCCGACCTGGCCGCGCTGCAGCAGGCCATCCGCGATCTGGCGGCAAGCCAGGGCGCTAGCGAGCTGCCGTTGGAATTCATGTCCGCCACCGCGATCCGCGAGCGCTCGCTGCACATCTTTGACCGCAGCTTCGCGGTCACCTACTGGCTGCAGGCGGTGGCCATCGGCATCGGGCTGTTCGGCGTGGCGGCGAGCTTCAGCGCCCAGGTGCTGGCGCGGCGCAAGGAGTTCGGGCTGCTCGCGCACCTGGGCCTCACGCGGCGCCAGATCCTGGGCGTGGTCGCGGCCGAGGGCGCAGCCTGGACGGGGGTGGGCGCGGTGGCAGGCGTGCTGCTGGGCCTGGCGGTGTCGGTGGTGCTGGTGCATGTGGTGAACCCGCAGAGCTTTCACTGGACCATGGACCTGCGCGTCCCTGGCTGGCGCCTGGCGGCGCTGTGCGCGGCCGTGGTGGTCTCGGGCACGGTGACGGCCTGGCTGGCTGGGCGCGCGGCGGCCGGGCGCGATGCGGTGATGGCCGTGAAGGAAGACTGGTAAGCCCTGTGCGGCAGCGGTATGCACTGCGAGACAATCCCCCCCATGACCGCTGTCCACAAGACCCGTCCCCCTTCCGTGCAGGCCGGCACCTGGCTGCACAACGCCGTCGCGCGCATCGAAGCCGACTACCAACGCAGCGCCGACACGCACCTCATTCCACTGCGTCTGCCGTCCTATGCCGCGCACGGCATCGACCTGTACCTCAAGGACGAGTCCACCCATCCCACGGGCAGCCTGAAGCACCGGCTGGCACGCTCGCTGTTCCTGTATGCGCTGTGCAATGGCTGGATCAGCGAGGGCTCGACCGTGGTCGAATCGTCGAGCGGCTCCACTGCCGTGAGCGAGGCCTATTTCGCGCGCCTGCTGGGCCTGCCCTTCGTGGCCGTGATGCCGCGCAGCACCTCGCCCGAGAAGATCGCGCAGATCGAGTTCCACGGCGGGCGCTGCCACCTGGTGGAGAGCGCCGGCCATGTGTACGCCGAGGCCCGCGCCATCGCCGAGCAGACCGGCGGCCACTACATGGACCAGTTCACGTACGCCGAGCGCGCCACCGACTGGCGCGGCAACAACAATATCGCCGAAAGCATGTTCACCCAGATGGCGCGCGAGCCGCACCCCGTGCCGCGCTGGATCGTGGTCGGTGCGGGCACGGGCGGCACCAGCGCCACCATCGGCCGCTACCTGCGCTACATGCAGCACACCACCGAGGTCTGCGTGGCCGACCCGGCGGGCTCGGTGTTCAGCGCCTACCACCGCACGGGCGATGCCACGCTGACCGCGCCCGGCTCGCGCATCGAAGGCATCGGCCGCCCGCGCGTGGAACCGAGCTTCATCCGCACCCTGGTGGAGCGCATGGAGGAAGTGGCCGACGTGGAGTCTGTGGCCGCCATGCAGGCACTGTCGCAGTTGCTCGGGCGGCGCGTGGGGCCCTCCACCGGCACCAACTTCGTGGCCATGCTCAGGTTGGCGAGCGAGATGCGCGCGCGTGGCGAGCAGGGCTCCATCCTCTCGCTGCTGTGCGATGCGGGCGAGCGCTATTTGCCCACCTACTTCAACGCGGAATGGGTGGCCACGAACTTCGGCGACTGCACCGAGGCCCAGCGCAAGGTGCGGACCTTGATGGATTGACGTGAGCAATACTACGCCCGCAATGCCAGCCGCCTTCTCGCGCCGCAGCGCACTCATGCTGGGCATGGCGGGCGCGACCGGCTGGCACAGCATGGCCCATGCCCTGCCCCCTCGCGTGCTGGCATTTCCGCGCGACCATGGCAGTCACCCCGGGCTGCGCACCGAGTGGTGGTACATCACCGGCCATGCGCGGGCGGGCGCACAGGACTGGGGCTTCCAGGTCACGTTTTTCCGCTCGCGCGTGGATGCTGCGCAGGGCATCCAATCGGCCTTCGCTGCGAAGCAACTGCTGTTCGCCCATGCGGCACTGACCGACCTGCAGGGCCGCAGACTGCACCACGACCAGCGCATCGCGCGTGCAGGCTTTGGCGTAGCCCAGGCCAGCGAGGCCGACACAGCGATCCGCCTGCAGGACTGGAGCCTGGTGCGCAGCGATCTGCCCGATGGCCCAGGCGGCCGCTACACCACCCGTATCCAGGGCGAGCACTTTGGCCTGCAACTGCAGTTCGACGCCACCCAGCCGCTGCTGCTGCAGGGCCGCGAAGGCCTGTCACGCAAGGGCCCCGAGAGCACCCAGGCCAGCTACTACTACAGCCAGCCGCAGCTGGCAGTCAGTGGTGCCATCGTGCTCGATGGCAAGCGCTTGGCCGTCGATCCCGGCAGCGGCCGCGCCTGGATGGACCATGAGTGGAGCGAGGCGCTGATGCACCCCGAGGCGCGGGGCTGGGACTGGATCGGAATGAACCTGCTCGATGGCAGCGCGCTCACGGCGTTTCGGCTGCGGCGTGCGGATAGGTCGGCGTTGTGGGCTGGTGGGTCGTTCCGTGTGCCGGGACAGGCTGCGGCTCGGGTCTTCGATGCCGGAGAGGTGACTTTTACTCCGGAACGGGAATGGAGCAGTCCGCACAGCGGGGCGAAGTATCCGGTGCAGTGGCGGGTGCAGACGCCGGTGGGTGTTTTCGTTGTGCGCAGTTTGCTGGATGACCAGGAGCTGGACAGCAGTGGGTCTACCGGAGCGATCTACTGGGAGGGCCTGTCGGAGCTGGTGCGGGATGGCCGGGTGGTGGGGAAGGGGTATCTGGAGATGACGGGGTATGCGAAGGCGTTGAAGCTCTAATCGGTGCTCGGTGCTCGGTGCTCGGTGCTCACAGCATGCCTCGGTTGAGGGCGGGAGCCGGGATGTGCGCCCGGCGGCGCACCTACCTTCTTTTGCTTCGTACATGGACGCCCCTTTGCTGGCAAGCCAATTCGTGACGGGTCAGAAGGAAAAGATTGCTCCGGTACATCCGGACTTTTGTGCAGCCTTTTAGGCTGCTGTCCCTGATGGGATTTGCTGGTTGGGGCCCCATAGCCAAAGTGCACTACTGGGTGTGCGAGAAGCAAAGCGGGCTTTGCCAACCACGGTCTTACCTGTCTTGCCA
>NZ_JBKDTZ010000319.1:0-8655 GCF_046339755.1 Acidovorax sp. | reverse complement strand
CGCACGACCAGATCAAGGAACAGCTGCGCCTGACGATCGAGACGATCAAGGAGAACCAGGAGAGCGAGCTCATCAACAACCCCGACTACGGCCTGCTGGCCCAGGTGACCGAAGAGCAGCGCGTGTTCCCGCTCACCGGCGCGCCCACGCCGGACGACCTGGACGAACTGCTGACCAAGGTCTGGAAGGAGCCTGCCTTCTTCCTGGCCCACCCGCTGGCGATTGCCGCCTTCGGCCGCGAAGCCACGCGCCGTGGTACGCCGCCGCCCACCGTGAGCCTGTTCGGCTCGCAGTTCATCACCTGGCGCGGCATTCCGCTGATCCCTTCGGACAAGGTGCCCGTGGCCGACGGCAAGAGCAAGATCCTGCTGCTGCGCGTGGGCGACAAGCGCCAGGGCGTGGTCGGCCTGTTCCAGCCCGGCCTGCCGGGCGAGCAGAGCCCGGGCCTGTCGGTGCGCTTCATGGGCATCAACAACCATGCCATCGCGTCCTATCTGATCTCGCTGTACTGCTCGCTGGCCGTGCTCACGCCCGATGCCCTGGCCGTGCTGGACGACGTGGAGATCAACAAGTACCACGACTACCCCGACACCTACAAGTAAAGCGGCCGCGTGGTGACCACTCCATCCTCCCTTCCTGCCAGCGTGCCCGCCACGCTGCAGCCGCCGATCGACCCGGCGCTGCTGGCCGGGCTGGCGACGGCCCTGTTCGCGGCCCGGCCCGGCGAAGAGCCGCGTTTTGCCGGGCCGGCTGCAGGCCTGCCCTCCACCCCGCCGGGCTCGCTGCCCGGGGCGGGGCAGGGCACACCCTGGCCGCCCGGCGTGCAGGCGCCTGTCAACATCGCACCGGCCGGCTCGCCGCTGGTCAGCCCCGCCGGCTTTGGCCCCGGAGTGCCCGGCACCCCCATCCCGCAAGGGCTGGTGCCCGGCGCCAACCTGGTGCCGGCATCGCCCACGCCGCTGGCCTCGCTGGCACACCGTGCGCCGGCCCTGCTGCCGCACGCGGTGGCCGGCAATGGCGTGCCCGACTCGGTGATCAGCACCTTGCCGGCCTATGAGCCGCGCTTTGGCAGCGGCGTGCTGGGTGTGCCCGAGGCCGCGCCCGCCCAGGCCGCCCCTGCGGTGGCGCAAGGCGCATCGCCGTACTACTTTCTCGGTGAGCGCCACGGCCACCCGCTGGCGGCCGACCGCCTGCCCCAGGTGACCCCGCCCGACGGGCATGGCGCCATACCCGGTGGGCTCGATGCCCTGGCGCGCCTGCCTTTTGCCGCGCCCGAGGTGCCGCGCGTGACGTCCCCCACGGCCGGCACCGGCGTGCCCAGCACCGTGCCGTCGACCGAACCACGCTTCTACTTTGCCGATGCCGTGGTGCTGCCCGGCGGCTACACCACGCCCGGCCGTGCCCCGGCTGCCGGCAGCGTCCCCCAGGCCGACCGCAGCGCCCACCCGGCCTTCGACGTGCATGCGGTGCGCCGCGACTTCCCGGTGCTGCAGGAGCGCGTCAACGGCCGCCAGCTGGTCTGGTTCGACAACGCCGCCACCACGCACAAGCCGCAGTCGGTCATCGACCGCATCAGCCATTTCTACGCGCACGAGAACTCCAACATCCACCGCGCGGCGCACGAGCTGGCGGCTCGCGCCACGGACGCCTATGAGGGCGCACGCCAGCGCGTGCAGCGCTTCATCAACGCGCCCGATGTGAACGAGGTGATCTTCGTACGCGGCACCACCGAGGCCATCAACCTGGTGGCCAAGAGCTGGGGCGCGCAGCATGTGGGCGAGGGCGACGAGATCATCGTCAGCAACCTGGAGCACCATGCCAACATCGTCCCCTGGCAGCAGCTGGCCGCCGCCAAGGGCGCGCGCCTGCGCGTGATCCCGGTGGATGACTCGGGCCAGGTGCTGCTCGATGAATACCAGAAACTCTTGAACGACCGCACCAGGATCGTGGCGGTGACCCAGGTCTCCAACGCCCTGGGCACGGTGGTGCCGGTCAAGGAGATCGTGGCGCTGGCCAAGCGCGCCGGCGCGACCACCCTGGTCGACGGCGCGCAGTCGGTCTCGCACATGCGGGTGGACGTGCAGGACCTGGGGGCCGACTTCTTCGTCTTCTCGGGCCACAAAGTATTCGGGCCCACCGGCATCGGCGTTGTCTGGGGCAAGCGCGCCGTGCTCGAAGACATGCCGCCCTGGCAGGGCGGCGGCAACATGATTGCCGACGTGACCTTCGAGAAGACGGTGTTCCAGCCCATCCCGAACAAGTTCGAAGCCGGCACCGGCAACATCGCCGATGCCGTGGGCCTGGGCGCTGCCATCGACTACGTGAACCGCGTGGGCATCGAGAACATCGCACGCTACGAGCATGAACTGCTGGCCTACGGCATGCGCCACCTCTCCGCCATTCGCGGCGTGCGCCTCATCGGCACGGCCGACGACAAGGCCAGCGTGATGTCCTTCGTGCTCGCCGGCTACAGCACCGAAGAGGTGGGCAAGGCGCTCAACGAGGAGGGCATTGCCGTGCGCACCGGCCACCACTGCGCCCAGCCCATCCTGCGCCGCTTCGGCGTGGAGACCACGGTGCGGCCCTCGCTGGCGTTCTACAACACCTTCGACGAGATCGACCGCCTGGTCACGGTGGTTCAGCGCCTCGCCGGGCAGCGTCGGGCGGGCTGACGCCGGTCGCCATCCCTTGTGAACTTCCCGGCGCAATCCGCTATACAAAATATAGCAATTGCGCTGGGTGAGCAGGCCATGGCGTCACGGTCTGTGGCTATCATGGCGAGTGCTTCGCGCTGCCGGGTCCTGAGACCACCCCTGCAGTGCTTTTCTCCATGTCATCCCATTCACAAGGAGTTTCCATGAGCAATGTCCAGATCGCCGTCATCGTCGGCAGCCTCCGCAAGGATTCGTTCAACCGCAAGCTGGCCACCGCCATCGAGCGGCTGGCCCCGGCCGATTTCCAGTTCACGCAGCTGCGCATCGACGACCTGCCCCTGTACAACCAGGACGACGATGGCAACCAGGCCGCGTCGGTGCTGCGCCTGAAAAGCGAGGTCAAGGCCGCCCAGGGCCTGCTGTTCGTGACGCCCGAGTACAACCGCTCCATCCCCGGCGTGCTCAAGAACGCGCTGGACCATGGCTCGCGCCCCTACGGCCAGAGCGCCTGGGGCGGCAAGCCCGCGGGCGTGATCGGCGCCTCGGTGGGCGCCATCGGCACCGCGCTGGCGCAGCAGCACCTGCGCAACGTGCTGGGCTACCTCGATGTGCCCACACTGGGCCAGCCCGAGGGCTTCATCCACGCCAAGGAAGGTTTGTTCGACGCCGACGGCAATGTGGGCGAAGGCAGCAAGAAGTTCCTGCAGGGCTGGGTCGATGCCTACGTTGCTTGGGTCAAGCAGCACATCTGAGGTTCTGACCGTCCCATGAAAAAACGCCGCCCCGAAGGGCGGCGTTTTGCTTGGCTGAGCTGAAACCGGATCAGGCCACTTGTGCGATCTGTGGCTGGTTGGCCGGTACGCTGGTGTGCGCCTGGATGTCCTTGTCGGCGCTGGCAATCGCCAGGGCCTTGGCGTCGGGGCCCATGCCCACGCCTTCGGCACGCACGAAGCGCACGTCGGTGATGCCGAAGAAGCCGAACACCACCTTCAGGTAGCTCTCCTGGTGCTCCATGGCCTGGCCGCCTTCGCTGGTGGAGTAGATGCCGCCACGGGTCGAGGCCACGATCACCGTCTTGCCGCCAGCCAGGCCCACGGGGCCCTTGTCGGTGTACTTGAAGGTGCGGCCAGCCTGGGCGATGCGGTCGATCCAGGCCTTGAGCTGGCTGGGAATGGTGAAGTTGTACAGCGGCGCGCCGATCACGATCACGTCGGCCGCCAGGAACTGGCTCACCAGGGCTTCGGACAGTGCGTTTTCCTGGCGCTGCACTTCGGTGGCAGCGGCCTGGCCGGTGCGAAAGCCCAGGGCATCGGCGCTCAGGTGGGCGGGGGCCTGCGCGGCCAGGTCCAGGTGCTGCACCGTGGCGTTGGGGTGGCCGGCCTTCCAGGCGGCGACGATGCGCTTGGTGAGTTCGCGCGAAACGGATTGTTCGCCGGTGATGGCCGAATCGATGTGAAGCAGTTGCATGAGTGATCTCCTGTGGATGGCAGCCACAGCGTGTGGCCATGGGATGAATTGTGGAGACGCACTCGTTTGTTGATAAGGTATTGAACTTGCGATAGATTGTCCTATCAGTAGAACGATGTACTTTATGCAAGACCTCAACGACATGCTGTATTTCGCCGAGGTGGTCGAGCGCGGTGGCTTTGCCGCCGCCGGCCGCGCCCTGGGCATTCCCAAATCGAGGTTGTCGCGCCGCGTGTCGGACCTGGAGGCGCAGTTGGGTGTGCGCCTCTTGCAGCGCACGACGCGCAAGCTGTCGTTGACCGAGGTGGGCGAGGCCTACCTGCGCCACTGCCAGGCCATGCGCGAGTCCGCCCAGGCGGCGGCCGACACGGTGGCCCAGGTGCAGACCGTGCCGCGCGGCACCGTGCGCGTGAGCTGCCCGGTGACGCTGGCGCAGACCGTGCTGGCCGAGATGATGCCGCCCTTCCTGGCCCGCTACCCGGAGGTGCGCGTGGACATGGTGGTCAGCAACCGCGTGGTGAACGTGGTGGAGGAGGGCATCGACGTGGCCCTGCGCGTGCGCCCCACGCTGGAGGACAGCGGCTCCATGGTGGTCAAGCGCCTGGACATGACCAGCCAGATCCTCGTGGCCAGCCCCGAGCTGCTGATACGCCAGGGCGCGCCCACCACCCTGGAAGACCTCTCGCGCATGGACAGCGTGGCCATGTCGGCCCCCGATGGCCGGGCCACCTGGAACCTGATGGGCCCGGGCGGCGCCCACCAGGTCGTGCACCACACGCCGCGCTACGTGGCCGACGATCTGCTGACCCTGAAGTTCGCGGTGCTGGCCGGCATCGGCATCGGCTGGATGCCCGACTACATGTGCCATGAGGAAATGCGCGAGCGCCGCCTGGTGCGCGTGCTGCCCGAATGGGTGCCGCCGCCGGCCATCGTGCATGCGGTGTTCCCCTCGCGGCGCGGGCTGTCGCCCGCGGTGCGCAGCTTTCTCGACTACCTGGGAGAGGCCATGCCGGGGCGCAACAGCCTGGCCACGCGCGACGGTGTGGCAGGGCTGGACGGGGCCAACATATAGCACCGTGTCAATACGCTGTGTGGTGAAGACCGCTGTGCTTGGAGGTCACTTCGGCCTTCGCGTTTTCAGGCCACAATGCAACCAGTTGCAACTGAACGGTTGCCTGCGCGCCACCCTTGCGCAGGTGCCCGTGGCGCACCGTGAAAACTGCCCACCCCATCGATACCCACCTCCAGAAGGCCCGCGTCCACCCCTCCGTGCGCGCCATCGTGATCCCGCCGTGCCCCGAATCCCTGGTGCGGCTGCAGCAGATCGTGGCCGCGCCCGAGCTCGATTCGGGTGCGCTGGAGCAACTGGTCGCATCCGACGTGGCCATGGCCGCCGCCCTGATGCGCCAGGCCAACAGCCCGCTGTATGGGCTGGCCCAGCCGGTGCAGACCATCGGCATGGCGCTCACGGTGCTCGGGCTCAACCCGGCGGTGGAACTGCTCTCGGCCTTCATCACGCGCAATGCGCTCATGGTGCGCTCGCCGCTGCTCGAGCATTTCTGGGAAAGCTCGCAGCGCCGCGCCATTGCCTGCGAGCACATCGGCCGCCAGCTCTACAGCCTGGACCCCGGCCTGGGCTACAGCTTCGGCCTGTTCTGCCATGTGGGCATGCCGGTGCTGGTCAAGGCGGTGCGTGGCTATGGCTCCACCGTGACCGAGGCCCTGGCGCGCAAGGACCGCACCTTCACCCAGACCGAGAACGCCAACCACCAGACCGACCATGACGTGATGGGGGCCCTGGTGGCCCGCACCTGGCACCTGCCGGGCGATGTGGCCCAGGCCATCTGGCTGCACCACGACTTCACCTGCCTGGGCGACGAGCGCTTCAGCCCCACGGTGCGCCACCTGGTGGCCCTGGGCCTGCTGGCCGAGTACCTGGTGAACCACCACGACAACCTGCAGCCCACGCGCGACTGGCTGCGGCACGGCCAGGCCTGCATGGAGCACCTGGCGGTGTCCGAAGAAGAACTGGACCACTGGGTGGACGAACTGCACCCAGCATTCGAGGCGGTGCGCTTCTGACCCGTGCCGGCCGTTAGCATGGCACCCCATGCTGCCCGCCAAACCCTATCTGCAAAGCGTCTGCATCCGCCCCGATGCCGAGGTGGACTACGACACCTATCCGTACAACATCCCCGCGGTCCGTGAGATGGGGCGGTTGGAGTTCCACCCTGACGTGACCTTTCTGGTGGGCGAGAACGGCTCGGGCAAATCCACCCTGATGGAAGCCATTGCCGTGGCCCTGGGCTACAGCCCCCAGGGCGGCACCCGCGACTTCGCGGTGGGTGGCCCCGAGTCGGTGTCGCCCCTGCACGAGGTGCTGCGGCTGGCGCGCAGCTTTCGCCAACCCAAGGATGGGTACTTCCTCAGGGCCGAGAGCTTTTTCAACGTCGCCACCTTCGTGGACGACAACGGTGTTCCCGACGCCTATGGCACGAACTCGCTGCATGGCATCTCGCACGGCGAGGCCTTCATGTCCTTGCTCGCCCACAAATTCCGCGGCAAGGGCCTGTACCTGCTGGACGAGCCCGAGGCCGCGTTCTCGCCCAACCGCCAGATGGCCGCGCTCTCGGCCATCCACCAACTGGTCGAAGACAAATCCCAGTTCATCATCGCCACGCACTCGCCCATCCTGCTGTCCTACCCGCACGCGAAGATCGTGCTGTTCGATGGCACAGGCCTGTCGGAAGTGGCCTATGAGGACACCGAGCACTATGCGGTGACGCACGACTTCCTCAACAACTACCGCGCACGGCTGGACCGTCTGTTGGACCAAGACTGAGTTTTCGGGGCCTGATAGACGTTTTTGCGATTAAGTCAGAACAATATATTCGTTTGGGTTTTAAAGCCCGGCTCGCAGAATGCCTCCATCAGACATTGAAGGAGCAACCTCCATGGCCACCTTGCGACTTGGCGACACCGCCCCCGACTTCACCCAGGAATCCACCGCCGGCCCCATCCATTTCCATGAATGGGCGGGCGATTCGTGGGTGGTGTTGTTCTCCCACCCCGCCGATTTCACGCCCGTCTGCACCACCGAGCTGGGCAAGACGGCGGCCCTGGCTACCGAATTCGCCAAGCGCAAGGTCAAGCCCATCGCCGTGAGCGTGGACCCCGTCGATTCGCACAACCGCTGGGTGGGCGACATCAACGAGACGCAGAACACCACCGTCAACTTCCCCATCCTGGCAGATGCCGATAAGAAGGTGGCCGACCTGTACGACATGATCCACCCCAACGCATCGACCACGGTCACGGTGCGCAGCGTGTTCATCATCGACCCCAAGAAGGTGATCCGCACCACCTTCACCTACCCCGCCAGCACGGGCCGCAACTTCGACGAGATCCTGCGCGTGATCGACTCGCTGCAGCTCACCGACAGCCACAAGGTGGCCACGCCCGCCAACTGGAAGGATGGCGACGACGTGATCATCGTGCCGAGCCTGCAGGACCCGGCCGAGATCGCCCAGCGCTTCCCCAAGGGCTTCACGGCCGTGCGTCCCTACCTGCGCGTCACGCCCCAGCCCAACAAGTAAGCAAGCCTGCCAGCCAGGCCCCTGGCGCGCGTTCCTGCTGCAAGGGCAGGGCGCCGCCAGGGCCATGCCGGGCGCTACCAACGTGAACCCCACTTCCATCATCATCGTCCCCGGCTGGCGCGACTCCGGCCCCGGCCACTGGCAAAGCCTGTGGGCCGAGCGCTTGCCCAACGCGCGCCGGGTGGTGCAGGACGACTGGATCACCCCCACCCGCAACGCCTGGGTCGGCACGCTCGAAAAGACCGTGCTGGCCGCGCCGCACCCGGTGGTGATCGTTGCGCACAGCCTGGGCTGCATTGCCACCACCCACATCGGCCCCGAGGCGGCGGCGCGCATCCAGGGTGCGCTGCTGGTGGCCCCGGCAGACCCGGAGCGCCGCGCCATCCTGAGCGACTTCGCTCCCGTGCCCTACGCGCCGCTGCCCTACCGCAGCGTGGTGGTGGCCAGCAGCAACGACCCGTACTGCCCCATCCGCCTGGCCGGCGCCTATGCCCGTGCCTGGGGCAGCGAGTTCGTGCGCATGCAGCAGGCCGGCCACATCAATGTGGAGTCGGGCCACGGCGAGTGGCCGCTGGGCTGGGCGCTGCTGCAATCGCTCACGGGCGAGCAGGGCGCCGTACCTGGTGCGGCACCCGCGCCTGCACAGGCGGCGCAGGCCTCCGCCTGAGCAGCACCTGCCCCTGTGCGGGCAGGCGCGCTGCTACATCCTGTTTCTTTATTCCAAAATCCGATTAATTAACAAGAATGTATTCTTTTGAGTTTTAAGGCGCTGTGCGCACAATGTGGCATCTTCCGCTTTTCCTTACGGGCTACGCCACATGACTTCTTTGAAACTCAAGACTCTCCTGGCCACACTGGCATTGACCGCAAGCGGCATGGCGCTGGCCCAGGATTCGCTGCTCAACGTCTCGTACGAAGTGGCCCGTGAGGTCTACAAG
>NZ_JBKDTZ010000318.1:0-23945 GCF_046339755.1 Acidovorax sp. | reverse complement strand
CGCCATGGACGGGCAACGCATGGCTGCGCTGGTTGAGTTGGGCGTCTACCTGCAAGCCCGCAACTATGAATTCACCACGGTCACGCCCTTGACCCACCAGCGGGTGCTGCGCAATCGAGGCGACATGCCTGTATGCGGCATGCGCGATGCCCTGGGAGGCCATCTTCCTGAAGATGCTTCACCGCTCGGCCACTGGCTTTGAGACAGCGCCGGACTTTGCCGTCGGCATCGTGCTGACGGTGCCGCCGTTCCCCTATACCCAAGGGTACGAGGAAATCTCCAAAGGCATTCCCGTGATCCTGGATGAGGGCCTGTCGACAGGTGATCGCGCTGCAATCGCCTTTGCCGAGGTGGAGCTGCGCCAGAGCGCCCCCATCACCAGCGGTACCAGCGGTTACGTGGGCGTGGCCACCGGCTGCGCAGCCACCGTGGAGACCGCCCGCCTGCGCGCGCTGGAGCTGGCGCGCAAGGTCTACGTGCCCAACCTGCGCTACTCAACGACATCGGTGTACGGGTGTCGGACGAGCACATCGGCCTTCTGCAGCAGTGGGGCTGTCTGTAAACGCGCGGGCGCCGTAGGAGGCCGCTCACGAGGATGGGAGCTTTGTCCCGATAGTGGGAGGAGCAGCGATGGCCCACCCTCAGGGCCATACCTACCCAAAACACGCCATGTACCTCCATTTGCAGGAACGTCCCCGTTCCGAACCGACCATCGCCCGCCCCGTTTCCATGGCATCCGTCCCAGCCGCGCTCCATGCGCCTCTCTACGACCGTTTGGCGAACCACATTCCGACGTTGCAGGAACGCGGGCAAGCAGCCGACTTCCTGAGCCGCACGTTGCAGGAAGTGGCGCTTGACGATGACGATCTACCCGAGAACCCCGACGATCTGACGGCCTGGATGGAGGCCAATATCCAGAAGGTCCATGGCCAGTACCAGGCCTATCTGGACGAGCGCAAGGCCGGGGCGCCGCGCCGCTACTTCACGAACCGTGCGCACGCCCTGTACTTTCTGCGCAATGTCGCGCCCACCAAGCTGGTCGATGGCTCCTGGCTGTACGGCCTGTGCGCGCATGCGGACAACTCCCGCCTCTCGGACTTGGTCACCACCTATGTGGAAGAACTGGGTGACGGCCTGGCCGACAAGAACCACGTGAAGCTCTACCGCGCCTTGCTGGCCCAGTATGGACTGGACCCTGTGGACGACCTGCCCGATGCGCTGTACAAGCAAGGGCTGCTTCAAGTGGCCCTGGGCTGGAGTGCGCAGGATTTCCTCCCCGAGATCGTGGGCTTCAACCTGGGCTACGAGCAGTTGCCCCTGCACCTGCTCATCACCGCGTACGAACTCAATGAACTGGGCATCGACCCCTACTATTTCACGCTGCACGTCACGGTCGACAATGCCGACACGGGGCATGCCAAGCGCGCCTGCGTGGCAGCGCTGGAGGCCGCACCGCGCATCGACGACGGTGGCGGCTACTGGCGCCGGGTGCGTGCAGGTGCCAAGCTGGGCAACGTGGGGGTCAGCACGCTGGACGTGATCGACGGCTTCGACATCGACAGGGAGGTGCTGGCCATCCTGGCGCGCAAGGCGCCGTCAGGCCATGGCGCGCATTCCGACTTCTGCAAGGTGGCCGGCCGCAGCGTGAACGACTGGCTGTCCAACGCCGATGACCTTCCTGCGTTTCTGGCTGCGCTGGAGCAAGCCCACTGGATCAAGCGCAACCAGCCCGTGACCGATAGCCGCTTCTGGCACCTGCTGCAGGGCGAGCGTGCCAAGATGTTCGGTGTGTTCTCCCCCTACGAACTGCAGGTGATCCACGACTGGATCCGTGGCGCGGCAAGTGCCGATGGTGCGCCCTTCGAGACCGGCGCCACCCCGGCCACGGGCAAGCGGCAGATGAGCTTTCGCGTGGCCGAACGGCTCAAGGCCACCAAGGGTGGGCGCTCCGAGCCTGCGCCAGCGGCCCTGGACACGGACCTTGAGATCTTCGAGCAGCGTTATCCCACGCTGGACGCCGTCGAGCGGCGGGATCTGCTGGTCCAGGCCATGTCGCCGGCGCTGCACTGGACGCCCGTGGGGCTCAAGGCCACGCGGATGTTCCTGAACCGGGCGTGAGCTCCTGGCAAGTATCACAA
This sequence comes from Acidovorax sp., assembly GCF_046339755.1. GTDB lineage: Bacteria > Pseudomonadota > Gammaproteobacteria > Burkholderiales > Burkholderiaceae_C > Acidovorax. The sequence goes on along the minus strand of NZ_JBKDTZ010000318.1, from coordinate 21,807 downwards.
GGTGCTTGCCCGACATTGGGTGGACAGCGTAAGAACGCTCCGACCCCAACTGGGGGATAAATGGTGCATCGCACCGGCATTGGTGGCCGCACCATGGAGGCCATTCACATCGGAGCCTTCATGCACAGATCGACCTCGCCCATCCGCCGCCCTTCGTATGCGTTGCTTGCGCTGGAACCCGTGCGCGCCGCATTGGAGTTTGCAGGGCACCATGTGATGGGCGAAGCCGCCTTGCCCAGAGGCGACCGGCATGCGGTCGTGGTATTTCCCGGACTGGCCACCAATGCCACCGTGGTACGCCCATTGCATGCATTTTGCGAGCGTCTGGGTTACAGCGCCCTCGATTGGGGGCAGGGTGTCAACACCGGCCCCAAGGGCGAGATCGATGGCTGGCTTGACGCGCTGGCGCAACGCGTTCGGGAGCGCACCGCTGGCCACACCGCCCCCATCAGCCTGGTGGGCTGGAGTCTGGGTGGCATCTATGCGCGCGAGATTGCCAAGCGGCTGCGCTCGCGCGTGCGGCAGGTCATCACCATCGGAACCCCCTTTGCGGGATCCGCAGAGCACACAAACGCCGGTTTGGTCTACCGCCTTCTGAACGGCAGCATGCCACCAGCGCACCCGGCGTTGCTGGAAAGGTTGCGCCAGGCGCCCCCCGTTCCCACCACGTCGATTTACAGCCGCAGCGATGGCGTGGTGGCATGGCAAGCATGCAGGGACATGAAGCGCACGGGGCGGTCCGAATCCATCGAGATCGAAGGCAGCCATTGCGGGATGCCCTGGAATCCGGCTGTGCTGAGGGTGGTGGCGGACCGCCTTGCCCAGCCGCTGCATGCATGGCGCCCCTATGCCCACAGTGCGAATCCCCGTCCCAAGTTTGGCGCGTCCGTGGTTCCCGGATGATGCCCTCCGAAGCTGGACGCAGCCCGTTGCCTTCGGGGAATCCCCCTGCGGCCCCGCTGTTCGTAGGCACCGCCGGCTGGGGCCTGCCGCGCAGCAGCCAGCACCGTTTTGCCACGGCAGACCCGCTCGCAACCCACCTGCAGCGCTACGCGCAGCACCTTTCGGCTGTCGAGATCAACTCCTCTTTCTACCGGCCGCACCAGCGCACCACCTACGAGCGCTGGGCCGCGGCCACGCCGCCTGCGTTCCGCTTTTGCGCCAAGTTGCCGCGCAGCATTACGCACACGGCGCGCCTCAAGGACACTGAACCCCTGCTGCAGGCCTTCCTGGGCCAGGCGGCGGGACTGGGCGATCGCCTGGGTTGCCTGCTGGTGCAGCTACCGCCCAGCCTGGCGCTCGACCGACCGGTGACCGATGCATTCTTTCGCAGCCTGCGGCACCTGCATGGCGAGGGCGGGGTTGCCGTCGAGCCGCGCCATGCCAGCTGGTTCACGCCCGAAGGCAACGCACTGCTGGCCCACTGGCACGCGGCCCGCGTGCTGGCCGACCCGGTACTTCACGATCCGGGGCGGGCGCCCGGCGGCTGGCCTGGCCTGGTGTACTGCCGCTTGCACGGATCGCCACGCGTGTACTACTCGGCCTACGACGCCGCACTCATCGGCGCCTTGGCCGCACGGCTGCAGGCCGCCACCCATGAAGCCGGCAGTGTGTGGTGCATCTTCGACAACACGGCCAGCGGCGCCGCGACTCACAACGCCCTCGATCTGCACGGGGCGTTGCGGGCCTGAATCCGCGTGCGGCTAGATCATTTGGGTTATGGATTACGGGAGGCGCTTGCCTCAGCATCCACACCGCGCTCTCGACACCCAGTGGATGGGCGCGCGGATCGACAGGCTACCTGTTTGGCCGGCAGTCCACCGGCGCCACAAGAACAAGAGGAATGCAGATGGGATTTTTCAGCCGGCTGCTCAGGGTCCGCGAGCAGGTCCGATCCAGCCCGGAAGCGGCATGGAACGCAGAGGACAACGCCAGCGAACTCGTGCTCGATGCCGAGTACGCCGACCACCTGGCGATGGAGATGGAGATCGATGCCGGCATTGCCCTGCACGAAAACTGGCGCGCCCGCCTGGAGGACATGGTCCACGGCCGCAGCACCGAGGTGATGCGCCCGGAGCGGGTCTGCCAGGACCACCGCTGCCAGCTGGGCCGCTGGCTGCATGGGGCCGGGCGCGCACGCCTGGGCCAGCACACTGCCTTTGGCATGCTGGTGGCGCGGCACAAGTACTTTCACCAGCAGGCGGCCGCCGTGGTCACGCTGTTCCAGGCAGGCGATCTGCAGCAGTCGCAGAAGGTGCTCAAGACCAGCTGCCGACACGCCTCCAACCAGGTGGTGCTGTTGCTCAAGGAGCTCAAGAACCACGCGGGGCGCTGAGCCGCGGCCTGTGGACCGGCCCCGCCCCCCGAAACACAAAACTCCCCTAAGCTTGCGCCTGGCGGAGTTTGCACCGTGCATGCATTGCGGCGCTGAACGCAAGGTATGCACGGCAGGTGCATTGCAATAACGGTAGCCGGGTGAAAGAGGCCGTTTCCCCGCTTTCGGGCTGTTGTCCTGCACTGCGGTCGTGCTGCCCCCGGCCTGCTGCCGCAAGGTGCGGCGTAGGACGGTGCACCCCGGGCATCGCGCTAGCCGCTGACGGCCCGGGCCGGTGGGGCATTCCAGAATGGAGCGTTTCAGGAGCGCTGCCATGACCACCACCACCCGTCCCCTCGCGGTCGTCACCGGAGCCTCGTCGGGCATCGGCTACCACCTGGCACGCTGCTGTGCCCAGAACGGATTTGACCTGGTGATCGCGGCCGATCAGGCGCTCGACCAGGCGGCCAACGACCTGCGCATGCTCGGCGCCACGGTGCAGGTGGTACAGGCCGACTTGGCCAGCCGCCAGGGAGTGGACCAGTTGGTCGACGCCATCGCCGGGCGGCCGGTGGATGCACTGCTGGCCAACGCCGGGCACGGCCTGGGAAAAGGATTCCTGGAGCAGGAGTTCGGAGACATCCAGCACGTGATCGATACCAACATCACCGGCACCCTGTACCTGCTGCACAAGCTCGGACACCCGATGCGCCGGCGCGGCCGGGGGCGCATTCTCATCACGGGCTCCATTGCCGGTTTTACGCCAGGCAGCTTCCAGGCGGTCTACAACGGCAGCAAGGCCTTCATCGATTCGTTCGCGGCGGCGCTGCGCAATGAACTCAAGGATTCGGGCGTCACCGTCACCTGCCTGATGCCAGGTGCCACCGACACGGAGTTCTTCGCCCGTGCGGACATGCTCGATACCCAGGTGGGCGCCGACGACGGCAAGGCCGACCCGGCCGATGTGGCCAGGGTGGGCTTTGCCGCCATGATGGACGGCGAGGCCGATGTGGTGCATGGCCTCAAGAACAAGCTGCAGGCCATCATGGCCAAGGTCATGCCTTCGCAGGTGCTGGCCGAGCAGCACCGCAAGATGGCTGAGCCGGGCTCAGCGCTCAAGGACTGATGTGGCCGGGCTGTGGAGGCCACGCTGCCGTGGTTAGGATATCCGCTGCCGACCCGACGGACCACCACGCACCTTCACCGATGCCTTCCATTTCCCCGGACGATTCCTCCCCATCCTCCCAGCACGGCATGGTGCGCGTGCGCGGGGCCCGCGAGCACAACCTGAAGGATGTGGACGTGGACATTCCGCGCGATGCGCTGGTGGTGTTCACGGGGGTCTCCGGCTCAGGCAAGTCGTCCCTAGCCTTCGGCACGCTGTTCGCAGAGGCGCAGCGGCGCTACCTGGAGTCGGTGGCGCCCTATGCGCGCCGCCTCATCGTGCAGGCCGGCGTGCCCCAGGTGGACAGCATCGACGGCCTGCCGCCCGCGGTGGCGCTGCAGCAGCAGCGCGGCACGCCGAGCACGCGCTCCTCGGTGGGCAGCGTAACGGCCATATCGAGTCCGCTGCGCATGCTGTACTCGCGTGCCGGCCATTACCCCGGCGGCCAGCCCATGCTCTATGCCGAGGATTTTTCGCCCAACACGCCGCAGGGCGCCTGCCCGCACTGCCATGGCCAGGGCCGGGTGTACGAGGTGACCGAACAATCGATGGTGCCCGACGATACGCTCACCATCCGCGAGCGCGCCGTGGCCGCGTGGCCGCTGGCCTGGCAGGGGCAGAACCTGCGCGACATCCTCACCACGCTGGGCCACGACGTGGACGTGCCCTGGCGCACGCTGCCCAAGAAGCTGCGCGACTGGATCCTCTTCACCGACGAGCAGCCCACGGTGCCGGTGTACGCGGGCTTCAGCGTGGCCGAGGTCAAGGACGCCATCCGGCGCAAGCTCACCCCGAGCTACATGGGCACCTTCACCGGCGCGCGGCGCCACGTGCTGCACACCTTTGCCCACAGCCAGAGCGCACTCATGAAAAAGCGCGTGGCCCAGTACATGGTGGGCACGCTGTGCCCGGTGTGCCAGGGCAAGCGGCTCAAGCGCGAGGCGCTGTCGGTCACTTTTGCCGGGCACGACATCGGCAGCCTGTCGCAGCTGCCGCTCACCGTGCTGGCCGAGTTGCTGCGGCCGGCCGCCGAGGGTCGGCTGGGCGAGCGCGATCCCGCCCCCGATGCGCCCGCGGGCCGCACCCGCGGCAAGCGGCCCGCGGCCCATGCCGCCGCGCCCGACGTGCACCGCACGCCCTGGCTGTCCGAGGAAAAGGTGATCGCCGCCCAGCGCCTGGCCGGCGACCTGCGCAAGCGCGTGCTGGCGCTGATCGAACTGGGCCTGGGCTACCTCTCGCTGGACCGCAGCACGCCCACCCTCTCACCCGGCGAGCTGCAGCGGCTGCGCCTGGCCTCGCAGCTCTCGTCGCAGCTGTTCGGCGTGGTCTATGTGCTCGACGAGCCATCGGCCGGCCTGCACCCGGCCGACGGCGAGGCGCTGCTGGCAGCGCTGCAAGGCCTCAAGGCGGCGGGCAATTCGCTCTTCGTGGTGGAGCACGACCTGGCCACCATGCGCCGCGCCGACTGGCTGGTGGATGTGGGCCCGGCGGCAGGCGAGCAGGGCGGCGAGGTGCTCTACAGCGGCCCGCCGGCCGGCCTGGCGCAGGTGCAGCGTTCGCAGACGCGGCACTACCTGTTCGGTTCGGCGAAGAGTGCCGTACCTGCACGCGCGCCGCGCCCGCCGCAGGGCTGGTTGCGGCTGGAAGGCATCACGCGCAACAACCTGCATGGGCTCGATGCGGCTTTTCCGCTCGGGTGCATGACAGCGGTGACCGGCGTGTCGGGCTCGGGCAAGTCCAGCCTGGTGAGCCAGGCGCTGCTGGAGTTGGTATCCGCACACCTGGGCCGGCCGCTCGTGGCCGGCGACGACGACGAGGGCCTCCCCCTGCCCGACGATGGGGAGGCTCCGGCGGGCGATGCCGCTACCCTGGGTGGGCGCATTGCCGCGGGCGGTGAGCACCTACGCCGCCTGGTGCAGGTGGACCAGAAGCCCATCGGCCGCACGCCACGCTCCAACCTGGCCACCTACACGGGCCTGTTCGACGGGGTGCGCAAGCTCTTTGCCGCCACCCCGGCCGCACGCAAGCGGCGGTATGACGCGGGGCGCTTTTCGTTCAATGTGGCCAAGGGCCGTTGCGCCACCTGCGAGGGCGAGGGCTTCGTGAGCGTGGAACTGCTGTTCATGCCCAGCGTGTATGCGCCATGCCCCGCCTGCCATGGGGCACGCTACAACGCCGAGACCCTGGAAGTCCGCTGGAACGGCCTGACGGTTGCCGACGTGCTGGGCCTCACGGTGGATGCGGCCTGCGACGCCTTTGCTGATGAACCCCAGGTGCTGCGCCCGCTCGCTGTGCTGCGCGACATCGGCCTCGGATACCTGCGCCTGGGCCAGCCGGCCACGGAACTGAGCGGCGGTGAGGCCCAGCGCATCAAGCTGGCCACCGAGCTGCAGCGGCCCACCCAGCGCGGCGGCACCCTCTACGTGCTGGACGAGCCCACCACCGGCCTGCACCCGGCCGACGTGGACCGCCTGCTGGCCCAGCTCGACGGCCTGGTGGCCGCAGGCAATACCGTGGTGGTGGTCGAGCACGAGATGCGCGTGGTGGCCGCCTGCGACTGGGTGATGGACATCGGGCCCGGCGCGGGCGAGGAGGGCGGGCGCATCGTGGCCCAGGGTATGCCTGCCGTGGTGGCGGTGGCCGGCAGCAGCCGCACTGCCCCCTATCTGTCGCGGGCCCTGGGACTGGTGGCACCCTGACCGGGGCCGGGGCCGCCAGCCATGTTGCACGCCTGCACAGAAAAATTGCGCCGCCGGGCTCGGCAGGCGCGCACGCCGGAAGATTTGAATGATACTTTGGGGATTCCGTGCGCAGCGCTGCCTGCGCCGGCCCCTCCTGGACGCTCCATTCCCGACACGATGAAGGATGCACCCGTTGGTCCGTGACGATTCTCGCTCCAGGGCCCATGCCTCGGTGAAGTGGCTTCGCCTGCTCGTGATTCTGAGCATCGCGGTGCCGCTGTTCATTTACCTGGTGGTGGGAGCGGTGGCCCTGGTGGGCGCGCAGGACGAGGCCGGACTGCGCGTGAGCCGCTCGCTGCGCGTGGCGCACGAGCATGCCTCCAAGGTGATGGCCGCGTCCGAGGCGATGCACGACCGGGTGCTCGCCGTGGTCAAGGGCCGCAGCCCGCAGGAGCTGCGTGTGCATGGCGCCGACCTGCATGCCGACCTGGCGGCCTGGTCCAGGGACCAGCCGCAGGTGCAGTCGATCTGGATCTTCGACAGCAAGGGCGACCCCATTGCCAGCAGCCGCTTTGCACAAGTGCCGCAGTTCAACGTGGCCGACCGCGACTACTTCCAGTTCCACCGCCTGCGGCCACCGGGCCCGCGCTACCTGTCGGGGCCACTGGTCACCCGGACCACGCGCGAGCGCATCCTGGACATCAGCCTGGCCTTCGAGGACCACAACGGCCAGTTCGGCGGCGTGATCAACGTGAGTCTGCTTGCCTCGTACTTCCAGGACTTCTACGGCGACCTGGTGGCCGACGAGCCGGGCCTGGCGGTCAACCTGTTCCGCGAGGACGGCGCCATCTACACCCGCTGGCCCAGCCTGGACAAGGCCCCCGAGCAACTGGCGCCCGACAGCCCGGTGATGGCCCGGCTGCTCCAGGGCGAGACCGGGGCGCAGATGCGCGGCATCTCTTCGGTGGACCGGCAGGACCGCATCATCGCCTTCCGCAAGGTCGGCCCCTACCCGCTGTTCGTGGGCACGGGCATGAACCTTTCGGCCGCGCGCAACGGCGTGCTGCGCCAGTTGGCGGCGCTGTTCGCGCTGGGGGCCCTTCCCATTGCCGGGCTGTTCTTCGCCGCACGCATGGCGCTGCGCAATGCGCGCACCGCGCTGTCCACCATGGAGAGCCTGGAAAAGGAGGTCGCCACGCGCCGCCGCGCGGAAGAGGCGCTGCTGCAGGCGCAGAAGCTCGAGGCCCTGGGCCGGCTGACGGGCGGGGTGGCGCACGACTTCAACAATGCGCTGATGGTCATCAGCAACAACCTGCACCTGCTCAAGCGCACCGCGCCCGATGTGGGCACCCGGCAGATCGACTCCATGGCGCGTGCCGTCAAGTCGGCCACCAACCTCACGCGCCAACTGCTGGCCTTCTCGCGCCGCCAGCCGCTGGTGGCCGAGCATGTGGTGCTGCAGGACAAGTTGCCGCCCACCAAGGACCTGATCGCACCGGAGCTGGGCAGCCAGATCCAGCTGGACGTGCAGGTGGACCCCGCCACCGCCCCCGTGGTGCTCGACCTGGCGGAGCTGGAACTGGCGCTGCTGAACCTGTCCATCAACGCGCGCGATGCCATGCCCAAGGGCGGCAGCCTGGTGATCAGTGCGCGCAACGCGAGTGAGAGCGAGGCCGGGCAGGGCATGCCCGCCATGGTGCTCATCGAGGTGAGCGACACGGGCAGCGGCATTCCGCCGGAGCTGCTCGGCAAGGTGTTCGAGCCCTTCTTCACCACCAAGGCCGTGGGCGAGGGCACGGGCCTGGGGCTCAGCCAGGTGTATGGCATGTGCCAGCGCGTGGGCGGGCGGGCGGAGATCGCCAGCACCCTGGGCACGGGCACCCGCATCCGCCTGTTCTTTCCGAGCGCCGGTCCGCAGGCGGCGCGCGAGGATGCCGCCGGCCCCGCACCGGCCCTGGCACCGCTGGACAAGAGCCTGCTGGTGGTGGAGGACAACGACGAAGTGGCCGCCTCCCTGGTCCCCATCCTCGAATCGCTGGGCTGCCGCGTGACGCGTGTGGACCGCGCCGCCAAGGCCCGCACCCTGCTGGAGCAGGGCGAGCGGCCCGACCTGGTGCTGTCGGACGTGGTGATGCCCGGCGAGATCGACGGCGTGGGCCTGGCCCGGCACATCCGTGAGACCTGGCCCGCGCAGAAACTGCTGCTGATGACGGGCTATGCCGAGCAACTGGACCACATCCAGCAGATGGGCTTCGACGTGCTGCCCAAACCCTGCACGCCGCAGATGCTGCATGTGGCGATTGCGCGCATCGCCCAGTGAGCGGGCGCGGCCTCAGGCATCCGTGTCGTCCTCGCGGTTCTGGTCCAGGTAGTCCAGCAGCGCGCGCACCGCGGGCAGCATGCCTCGCCGGCTGGTGAACACGGCCAGCACATCGGCGCGCGGCGAGGCCCAGCGCGGCAGCACCTGCACGAGCCGCCCCGCGCGGATGTCGGCCTGGCATATGCGCCGCGGCAGCAGGGCGATGCCCATGCCGGCGCGCGCCGCCTCGCGCAGTGCGAACATGTCGTCCGTCACCAGCCGTGGCACATGCTGCAGCTCCAGCGCGCGTTCGGCGCTGGCCAGGCTCCAGCTGACGCGCTCGCCCCGGCCGGGCCAGGACAGCGTGGGCAGGCGGGCAATGTCCTCGGGCTCCTGCGGCACGGCCACCGTATCGAACAGCCGGGCGCTGGCCACCAGCACATCGGTCGATGCGCCTAGCTTGCGCACCACCTGGTCCGAATCGGGCAGGGGCGGGCGGCGCACGCGGATCACCACGTCCATGCGCTCCTCAATGGGGTCCACGCGGCGGTTGGTGGCCGCCACATGCAGGCGCACCAGCGGATACGCCTGCATGAAGCACGGCAGGAGGGGCGTGAGCCACACCTGCGCCAGCGTGATCGGGCAGCTGATGCGCACCTCGCCTTGCGGCGTGGCCGAGGCCTGCCGCGCCAGCTCGTGGGTGGACTCGGCCAGTTCCACCAGCGTGCGGCAACGCTCGTAGACGCTCTGGCCCGCGCCGGTCAGGGTGATGCGCCGGGGCGAGCGCTGCAGCAGGCGCACGCCCATGCGCTCTTCCAGCACCGCCATGCGCCGGCTCAGGCGCGACTTGGGCACGCCCAGGCGCCGGCCGGCCTCGCTGAAGCCGCCGTGCTCCACGATCTTGGCAAAGAACATCAGGTCGTTCAGGTCTTCCATGCGCGTGCACTCCGGGCCAATGGTGGTGCCGATTTTCGTTCCATCAGAGGAACGATACGGTTTACCAGACCCTATTGAGTGGAACGAGGTCGGCACCCATCATCGGGCCTCCATCGCTCGTGCAACGACCAACATGACCTCAGCCTTCCACATCCTGCACCTGGATTCGAGCCTCACCGGCCCGGCCTCCGTCTCGCGCCTCCTGAGCCGCGAAACGGTGGACGCCTGGCGCGCGGCCGACCCCGCCGTGCGCGTCACCTACCGCGACCTGGCCGTGACCGTGCCGCCCCAGCTCACGCCCGAGACCGTGGCCGCCCTGCGCCAGCGCAGCCAGCCGGCCAGCGCGCAGGGCCGTGCCGACCTGGCCCACCTCAACACCCTGCTCGACGAGTTCCTGGCGGCCGATGCCATCGTGATCGGAGCGCCCATGTACAACTTCGGTGTGCCCACCCAGCTCAAGGCCTGGATCGATGCCCTGGCCCAGGCCGGCCGCACCTTCGAATACACTCCGCAGGGCCCGCGCGGCCTGGCGGGCCGCAAGCGCGTGGTCATCGCGTCCTCGCGCGGCAACATCTACAGCACCCCGCCGCAGATGCAGGACAAGGACTTCCAGGAGCGCTATCTCGTGGCAGTGCTGCAGTTCATGGGCATCACCCGCTTCGACGTGGTGCGTGCAGAGGGCGTGAACCGCGGGCCCGAGGTGCGCGATGCCGCGCTGGCCTCGGCCCGTGCCGCCATCGCCCAGCTGTTTGCGGCGCATGAGGCAGTGGCACCATGAAGCTCGCCAGTTTCACCGCCGGTGGCAGCGCCAGCTATGGCGTGGTCGAAGGCGCCACGTTGGCCGACCTGGGCGCCATCGCCGGCGCACCCGCGGACCTGATGGCGCTCATCGCCCTGGGCCAGCCCGGGCTGGACTGGGCCCGCACCACCGCCGCCAGCGCACCGCGCCGGGACCTGGCCGCCGTGCGCCTGCTCGCGCCCATTCCCGCGCCGCGCAAGTACCTGGGCCTGGGCGGCAACTACCCCTCGCACCTGGAGGAGGCGCGCAAGGTCAATCTGGTGCGCGCACCGGGCCAGGCCTGGTTCAACAAGCAGGTGAGCTGCGTCAACGGCCCGTATGACCCGGTGCACCTGCCACGCGTATCGGTCCAGTTCGACTACGAGGGCGAGCTGGGTGTGGTGATCGGCCGGCGCTGCCGCCATGTGCGCCGCGAAGACGCCATGGACATGGTGGCCGGCTTCGTGGTGACCAACGACCTGAGCGTGCGCGACTGGCAGATGCGCGCGCCCACGCACACCCTGGGCAAGTCGTTCGACACGCATGGCCCTTTCGGCCCCTGGATCGTGACGCGCGACGAACTGTCCGACCCCCACGCCCTGCGCCTGCGCACCTGGGTCAACGGCGATCTGCGCCAGGACGGCAACACCCGCGAGATGACCCACCGCGTGGAAGACATGATCGTGGAGCTGAGCACCGCCTTCACCCTGGAGCCGGGCGACGTGCTCACCACCGGCAGCCCCGCCGGCGTAGGCGGCCTGATGGACCCGCCGCGCTACCTGCAGGTGGGCGATGTGGTGCGGGTCGAGATCGAGGGCATCGGCGCCATCGAGAACCGCGTCATCGCAGAACCTTAGGACAGGAGACAAACCCATGCAACCCCGCACCCTTCCCGACGCCGCCGCGCATCCCATCCGTCCTGCCAAGCTGGCCCACGTGGTGCTGCGCGTCACCGATCTGCCACGCTCGCGCGCCTGGTACCTCACGGTGCTGCAGGGCTGGCCCGCGTTCGAGAACGCCATGCTGTGCTTTCTGACCTACGACGACGAGCACCACCGCATCGGCCTGATCGGCCGGCCCGAACTCGCGCCGGCTGACGACGGGGCAGGGGGTCTGGAGCACCTGGCCTTCACCTACCCCACGCTGCCTGCGCTGCTCGCCACTTTCCGCCGGCTCAAGGCGGCCGGCATCGTGCCGTACTGGACCATCAATCACGGCCCCACCGTGTCGCTGTACTACAAGGACCCCGACGGCAACCGGGTGGAGCTGCAGTACGACGTGTTCACCGCCAACGCGGACCTCGGCGCCTTCTTCGCCTCAGGCGCCTACGAGGAGAACTTCATGGGCATCCTGTTCGACCCGGAGGCATTGATCGCGCGCTACGAGGCCGGCGAACCGCTGGCTGAGCTCACGGCGCGGCCACCGCTGCCGCCGGGGAAGACGCCCTGGGACATGCACGTGCCCTGACACCTCTGACAGCAAGATCGCGCCCGAGGTGCCCACGCTGGCGGAAACCCTGCCGGAGCTGGAGTTCAATACCTGGGTCGGCGTGTGGGGCCCTGCCGGCCTGCCCGGTGCGCTGGTGGCGCGCCTCCATGGCACCTTCCAGGCCGTGACGGCGGAGCCGGCGCTGGCCCAGATGCTCTACGGCACAGCACCGAGCCCATCGCCACGCCGCAGGCGCAGATCGCCGCCGTGGTGGAGCGCGAGGCCAGGGCCACGGTGCAACCGATCAAGAGCAACCACATCCTTGGCATTGTCGGCATTGGCTGACATGTTGCTGTGCAGCAATTTTCCACAATGGGGCCTTCCATGATCTTCGCGGAGCCCCCTTTTGCCGGACAGCAGCCGACCGACCCTCGCCTTCTTCGCTGACACCCAGCCCCTGGGGGCGGGCGCATGATGGACTGGTTCGACCCCACCTCCTGGACACACACCGGCATCGTGGCCGTGGCCGCAGTCATCGTGGCGGGCATCGTGCACCGCATCGCTGCGGTGGTGCTGCGGCGTGCCACGGGCCATGTGCTGGTGCTGCGCTCGGTGTTCGAGGCCTGCGTGCCCGTGGTGCGCATCCTGCTGCCGCTGATCGCTCTGCAACTGGTGTGGCAGGCCGCCAGCGACGACCTGCGCCATATCGGCACGGTGCGCCATTTCAACGGCCTGGCCGTCATCGCCGGCACTTGCTGGCTGCTGATCGCGGCCATCGGCGGCCTCGCGGACGGGGTGATCGCCAAGCACCCGGCCGATGTCGAGGACAACCTCACCGCGCGCCGCATCGCCACGCAGGCGCGCGTGCTCTCGCGCACCGCCATGACTGCGGTGGTGATGGCCGGTGTCGCCATGATGCTCATGACCTTTCCCGGCGCACGCCAGGTGGGCGCGAGCCTGCTGGCCTCGGCCGGGGTGGTGGGCATCGTCGCCGGTATCGCCGCGCGGCCGGTGTTCAGCAACATGATCGCGGGCCTGCAGATCGCCCTGGCCCAGCCGTTTCGCATCGACGACGTGCTCATCATCGAGGGCGAGTGGGGCCGCGTGGAGGAAATCACGGGCACCTACGTGGTGCTCAAGATCTGGGACGAGCGGAGGCTCATCATCCCGCTGCAGTGGTTCATCGAGCACCCGTTCCAGAACTGGACGCGCACCAGCTCCGAGATCCTTGGCACGGTCTTCCTGTATGCCGACTATGCGCTGCCGCTCGACCCGCTGCGCGCAGAACTCAAGCGCGTGCTCGATACCGCGCCCGAATGGGACAAGCGCGTGAGCGTGCTGCAGCTCACCGAGGCGACGGACCGCACCATCCAGATCCGCGTGCTGGTCTCGGCCCGCTCCTCGGGCCTGGCCTTCGACCTGCGCTGCCGGGTGCGCGAGGCGCTGGTGACTTTCATCCAGCGCGAGTACCCCGATTGCCTGCCGCAGGTGCGCACACCCCAGGTGACAACACCCGCGCCGGGCGTTCTGCAGCCACCGCAGGGCGTATGACTTCCTTGCCTAGCTGCGGGGAGTTTCGTGGTTCACGATGAAGTCTTCGGGGACATGGGGGCCCCAGACGTACAGAGAATCCTCGGGCGGGTGGTCCGCCGCAGGCCACTGGGCGTGCGGCGCCACGTAGTCAATGTCGTACGAGTATTCGGCAAAGCTGCCCCAGGGGTCGCGCACATAACGGAAGTAGTTCGAACCCAGCACATGCCGGCCCAGGCCCCAGCCGTCCGGGTAGCCGGCGTTGGCCATCTGCTGCGCGCCCATGCCCACGGCATCCAGCGAGGGCACGCACCAGCTGCTGTGGTGCAGGCCTGCGGCGTTGGACTTGGCGAAGGCGATCAGATGGTGGTCGCTGCCATGCGGCGTGTGCAGAAAAGCGATGATGCCGGCCGACTGGTCCGACACCTTGAGGCCGAGCACGCCGGTGTAGAAGTCGAGCGCCTGCGTCACGTCGGCCGTGAACAGCAGGATGTGCGAGAGGTACAGTGGCCGTGTGGCCTGGGCCTTGCTGCGGCTGGGCGCACGGCCATGGTTGGCGGGCTCGGGCGTCGATTCGCGCGGGCCCGGGGCATTGGGTGAGACCTTGGCCGCCACGCGCAGCTGAATGGGCAGCCCGTCCGGGCCCCGCAGCCACAGGCCCGCCGGGTCGGCACCTTTGGGTACAGGCACGCCGGGCACACCGCGTTCGCGCAGCAGCGCTGCAAAGCGGTCCAGGTCCGGTGCATGGATGCCCAGGCTGATCCATTCGAGCCGCTTGGGGCCGCCCCCACCCTGGAGCACGCGTGCCCAGCGGTGCGGGTGGCCATGGGTGTACAGGGCCAGCGCGCCTGCCTCGTCGCGTACATCGAGGCCGAAGCTGGTGTAGAAGTGGCGCGCCTTCTCCAGGTCGGGCACGCTCAGCACGAACTCGTCGACGGAATGGATGGCGGGGCGGTCCTGGGGCTGCGGATTCGTCACGGTCTGTCTCCTGTTTTTTTCTGCGGCAGCTGCGCTCACTCGGCGGTCACGCCGATTTCCCTGGCCAACCCCTGGTACAGCTGGATCTCCGCAGCATAGAACCCGTCCAGGTCGCGCAGGGTGCTGACGTTGGCCGGCTCCATGCCGCTCGTGGTCACGTAGGTCTGGAAGTCGCTGTCCTTCATCACTGTCGTAAGCGCCTTGTTCAGCCGTTCGACCACGTCGGCCGGAGTCTTGGTGGGCACGAGCAGGGCGATCCAGGTGCCGTAGACGAAGCTGGAGAGGGCCTTGTCCGACCCTGCGATGGTCGTCACCTGCGGCAGCTGCGGGTGCACGGCGCCGGCCGAGTTGCCGATGGCCTTGACCTTGCCCGACTGGATCATCGACAGCGTGGCGCCGCCCAGCGGCAGGAAGCTCAGGTCGATCTGCTCGCCCATGAGGTCCTGGCTGATGGGGGGAACGCCCCGGTAGGAGATCTGGTTGAGCTTGACGCCGTTCTTGCGCGCCCACTGCTCGCCCAGCAGGTGGATCATCGAGCCGGGGCCGATGTCGCCCAGGCTCAGGGGCGCAGGCGACTTCTTGGCCAGTGCAGCCAGCTCCCTGGGGTTGGCCGCCGCCAGTCCCGGCCGGGCCACCAGGATATAGGGCAGGCGCGCCACCAGCGCGATGGCGCGGAAGTCCTCGGGCTTGTAGCGCGCCGCCTTTGTGGTGAAGGGCGTGAGGATGGGCTCCGTCTGCGAGGCGATCAGCACCGGCACGGTGCTGGGCGGGCTGCCCAGCACCTTCTGCACGCCAATGGAACCGCCCGCGCCGGGCGCGTTTTCCACGATCACGGTCTGCTCCAGCTCCTTTTGCAACAGCGGCTGGAGCTTGCGTGCCACGCCGTCGGTGGGGTTGCCGGCGGGCTGCGGCACGATGATGCTGACGGTGCGGCCCGCCAACTGGGCGTGCACGGTGGTGGCGGCCAGCAGGGTGGCGGCGGCGAGGGCCAGGGGGGCAAGCAGGCGGTTCATGGCGTTGGTCTTCTGTGGTTCTTGAGTGGGCTTGCCTTATGCGGCGACGGTGCCGGCAAGCACCTCGTCCACGATGGGGTTGCGCAGCGTGCCGATGCGCTCGATGGAGACCTCGCACACATCCCCCTCGAGCATCAGCAGGCGAGGGTTGCGCGCCCAGCCGATGCCCGCCGGCGTGCCGGCCACGATCACGTCGCCCGGGGCCAGGGTGATGGCCTCGCTGATCACCTGCACCAGCGTGGCCACGTCGAACACCATATCGCTGGTGTTGGCCGATTGCACGGTCTGGCCGTTCAGGCGCGTCTCCAGCTTCAGGCCGCGGGCGCCGGGTGGCAGTTCGTCGGCGGTGACCACAGCGGGGCCGAAGCCTCCTGTGGCGTCGAAGGTCTTGCCGACCGTCCACTGCGGGGTCTTGAACTGGTACTCGCGCACCGAGCCGTCGTTGAACACCGAATAGCCGAACACATGGTCTAGCGCCTTGTCCAGCGGGATATGGCGGCCACCGGTGCCGATCACCACGGCCAGCTCGCCCTCGTAGTCCAGGCTGTCGCTGCAGGCGGGGCGCACGATGGGTGCGTCGTGCGCGCACAGGCTGGTGGTCAGCCGCAGGAACAGCGTGGGGTAGTCGGGCTGGGCGTAGGCGCTTTCCTTGGTGTGGTCGTGGTAGTTCAGGCCCACGCAGATGATCTTTTCGGGCGCGACCACCGGTGGCAGGAACTGCACCTCGGCCAGCGGCACGGGGGCGCTTGCGCGGGCGACCAGTTCATCGCGGCTCGCGCCCGCGGCCAGTTGGCGCACGAAATCGCCGACATCGCGTGCCACGTCGGCGGGCAGGGGGCGCACCTGCTCGCCGTCAAGCAGGCCGAGGCGGCGGGAACCTTGGAGGGTGACTGTGCAGAGCTTCATGGGGAGGTACAGGTTGCGTGAATGGGTAAAATATATATATTTCATTAAAAAGTATATGTTAGTACAAACCCTATAATTTCCCAGACAATCCCCATTACCCTGGCGGCACCCCATGACCACAGCCACCGAAGCGCTCCCAGGCGCGCCCACCACACGCACCTCTTCACTGGTGGCGCAGTTGCGCCTGGACATCGTCGGCGGCCTGTTCGCCCCCGGCTCCAAGCTGCTCATCAAGGATTTGTGCACGCGCTATGGCGCCAGCCCCATCCCCATGCGCGAGGCACTCTCGCGCCTGACCAGCAGCGGCTTCGTGCAGGCCGAGGACCAGCGCGGTTTCAAGGTCGCCAGCGCTTCGGCGCAGGATCTGATGGAGATTTCGGGTGCCCGGGTGCTGGTGGAAACCGAGGCGCTGCGCCTGTCGCTGCTGCAGGGCGACGTGGCCTGGGAGGCGCGCGTGGTGGCCGCCCACCACCAGCTCAGCCGCTTGGCCCTGCGCGAGGCTGGCATGCCCGCGGCCCTGTCCGCCCAATGGGACGAGGCGCACATGGCCTTCCACGATGCGCTGCTCTCGGCCTGCGGCTCGCGCGTGCTGCTGGAGCTGGCCGCCAACCTGCGCGAGCGCTTCACCCGCTACCGCTACATCTCGGCCGTGGCCGCCAGCGATTCAGGCCTGCCGCCTGCTGCCGCCCGATCCGCGCACCGCGACATCCCGGCCGAGCACACGGCCATCGTCGAAGCCGCGCTGGCGCGCGACGTGGCGCGCGCCACGGCCTTGCTGCAGCAGCATTTCCAGCAGACGACGGAGCTGGCGCTGCAGGCGAGCGGAATGGAGCGGGGGCAGCGCAAGGCGGCGTGAACCGCAGCCAGTGGGCGCAGGTGCAGCACTGCGCTGCCCGCCTCATAGGCCTGGGCCAGGAAGTAGGGGGGCATTGACTCCATCCTTCCTCGCCGCTTGTTGCCATGGCTCGACGGCCCGGCCATGGTCCTGCGCAACGCCATGGCCTGTGGAATGGCGCGGGCCCAGAAGAACCTGCGCCACGGGCTCGCCGTCCGAGGCCGCTTCTTCCAGCAATTCCAGGGCCTTCTTTTCGTCCTTCTCCACGCTCCATCGGCATAGGCATTCGCGAGATAGGCCTTCGACAGGCTGTCGCCATGGGCACTGGCCAGCTTCAGCCAATGGACGGACTTCCTGGCGTCCGGGGCCGTGCCGTCACCGTCCTTGTAGGCGAGGCCCAGAATCGGCAGGACGTCCATGTCCCCCTTTTCCGCCAGCGGCACCAGCGGGGGCAGGGCCTTGCCCATCTACTCCGAGCCCTTTCTCGGATCCGCGGCGGTGCCAAACCGTGCTTGTTGGCAAAACCCAGCTTGTACATGGCAAGCGGGCAACTGCAGCTTGTCAAGGCGAAGGACAGCGCAACGCAAAAGGCGCAGGGCAGTGCGAGGCTGGGTTGCATCGGCAAGGGATATGCAGCGAGGGGGGCAGGGCCAGGAAAGCGCGGCCCCGTGCGCCATCCTATCGGGATTGTTCCGCGCGCCCAAAAGGAAATGGGCCAGGTCTCCCGGAGCCTTGCCGCAAGGCTTATCCCCCCTGGGGCTCCGTGCGCGCCACCAGCGATTCGCCGATGGCATAGAACTGCCCGCCCGCCACATAGTGCAGGCTGCGCCACTCGGGCCCGGCGGTCTCGAAATGCCAGTGCCCGTCGGCAAACACGCGGGTATCGGCCCAGGCACCCACCACCTCGCCGATGAAAAGATCGTAGGCCTGCTGGTTGTGCGCTTCGGGGATGAGCTTGCACGCCAGCCAGGCCGAGCACCCCGCGACGAAGGGCAGATCGTGCCCCTCGATGCCGAACAGCTCCACACCATGGCGCTGCAGCTTGGCCGGGTCTTGGTGCAGGCTGGCGTTGCCCACATCGTGGGTCAGCTGCATCTGCGCGGCCGTGGGCACCTGGATCACGAAGCGGCCGCTGCCCTCGACCAGGGCGCGCGTGCGCGTGGCCTTGTCCAGCACCACCGTGAGCTTGGGCGGCGCGAAGTCGAGCGCGCAGGCCCAGGCGGCGGACATCACGTTGTCCACCCCCGCATGGCGCGCCGATACCAGCACCGTGGGGCCATGGTTGAGGAGGCGGTAGGCCTTGGAGAGTTCGACGGGTGCCAGGTGGCTGTTCATGCAAATCCTTGATGGGTCGAGGTGCTGCCCGCGAGCCAGTCAACGCGGGACACCACACTATCGCCGATAGGCGCCCGGCGGGCTGCCGGTCCAGTTCTTGAAGGCCCGCTCGAACGCCGGGCTGTCGTTGAAGCCCAGCCCGGCGGCCAGCTCCGCCAATGAGACGCTGCTCGTGTTGAACCGCCAGATCGCCGTGTCGCGCCGCAGTTCGGCCTTGAGCGCTTGGTTAGGCGATGCCTTGGTTGGCCAGTCGCCGCTGCAGTGTGATGGGCGCCATGTGCAGGGCCCGGGCCATGCCGCCCAGGTCTGGGCCACGAGGCCGCCTACATGGCCAAGCACTGGTGCACCGAGCAGCAGGGCCGGGTGATCGACGAATGCCTGCAGCTGTCTGGCGGCTATGGCCACATGGTCGAGTACCCGATCGCACGCATGTACGCCGATGCCCGCATCCAGCGCATCTACGGCGGCACCAGCGAGATCATGGAGCACCTGATTGCGCGCAAACCGAACATGTCATGACAGGTTGTTGAATCCGCCTTCGAACAGCTTTGGTGGGACTTCGGCAACAGAATGCGGCCCTACCCTAGATATATTGATATGGCAATAAATTAATTGCCGAAATTGGCGTACATTGCCACGATGGGATGCGTCCGCAGTGGATTGGCATGCCAACCGTGTACCCCATCGTTGCTGCTGTCATGGACCCGCTTCTCGCCCGACTTTCCGACTCCGTCGTACACGCCAAGACGCTTGAAGAGCTGACCCGCCCGCTGCTGGAGATGCTGGAAAAGGTCACGCGGCTGGAGTCCACGTACCTCACCACCATCGATTTCAAGCGCGAACTGCAGCATGTGCTGTACTCGCGCAATACGCGCAGGATGGAGATCCCCGAGGGCCTGACCGTGCCCTGGGGCGACACGCTGTGCTACCGCGCCCTCAATGAAAACCGCATGTTCACGGCCGACGTGCAGGGCTGCTGGGGGGACTCGGAGGCGGCGGCCGCCCTGGGCATCCAGACCTATGTGAGCATGCCGGTACGTCTGTCCGATGGCGCCATCTACGGCACGCTGTGCGCTGCCAGCGCCGAGCGCGCCGAACTCCCGCCCGAGACCGGGAAGATACTGCAGCTGTTTGCCGGCCTGATCGCCCAGCAGGTCGAGCGCGAGCAACTGCTGGAGGAGCTGCAGCGCAAGAACGAGCAGCTCACCAGCATGGCCCTCTTGGACCCGCTCACGGGCGTGCCCAATCGCCGGGCCCTGTTTGAAGAGCTGGAGCGGCTGCAGGCGCGTTCGCGGCGCTCGGGCAGCACGGTGATGGTGGCTTTTCTCGACCTCGACGGCTTCAAGAACGTCAATGACAGCCACGGCCACGAGGCCGGCGATGCCCTGCTATGCGCCATTGCCAACCAGTTGCGCGCCGCCATGCGCGAAAGCGACTACCTGAGCCGCTTCGGTGGTGATGAGTTCGTGTTCGTGGGCCCCGGTCCGCAGCGCGATCAGGACCCCGCCGAAGCCATCCACAGCCTGCGCCAGCGCCTGCAGCAAGCCACGGTGTGCCGCATTCCCCTGGCTGGCCAGCGGACCCTGAAATACCCGGGTGCCAGCGTGGGCGTGGTCTGCTCCGACCCCGGGCTGAGCACGGCCGATGCGGCCATCCGCCATGCGGACGAGGCCATGTACCAGGCCAAGCACGAGCGCCGCGCACTGCACCATTGACAAGCGCTCCCCTGGGCGGGGGCCGGCCCGCTTGCTCAGCGGTCGTCGGCCGCGCAATCGCCCGCCGGGCGCAGGTTGGTCATGCACTGCGCGAACGTGCGCGCCTTGGCCCACATCGTCGCATTCACCTCATGGCCGGCGCCTGGCGCCACATAGGTGTAGAACGAGGCGGGTCGCTTGGCCGCGTCGGGGATGGCCGTCAGGATGCGGGCGCGGGCGCCGGATGCGCCATAGCCTGAACTGCCCAGCCCCACCGGCGGGAACAGCTGGTCGGCGCTGCCCGAGACTGCGGCGACACGGATGGCCGCGCCGTTGACCCGGAAGTCATTGGGTTGCTCGTAGGTCGTGCCGGTGGCGTTGCAATCGTAGTCGCAGCCTCCGGCGAGTGCGATGGCGCCCTGCAAGCGGTGCTTCGTGGCCACCGTGAAGATGAGGTTGCTCGAGAACGAGGTGCCGGCCACGACGATGCGGCTGGTGTCGATGGGCAGGTTGCGTTCGGCGACGGCCGCCTTGATCGCCGCCAGGCCCAGCCCGAAATCCGAGCTGGCGATGTCGAAGGTTTCGTTCACGTTCGTGCGCGCGATCAGCGGGCTGCTCCAGTTGTCGCAGCCGCGGTACTCGAAGGTGGCAGAGGCCATGCCGGCCGCGGCGAACTGCTCCAGCCCGGCCGCGTCCTGCGGCACGGGAGCCGGCGGATTGCCGCTTGGTGCCCAGCCTGCGAGACTGATCACCAGAGGCACCTTGGCCTGGGCCGTGGCCCCGGCCGGAACCTTGAGGGTGATGGCGGCCTGGGGAAGGTTCGAGCACGCCGCCACGACCCGGCCCTGGGCCGTGTACCAGTACTGGGTGTTGGGCTGGGGTGCGTAGGACAGCTGCAGGGTCTGGGCGCCGCCGCCACCGCCACCCGGGTTGCCGGCGGGCGGCGTGGCGGCCTCCAGACCAAAGCGTCCATCTGCGCCAAAGCGCAGGATCACATTGGTGTAGACATCGCTCCCCACCGTCACGCTGGGGATGCGCATTACCCCGTCGTTCAGGTTCAGCGTGGCCTGGGCGCTCGCAAGCGGACTGTGGGCCGCGATCGCTGCAGGGATGGCAAGAAGGCACAGATGCTTCATGGGAGGACTCCGGTTGTACGAACGGCAAGTAAGGGGCGGCGGGCATTCCGGTGCCCGCACATGTAGTCCCTGGGCTGCGCGCCGGGCGGCGATGAATCGGTCCAGGTGCACCTAGGTTAGTTCCTCGCCGCCCGGGCAACAAGCCCTGTGCCTGCCGTGCGTGCCAACTAGTTCTCGATCCGGCGATGCAGGTTCAGGCTTTGGGGTCGGCGGGCAGGCGCGTGCCCTGCCACTGCCCGCTCGTGCACAGGTCGCGGATCACCTCGCCGATGAGCCGGCAGATCGCGCGCTTGGCGTTGGTGGTGGGCAGGTGGACCGAAAGGCACAGGCCGAGCGTGCGGAACATCGCCGGCGAGTCGATGCGGTGCGCGCGCAGGCGGCCCTCGCTCACCTCCCGCTGTGCCAGGCCCAGGGGCATGATGGTGGGGCCGAGCCCCGCCTCCACCGCGGCCTTGAGCGTGTAGACGGAATTGATTTCCGCCGCCACGCGCGCCGCCGGGTAGCCCGCATTGCCGAGAGCAGCATCCACCAGCCAACGCGTGCAGTGGCCATGCGTGTTGGCGGGCCACACCAGCGGGCGGGCGATGGCCTGCGCCAGGCCCACGTCGCCGGGCGGCACGGCCAGTCGGTCCTGGGGTGATTCGAGAAAGACGAACTCCTCTTCGACCAGGGGCGTGAAGGTGGTGTCTTCCGACGGCATGGTGGGCGAGAAGATCGCCATGTCCACCCGCCCGCGCAGCAACTGGTCGACCATGTTGCCGGTCAGCTCCTCGTTGAGG
>NZ_JBKDTZ010000317.1:0-37491 GCF_046339755.1 Acidovorax sp. | reverse complement strand
CATCACCAGGTCCCTGCCCGGCAGGGCGGCCTTCAAGCCCACGGGGCCCGACAGGAAGTGCACGGTGGACAGGTCCACATCGCGCACGTCGTCCGCGCTGTCGTCGTTCTTGATGGCGCCGCCGGTCCAGTCGTAGGTCTCGAGCTTGAACTCCGCCCCAGGCTCCACCCACACGGCCATGGGGATGTCCGGGTGCCAGCGGTTGTGCACCTGGGGGTTGTCGTACGGCGACTGCTTGAGGTCCACCTTGATCAGGGTATCGGCCATGGTGTGTTGCTCCTTGGATGGTTGTGGAGGGAGGACGTAAGGGAAAAGAGAAGGCTCAGACGGAGAGGTAGGCCTTGATGCGCTGTTGGTCGGTGTCGGCCCGCGCGGTCTCGTGCACCAGCCGGCCGCCTTCGATGACGAACAGGCGGTCGGCCACGTCCATGGCGAACGAGAGCACCTGCTCGCTGACCACGATGGTGATCTGGCGCAGCTTGCGGATCTCGTTGAGCGCCTTGGCGATGTCCTTGATGATGGAGGGCTGGATGCCCTCGGTGGGCTCGTCGAGCAGCAGCACCTTGGGGTCGGTGACCAGCGCGCGCGCAATCGCCAGCTGCTGCTGCTGCCCGCCCGAGAGGTTGCCGCCCTTGCGCCGGCGCATGTCCCAGAGCACCGGGAACAGGGCGTAGATCTCGTCGGGGATCTCGCGCGTCTTCGAGTTCTCCAGGCCCGTCTGGATGTTCTCCTCCACCGTGAGGGTGGGAAAGATCATGCGGCCCTGGGGCACGTAGGCGATGCCCTTGGCCACGCGGCGAAAGCTCTCGTCGCGCGTCACTTCCTGGCCGGCCACTCGGATGCTGCCGCTCTTGGCCGGCATCACGCCCATGAGGCTCTTGAACAGCGTGGTCTTGCCCATGCCGTTGCGGCCCATGATGGCCACGGTCTCGTTGGCGCGGCCCGAGAACGAAATGCCGTGGAGGGCTTCGCTCTGGCCATAGGCGACGAACAGGTCCTTGACTTCCAACATAGGGTTGCTCCTTGGGGGTTCGGTCAGTGGCCGAGGTAGACGTCGATCACCTTGGGGTCGTTCTGGACCTTGTCCATCGAGCCCTCGGCCAGGATCTTTCCCTGGTGCATGACGGTGACCTTGTGCGCGATGCGCTTGACGAACTCCATGTCGTGCTCGATCACAATCACAGCGCGGTTCTTGCAGATGCGCTGCAGCAGCTCGGCCGTGAGCTCGCGCTCGCGCGCGCTCATGCCGGCGATGGGCTCGTCCAGCATCAGCAGCTCGGGCTCCTGCATGAGCAGCATGCCGATCTCCAGCCACTGCTTCTGGCCGTGCGAGAGCAGGCCGGCCTCGGTGTCGAGCTTGTCGCCCAGGCCGATGTCGTCGGCCACGGCCTGCACGCGCGCCTTCACCGCATCGGTGCAGCGAAAGGCCAGCGCGCCGAACACGGTGCGGCCCGAGGGGTAGGAGACCTCCAGGTTCTGGAAGACGGACAGGTTCTCGTAGATCGAGGGGGTCTGGAACTTGCGGCCGATGCCCAGGCGCACGCGCTTGTGCTCCGCCATGCGCGTGAGCTCCTCGTTCTTGAACTTGATGCTGCCGCCGGTGGCGCGCGTCTTGCCGCAGATCAGGTCCAACAGCGTGGTCTTGCCCGCGCCGTTGGGGCCGATGATCACGCGCAGCTCGTTCTTGTCCACGTACAGCGTAAGGGCGTCGATGGCCTTGAAACCGTCGAACGAGACCGTGAGGTCCTCCACGGCCAGGGCGAAGTCGGTGTTGCTCATGGGGTGTGCTCCGGGTGCGTGGTGCGCTCACTCAGGCGCGCTGGCTGCTGGTGCCTTCGGGAAGGCTCGGGACAGCGGCCTCGGTTTCGGCAACCGGCCGGCTGGGCGGAGCCACCGGGGGCCGCACCGCTGCCTGGCGCAGCGCTTCGCGGCGGCCCTTCCACCAGGGCACGACATGGCTCTCCCACAGGCCGGCCAGCCCCATGGGGAAGGCCATGGTCACGCCGATGAACAGGCCGGCCATGAGGAACAGCCACAGGTCCGGAAAGCTTTCGGAAAAGTAGGTCTTGCCGGCGTTCACCAGCAGCGCGCCGTAGACCGCGCCCACCAGGCTCATGCGCCCGCCGATGGCGGCGTAGATCACCATTTCGATGGAAGGCACGATGCCCACGAAGCTGGGCGACATGAAGCCCACCTGCAGCGAGAACAGCGCGCCGCCGATGCCCGAGAGCGCGGCCGCCAGGCAGAAGGTGAAGACCTTGAAGTTGGCCACGTCGTAGCCCGAGAAGCGCACGCGGTCTTCCTTGTCGCGCATGGCCAGGAGCAGGGTGCCGAGCTTGCTGGTCTGCACGAAGCGGCACAGCACGATGGCCAGCACCAGGAGCGCCACGCACACGTAGTACAGGATGTACTTGGCGCTGTCGGTGCGCGTGTCCCAGCCCCACAGGGTCTTGAGGTCGGTCATGCCGTTCACGCCGCCCGTGTAGCCTTGCTGGCCGATGATGAGCACCGTGCAGATCAGCGCCACGGCCTGGGTGATGATGGCGAAGTACACGCCGCCCACGCGGCGCTTGAACATGGCGAAGCTCACGATCCAGGCCAGCAGCGTGGGCACCACGATCACGGCCGCCAGCGCAAACGGCAGGCTCTTGAACGGCACCCAGAACGCGGGCAGCTCGGTGATCTGGTTCCAGTCCATGAAGTCGGGGATGCCGGGAGTGGACTGGATCTTGGTGCTCACCGGGTCCGAGGCTTCGAGCTTGAGGAACATGGCCATGGCATAGCCGCCCAGGCCGAAGAACACGCCCTGCCCCAGGCTGAGCACGCCGCCGTAGCCCCAGACCATGACCAGGCCGATGGCCACGAAGGCGTAGGTGAGGTACTTGCCCACGAGGTTCAGGCGGAAGATGTCGAGCGCGAGCGGCAGCACCACGGCCAGCAGCACGGTGAGCAGCACCAGGCTGGCGAGCTGGTAGCGCTGGATCCAGGCTTTGAGGGCATTCATGAAAGGACTCCGGTGAACTCAGGTGGGGATCGGCGAACGCTCAGCGGCGCACCTTGGAGGCGAACAGGCCCTGCGGCCGCACCATCAGGATCAGCACGATCAGGGACAGCGTGATCACCTTGGCCATGGAGCCGGCCAGGAAGAACTCGGTGATCGACTGCGTCTGCGCAATGCCGAAGGCCGAGACCACCGTGCCCAGCAGGCTGGCCGCGCCGCCGAAGGTGACGACCAGGAAGGCGTCGACGATGTAGAGCGAGCCAGAGGTCGGCCCGGTGGAACCGATGGTGGTGAAGGCCGCACCCGCCACACCGGCAATGCCGCAGCCGATGGCAAAGGTCAGGCGGTCGGTCTTCTTGGTGTCGATGCCGGTGGCGTTGGCCATCACGCGGTTGCTCACCGTGGCGCGCACCCTGAGGCCCCAGCGGCTCCTGTGCAGGGCCAGCAGCACGCCGCCCGTCACCACCACCGTGAGCCCCAGCACGAACATGCCGTTGATGGGGATATCGAGGCCCTCGACGGGCGCCCACGAGCCCAGCAGCCAGTCGGGCAAGGTGGGGCTGACCTCCTTGGGGCCGATGAAGGTGCGAAAGCACTGCTGCAGCGCCAGGCTGATGCCCCAGGTGGCCAGCAGCGTATCGAGCGGGCGCTTGTACAGGTGGCGTATCAGGCCCCATTCCACCAGCCAACCGGCGGCGAAGGCAAAGCCGAAGGCCGCCACGATGGCCACCGGAAAATAGTAGGCCACGAGCTGCGGCGCATGCGTGGACGCCAGCGTGGAGCCCAGGTAGATGGTGTAGGCGCCGATGGTCATGAACTCGCCATGCGCCATGTTGATCACGCCCATCTGCCCGAAGATGATGGCCAGCCCCAGGCCCATGAGCAGCAGCACGGCGAACAGGCTCAGGCCCGCAAAACCCTGCATGAGGCCGATGTTGAGCATTTCGGAAAAGTTCATGGGTGCCAGACTCCATTCACGGCAAACAAGGGGGCGGCCATGCAGCGGCCCGGCCTGGTGGGCCGGACGCTGCGGCGGAAGGGTTTACTGGTAGCCTTTAGGGAACGGGTCCGGCTTGATCAGCTCGGGCGATTCGGCGACGACCTTGAAACTCGCATCGGGCATGCCCACGGCGATGCGCGACTTGCTCCACAGGTGGTGGTTGGCGTCGAGCTTGACGTAGCCCTCGGGTGCGGTCTTGAGCTCGATGCCCGGCGAAGCGGCCACCACCTTGTCCACGTCGAAGCTCTTGGCCTTCTCGACTGCGGCCTTCCACAGCCAGGGCCCCAGGTAGCCGGCCTGCGTCACGTCGCCGATCACGGCGTCCTTGCCGTACTTGCCCTTGAAGGCGGCGACGAACTTCTTGTTGTTCTCGTTGTCCAGCGACTGGAAGTACTTCATCGACGAGTAGAAGCCCGCGAAGTTCTCGCCGCCCACGCCGGTCATCTCGTCCTCGGTGACCGAAAGCGTGACCAGGAGCTGCTTGTCACCCGTGATGCCGGCGGCCTTGAGCGCCTTGTAGAAGGCCACGTTGGAGCCCCCCACCACGGCAACGAACAGGCAGTCGGGCTTTTGCACCTTGATCTTGTTCATCAGCGAGCCAAAGTTGGTGCTGCCCAGCGGGTAGTACTCCTCGCCGACGATCTTGCCCTTCTGGAAGTTCTCCACATGCTTGCGCGCGATCTTCATCGAGGTGCGCGGCCAGATGTAGTCCGATCCGATCAGGAAGAAGGTCTTGGCCTTCTTCTCTGTCTTGGCCCAGTCCAGGCTGTACAGGATCTGCTGCGTGGCTTCCTGGCCGGTGTAGATCACATTCTTGGACTGCTCCAGGCCTTCGTAGAAGGTGGGGTAGTACAAGAGGCCGTTTTCCTTCTCGAACACGGGCAGCACGGCCTTGCGCGAGGCGCTGGTCCAGCAGCCGAACACCGCGGCGCAGTGGTCGTTGATGAGCAGCTTCTTGGACTTCTCGGCGAAGGTGGGCCAGTCGGAGGCACCGTCTTCCTTGATGACCTTGATCTTGCGGCCCAGCACGCCGCCCATGGCGTTGATCTGGTCGATGGCCAGTTGCTCGGCCTGGATGGAGCCGGTCTCGGAGATGGCCATGGTGCCGGTGGCCGAGTGCAGCTGGCCTACGGTGACTTCGGTGTCCGTCACGGCGAGCTTGGTGGTGTTGACCTGCGCCGTGGGCTGGGCAAAGGACCAGGCCGGCAGGCCGGCCATCGACGCGGCGCCCATGGCCTGCAGCAGGCGACGGCGGCCGGCGTCCGTGGATGGGTTGATGCCCACGGCATGCGGATCGGTGAGGTGCTTCATGGTGAAAACGCTCCTTGCTACAGACGGGTTGGGGTGGTGTGCGGCGCCGGCGGGTTGGGTGCCGCGCTGGGTTGAAGATTAGGGAGAACCCTTGTTCGCGCCCATACGTCAATTAACGTAGCTGGTGCGTAGGCGAACTGCGCATGCTTGCTTACGGCTAGAACGTTTCTTGCATGGGGCCCCCGCATGCCCTCCACCGCCGCCCCGTCCAGCGCCCCGCAGCCTGCACCGCAGACGATCTTTCGCTTCCGGCGCGAGTACAACGCCTGGGTGGCCGACGAGACCATGGAGGACTACGCGCTGCGCTACACCCCGAAGAGCTTTCGGCGCTGGAGCGAATTCCGCGTGGCCAACACGGCCTTCGGCTCGCTGTCCTTCCTGGCGCTGGAGGCCATTGGCGGCGCCATCGCGCTCAACTACGGCTTTTCCAACGCTATGTGGGCCATCCTCGCAGTGGGGGTGCTGATCTTTCTCACAGGGCTGCCCATCGCCTACTGCGCGGCACGCTACGGCCTCGACATGGACCTGCTCACGCGCGGCGCGGGCTTCGGCTACCTGGGCTCGACCATCACCTCGCTGATCTACGCGGTGTTCACCTTCATCTTCTTCGCGCTGGAGGCGGCCATCATGGCGCTGGCGCTGCAGATGGTGGTGGACTGGCCGCTGCAGTGGTGCTATGTGCTGTCGTCCCTGGTGATCCTGCCCATGGCCATGCGCGGCATCACGCTGATCTCCAAGCTGCAGGCCTGGACGCAGCCGCTGTGGCTGTTCCTGCTGCTGTTGCCCTTTGTGTGGATCGCGCTCACGCAACCGCAGCTGTACCGCGACTTCGCAGGCCTGTCGGGCCTCAAGAGCGGCAGCAGCCAGTTCGACGCCCTGATGTTCGGCGCGGCCGGCACGGTGATCTTCTCGCTGGTGGTGCAGATCGGCGAGCAGGTGGACTTCCTGCGCTTTCTGCCCGAGCGCACGGCCGCCAACCGCTGGCGCTGGTGGGGCGCGGTGCTGGTGGCCGGCCCGGGCTGGATCGTGATGGGTATGCTCAAGATGGCGGGCGGCGCCTTCCTGGCCTTCGCGGCGCTGCAGTTCGAGGTCGGCGCCAGCCGCGCGGCCGAGCCCACGCAGATGTTCCTCGCCGGCTTCCACCAGGTCATGCAGGCGCTGGGTCTGCCAGGCCTGGCCGTGGCGGTCACTGTGCTGTTCGTCGTGGTCTCGCAGATCAAGATCAACCTGACCAATGCGTATGCGGGATCGCTCGCCTGGTCCAACTTCTTCGCGCGCATCACGCGCAGCCACCCGGGGCGCGTGGTGTGGCTGGTGTTCAACGTGGGCATTGCCACGCTGCTCATGACGCTTGGGGTGTTCGGCGCGCTGGAGAAGGTGCTCGCGGTCTACAGCAACGTGGCCATCGCCTGGGTGGGGGCGCTGGTGGCCGACCTGGTGATCAACAAGCCGCTCGGCCTGTCGCCACCGGGCATCGAGTTCCGGCGCGCCCACCTGTACGACTTCAACCCCGTGGGCCTGGGTGCCATGGTGCTGGCGGCGGCGGTGGCCTGCTGCGCCTATGCAGGCCTGTTCGGCGAGATGGCGGCGGCGTTCTCGCCCTTCATTGCACTGGTGCTGTCGATGGCACTGGCCCCGCTGCTGGCCTGGGCCACCAAGGGGCGCTACTACCTGGCGCGCCAGCCCGACACCACCTGGCAGCCTGGCGAGGCCGTGCGCTGCACGGTCTGCGAGAACCAGTTCGAGTCCGAGGACATGGCGCGCTGCCCGGCTTATGGCGCGGCGATTTGCTCGCTGTGCTGCTCTCTCGAATCGCGCTGCCACGACCGCTGCAAGACCGGCTCGCGCGCCACCGACCAGCTGCGCGCCGTGGCCGCGCTGCTGCTGCCGCGCCACTGGGCGGCCAAGGTCAACTTCCGCATGGGCCAGTACCTGATGGTGAGCGTGGTGCTGTGC
Organism: Acidovorax sp.; assembly: GCF_046339755.1. Taxonomy (GTDB): domain Bacteria; phylum Pseudomonadota; class Gammaproteobacteria; order Burkholderiales; family Burkholderiaceae_C; genus Acidovorax. Next base: position 30,223 of record NZ_JBKDTZ010000317.1, on the reverse strand, counting down.
GCGGTGCTGGCCTTCCTGCTCGGCGTGGTGTATGTGCAGGAGAGCCTGGAGACGCCGGCGCAGTTTCTGCGCATGCCCTTTTTCAAGGTGTTCGCGCTGCTGGCGCTGTTCGCCGCCGTGTGCGCCTGGTGGGTGGTGCTGAGCACCGACAGCCGGCGCATGGCACAGGACGAGTCGGAGCGCCAGACGCAGCTGCTGCTGCAGGAGATCGAGGCACACAAGCGCACCGATGCCGAGCTGCAGGCCGCCAAGGACCAGGCCGACGCCGCCAGCCTGGCCAAGACACGCTACGTGGCCGGCATGACGCACGAGCTGCGCTCGCCGCTCAACAGCATCCTCGGGTACACGCAGATCCTGCTCAAGAACCCGCAGACCGAGGGCTGGCTGCGCGAGAGCCTCTCCACCATCCAGCACAGCGGCCAGCACATGCATGCGCTGATCGATGGCTCGCTGGAGCTGGCACGCATCGAGGCCGGCCGCCTGCGCCTGGACCTGGCGCCCCTGCCCCTGCCCGAACTGGTGCAGAACGTGGAGGGCATGCTGCGCCCGCAGGCCGAGGCCCGGGGCCTGCGCTTCGTGGTGCAGACCGAAGGCAGCATGCCCGGCTGGATACGCGCGGACGCCAAGCGGCTGCGCCAGATCCTGATCAACCTGCTGTCCAACGCGGTGCGCTTCACCGAGCGCGGCGAGGTGCGGCTGCGCATGGACTTTCGCCCGCATGTCTCGCGCATCGAGGTCATCGACACCGGCATCGGTATCGAGCCGCAGGACCTGGAGCGCATCTTCTTGCCCTTCGAGCGCGGCAGCGCCGGCCGGCGCGCGCGCGAAGCCGGCACCGGCCTGGGCCTGACCATCACGCACCTGCTTACCCAGCTCATGGGCGGCGAGCTCACGGTGGCCAGTACGCCGGGCCGGGGCAGCACCTTCACCGTGCGCCTGTACCTGCCCGGCATCTCTCCCGACCCGGCGTGGCGCCCGGCCCACATGGCGGCGCTGCGCCCGGTGATCGGGCACATCGGCCCGCGCCGCACCTTGCTGGTGGTGGACGACCAGCCGCTGCAGCGCCAACTGCTGGCCGGCCTGCTGGTGCCGCTGGGCTTCATCGTGCGCGAGGCGGCCAGCGGGCGCGAGTGCGTGGAGATCGTGCGCCAGGGCCCGCCCGACCTGGTGCTGCTCGACATCTCCATGGACGACCTGGACGGCTGGCAGACCGCCGCGCTGCTGCGCACGCTGGCCCCGGCCGAGCAGTTGCCCATCGTCTTCGTCTCGGCCAACCAGTTCGACCACGAGCCCGGGCGCCTGGCCGCCGTGCAGGTGCAGGGCTTCGTGGGCAAGCCGGTGGTCGAGTCGGAGCTGCTGCGCGCGCTGCAGGCCGCGCTGCACCTCGAATGGGTGCATGACAACACCCCACAGCCTGCGCTGGCCGCCACGGCACTGGCAGGTGCCAGCCCGGCCGCACCCACCACTTTGCCGCAGGCGCTGCGCGACGACCTCACCCGCCTGGCGCGCCAGGGCCAGGCCGCTGCCGTGCGCGAAATGCTGCGCCGGGCGCGCACCGAACTGCCGCCCCAGCATGCCCAGGCGCTGGCCCTGCTGCAGGCCTGCGCGGACCGTTTCGATTTCGAGGCCCTGGCCCTGCACCTTCGGGAACCCGACCATGACGCCATCCATTGAAGACGCCCCATCCGCTGTTTCCCACGCTGCCGCACCGGCCCCCGGCCAGCGCGTCATCCTGGTGGTGGACGACGCCCTGGACACCTTGCGCATGCTCTGCGACGCGCTCGCGGCCGAAGGCTACGCCGTGCTGGCCGCCCGCGACGCCGAAGAGGCGCTGCAGCGCTTCGACATGGTGGTGCCCGACGGGGTGCTGCTCGATGCCGTGATGCCCGGCATCGACGGCTTCGCGCTGTGCCGCCAACTCAAGGCCACGCCACCCTGGTCGCACGTGCCCATTGTGTTCATGACGGGGCTGTCGGACACGGCGCAGATCCTGCACGGCTTTGCCAGCGGCGGCGTGGACTACGTGGTCAAGCCGCTGCGCATCCCCGAGGTGCTGGCGCGGCTTGCCACCCATGTGCGCAATGCCCAGGCCACGCGCCTGGCGCGCGAGGCGGTGGACGTGGCCGGGCTGGGGGTGGTGGTGCTCGACGGCCAGGGCCGTGTGGCCTGGCGCTCACCCCAGGCCACGCGCTGGCTGGAAGATGCCTTCGCCCAGGCCGAGGCCCCTGCGGAGTTGGCCGCCGCCTGGCTGGTGCAGGCGCAGCGCGAGGGCGAACAGACCCTGGCCCTGGCCGACGGCCGCCAACTGCTGGCCCGGCACATGGGCGCCAGCGGCCTGGCCGAATCCATGCTGCTGCTCAGCCATGCGCGGCCCGAGGCCGCATCACCACGCCATCTTCAGCAGGTGGCGCTGACCCCGCGCGAGACCGAGGTGCTCTCGTGGCTCACCAAGGGCAAGACCAACCGCGACATCGCCGACATCCTGGGCATGAGCCCGCGCACGGTGAACAAGCACCTGGAGCACATCTTCGAGAAGCTGGGGGTGGAGACGCGCACCGCAGCGGCGGCCATCGCGGGCCAGCTGCTGCAGGGCTGAAGCATTCGCGGACCCGCAGGTGGTCCGGCGAAAGGCGGGGACTTATTTCATGCCGAAGACGATGATGGCGGTAACGGCCACGACCCCGATGACGACCAGGCCGACCACCTGCACGATCATCTCGGCGCGAATAAGGTTGACCCAGAAGCCACCACCCGCAGGCGGCGATGGTTTCTTATCCTGGTTTTGATCCATGCAAGCTCCTTGATTGACTGTTTTCAGTCTAAGCAGCCTCTGCATCCCCCAGGTAACAAAGCGCACATTGCGTGCAGGTCAGACCTGCGCAGCCCCTTGTGCACTGGCGGGCAGGCCGAACACCTGGTCGAACACCCAGTTGAAGACAAAGGTGTAGCACAGGAAGAAGACGATCATGCCGATGTCCATCACCAGCGCCTGCCACAGGCTGATGCTGAACCACCAGGCGAAGATCGGCACCAGGGTGACGACCAGGCCCATCTCGAAGCTGATGGCATGCACCACCCGGCGCCTGGTGCTGCGTCCGCGCACTTCCTGGCGCGATTCCCAGCGCTCGAAGGCCCAGTTGAACACCAGGTTCCAGACCACGGCGATCAGCGCGGCGACGGCGGCGATCACGCCGGCATGCGCGGCACCCTGGCCCGTGAGAAAAGCCAGCCCCGCCGTGGCGGCGAAGATGGCGATGAGCTCGTACAGCGTGACATAGACGACCCGGCGCTTGACGCCCTGCAGGCCGACGGCAGCCTGCGGTGCTGCCAGGTGAGTGGTGGTGTTCTGCGATTCCATGGGCAAGACTTTATATGTCCATGGCTGATATAAAAAGTTAGCTTGTATCAGTTTTTCTGATAGATTGGGACGTGGCTTTCTCTTCAGACAACATTCAGGTCTTCCTGTCCGTGCTGGACCAGGGCTCGTTCTCTGCGGCCGCGCGCAGCCTGTCGCGTGTGCCCTCGGCCGTGAGCATGGCCATCGCCCACCTGGAGGCGGAACTGGACATGCCGCTGTTCGACCGCAGCGGGCGCGAGCCCCGGCCCACGGCCGCGGCACGCGCGCTGGAGCCGCAGGCCCGCCTGCTGGCCGGGCAACTGCAGCAGCTCAACGCCCAGGCGCTGGCGCTGACCCAGGGGCTGGAGGAACGGCTCACGGTGGCCATTGCGCCAGAGTTGCTGGCCTCGCGCTGGACCGAGCCGATCGCCGCGCTGGCGCGCGAGTACCCGCTCTTGCAGGTGGAGGTGCTGGCCGCACCCCAGGTCGATGCGCTGGAGCTGCTGCACACCGGGCGTGCCCAGCTGGCCCTGGTGTTCGAGCGCCCCAGCATCGACGGGCGCGAGGGCTTCCAGGAGGTGGGCAGCGAAACCCTGGTCGCGGTGATGGCGCCCGACCACCCGGTGCTGCAGGCGGCCCGCACCGCAGCGCAGGCCCGGGGCGAGGCAACGGCGCAAGCCCAGTTGCGCGAGGAGCACCTCACGAGCACGCGGCAGATCGTGGTGGCCAGCCGCGACCTGGCGCAGATCGACCGGCGCTTCGTCTTTGCGCGCCACCACTGGCGCACCGACAACCACCTGGCGGCGCTGGGCCTGATCGAGGCCGGCCTGGGCTGGGGATGGCAGCCGCGCGCGCTGGTGCAACCGCGCATCGATGCCGGCACGCTGGTCGAGATGCCCTTCGAGAACCTGAGCAACGGTACCGCCCTGTGGGTGGATGTGGTCTGGTCCAAGGAGCGGCCGCTGGGCCTGGGCGCGCGCCGCTTCGTGCAGCTGATGTCGCACGACGCGCACGGCGCCGGTCACCCACCTGCGGACACCTGCTCCGCCAGCGCGCCGGCCTGAACCGGAACCCTGCGCAGGAATTCGCGCGATTCGCCGTCCTCGGGCACCCACAGGCGCTCGCCCAGCCCTGCATCCGCAGCCAGGGCCCGCAGGCCGGCGCGCGTGGTGGGGCAGTGGTCCAGCGCCTCCAGGTGGTTGGCGACCACCGTGCCCGGCGCCAGCCCGCAGGCGCCCAGCACGTCGCGCCCGTCCATCAGGATCTCGCCGCCCAGGTCGAAGCGCGCACCGCCCGCGGGCAGCACGGCCACATCGGGCCGCAGCCGCGTGAGGCAGTCGCGCACCTCGGGCGTCAACACCGTGTCGCCCGCGATGTAGACGCTGGGCTCGCCCGGCATCTCGATGAGGTAGCCGTGCCCATGCTCCATGAGCCGCCCGACCCAGCCATGGCCGTGCACGCAGGCCACCGGTGTGATGTGGCCGGTGCCCAGAAAAGGCTGCCGCCCCGGCCCGGCCAGCGGCTGCACCACGATGCCGCGCGCCGCCAGGTAGGCCGCATCGCGCGGCATGCAGGCCACGGGGATGGCGCGCTCGCGCAGCAGGCGCTTGCCCGCGCGGTCCAGGTGGTCGAAGTGACCGCGCTGGCAGTGGGTGATGAGGGCATGCGTCACGCGGGACAACACGGCGTCGCTGCCGTCGGGCAGGTCCACCAGGGGGTTGCGCCGCCGCTGCCCGCCCAGGTAGCGCAGGGTGGGCAGGGCCCCCTGTGGCGCCAGCATGGGGTCGACGAGCAGGGCCACGGGCCTTGCTCCGGCAGCAAATTCAAGGACGATGGTGGCATTGCGCAGCTGGGTGATCTTCATGGGGTGGCCATAAGGAGGGGGTTGAGACGCCCCATTGTTCGAAAGCACGGCCTTGGCGAGAATGGCTGATTCAGACAATTTCTTTGCATTCCATGCCAACCCCTGCGGTGCGTCCCTTGCGCCTGGCGCTGTTGCTCTACGAAGGCTGCATGCCTGCCGGCCTGTTCGCCGCGGCCGACCTGGCGCGCGCGGCCAACCTGCGCACCGGCCGGCCGCTGTTCGAGGTGCAATGGGTCGGCCTTGCGGCCCAGCCCGTGCCCACCTGGCAGGGCCCGGCACTGCTGCCCACGGCGTCGCTGGACCGCACCGAGACCGATGCCCTGCTGGTGCCGGGGCTGTGGCTGTCCTCCCCGGCCAGCCTGCGCGGGCAGCTGCAGCCCCTGCAGCCCCTGGTGCGGGCCCTGGCCGGCCTGCCCCGCAGCACGCAGCTGTGGAGCTACTGCGCAGGCGTGCTGCTGCTGGCCGCCAGCGGCCGGCTCGATGGGCATCCCGCAACAGCCACCTGGTGGCTGCAGTCTGCGCTGGAGCAGGAATTCCCTGCGGTGGCCTGGCGCTTCGACGAGCCCCTGGTTGCCCAGGGCCGGTACACCACGGCGGCCGGCGCCAACGTCCACCTGCCGCTGATGCTGCATGCCCTGTCCCAGCGCCTGTCCCCCGCCGCCGTGCAGGACCTGCAGGAGGTGCTGATGCTGCCGCGCCCGCGCACCAGCCATCCCGCCTTTGCGGGGGTGGACCTGATGTCGCAGGACGACCCCGGGCTGCGCGGCGCCCTGCTGTGGGTGCAGCGCCAACCCGCGCAGGGCCTCACCCTGGCCAGCCTGGCGGCGGCCATGCACCTGTCCACGCGCACCCTGGCACGGCGGGTCCATTCCCGCACGGGCCTGTCTGCGGCACACTGGATGCGCCGCATCAAGCTGCGGCAGGCCAGCGAGGCGCTGTGCCAGACCCGCCACCCGCTCAAGCGCATCGCCCAGGATCTGGGCTTTGCGAGCGAGGCCGGCCTGCACCGCGCCTTTACCCAGGCCACGGGGCAGACGCCCCTGGCCTACCGCATGGCCCACGGGCAACCGATGGGATGAACAACGCACGCAACCGGAGATGAGCACCATGACCCAACCCTTCCAGAGCAGCACCAAAGCCCTTGCCGAACGCTGGGCTGCTTGGCAACCCAAGGCCGGCGCCAGGAAAGGCAAGGCAGGCTCGCTGGCCGACTGGGACCCTGCGGCCAAACCCTTCTCGCTGGGCAGCAAGGCGCAGGACAAGGCCGCAGTGGAAGCCCTGGCCCTGGAACTCGACGAGCTGCAGAACCTGTTCTACGCCGACCGGCGCTACAAGCTGCTGGTGGTGCTGCAGGGCACCGACACCTCGGGCAAGGACGGCACCATCCGCGGCGTGTTCGGGCGCATGAGCGCTTTAGGCGTTCGCACCGTGGGCTGGAAGGCGCCCACCGAGACCGAGCGCGCGCACGACTACCTGTGGCGCATCCACCAGCAGGTGCCGCAGGACGGCGAGATCACGGTGTTCAACCGCAGCCACTATGAGGACGTGCTCGTCCCGGTGGTCAATGGCTGGATCACGCCCGAGCAGCAGCAACAGCGCTTGGCCCACATCAACGACTTCGAGCGCATGCTCAGCGAGACGGGCACCATCGTGCTCAAGTTCCTCCTGCACATCAGCCCCGAAGAGCAGCGCCTGCGCCTGCAGGAGCGCCTGGACGACCCGGCCAAGCATTGGAAGTTCAGCATGGGCGACATCGAGGTGCGCAAGCAGTGGAAGGACTATCGCCGGGCCTACGACACCCTGCTGGCCGCCACGCATACCCCCTGGGCGCCCTGGACCATCGTGCCGGCCGACTCCAAGACGCACCGCAACCTGATGATCGCCACGGTGCTGCGCCAGGTACTGCAGAACCTGGAGCTGCGCTACCCGCCCGGTGATCCGCAGTTGGCCGGCTTCAAGGTGGAGTGAGTTCTGCAGGCTGAGCAACCCCCTTGTGGAAAGGCCTGAGGGGTGCCGGAAGGGGGTTCGGCAGATTATGCATCAGGCGCATAACCCTGTAACACTATGGCCTTGGACAGGTGCCCGGGGGCAGGCATAAGCTTCGCGGCTTGAACTGATCCCAAAAGGAAATCACCATGTCTTCATCCTCCGGCGCTCCGGCCACCGCCTCCCAAGCGGGCGCCGTCCACACCCTGCCTTCCTACCTGCAAGCCGACAACCTCGGCCCCTGGGGCATCTACCTGCAGCAGGTGGACCGTGTGACCCCTTACCTGGGCCACCTGGCCCGCTGGGTGGAAACCTTGAAGCGCCCCAAGCGCGCGCTGATCGTGGACGTACCGATCGAACTGGACAACGGCACCATCGCCCACTTCGAGGGCTACCGCGTGCAGCACAACACCTCGCGCGGCCCGGGCAAGGGCGGCGTACGCTTCCACCAGGACGTGACGCTGTCGGAAGTGATGGCCCTGTCGGCCTGGATGTCGATCAAGAACGCCGCGGTGAACGTTCCCTACGGCGGTGCCAAGGGCGGCATCCGCGTGGACCCCAAGAAGCTGTCGCTCGGTGAACTGGAGCGCCTGACGCGCCGCTACACCAGCGAGATCGGCATCATCATCGGCCCCTCCAAGGACATCCCCGCACCCGACGTCAACACCAACGGCCAGATCATGGCCTGGATGATGGACACCTACTCCATGAACGTGGGCTCCACCGCCACCGGCGTGGTGACGGGCAAGCCCGTGGACCTGGGCGGCTCGCTGGGCCGCGTGGAAGCCACCGGCCGCGGCGTCTTCACCGTGGGCGTCGAGGCTGCCAAGCTGACCGGCCTGGCCCTCGACGGTGCCCGTGTGGCCGTGCAGGGCTTCGGCAACGTGGGCGGCATTGCCGGCAAGCTGTTTGCCGAGGCAGGCGCCAAGGTCGTGGCCGTGCAGGACCACACCGGCACCATCTTCAACGGCAAGGGCCTGGACGTGCCGGCGCTGCTGGCCCATGTGAAGACCCGCGGCGGCGTGGGTGGCTTTGCCGGCGCCGACACCATGAAGCCCGAAGAGTTCTGGGGCGTGGACTGCGAGATCCTGATCCCTGCCGCCCTGGAAGGCCAGATCACCAAGGACAACGCAGGCAGGATCAAGGCCAAGCTGGTGATCGAGGGCGCCAACGGCCCTACCACCCCCGAGGCCGACGACATCCTCAACGACAAGGGCGTGCTGGTGCTGCCCGACGTGATCGCCAACGCCGGCGGCGTGACGGTGAGCTACTTCGAATGGGTGCAGGATTTCTCCAGCTTCTTCTGGAGCGAAGACGAGATCAACGCCCGCCTGGTGCGCATCATGCAGGAGGCCTTTGCGGGCGTCTGGCAGATCGCCCAGGAGCACAAGGTCAGCCTGCGCACCGCCACCTTCATCGTGGCCTGCCAGCGCATCCTGCATGCCCGCGAAATGCGTGGTTTGTACCCCTGAGCCTTTGACGGCTCCTGACACCGCAGCGGCCGACCCGGCTGCTACTGTGCCGAAAACAACCGCCAGCGGCCCACCAGGCCCTGGCGGTTTTTTCTTGGGCGGGGAGCACTGTTGCGCCAGGGCGACGCCCGAACGGGGGTGTTCATGCCTGTTGTCCACCAGATGCAACCGCTTGGCCGCAGCAGAAACAGGCGGATACGCCGCCACACAAATGGAGACGTTTGCTTCCCAGGCTGCGTGGGAGACTGGCCGCCACATCAGCCCCTTGAGGAGACAACGGTGGCCCTTCCCTCCCTGCGCAGTGCCATGGCGCGCTTCATGCTGAGCCGGCTGCGCACCGCCCGCTCGGTGGCCCGCCTGGCCTACCGCCTGCATGGCAAGAAACCCGCGCTCATCGACCGGCGCGGCACCCTCACCTACCGCCAACTGCACGAGCGCGTGCTGCGCCTGCACGGCTGGATGCAGGCCCAGGGCGTGAAGCAGGGCGACATCGTCTTCACCTGGCTGCCCGAGACCGGCGAGCAGTACGAGACACGCCTGGCGACGTTCGAGAACGGCACCATCTTCGCGAGCTTCCACAAGCACCTGTCGGCGCAGGCTGCGCTGGAGACGCTGCTGCGCGTGAAGCCCGCCGTTTTCATCCACGACCCGGCGCTCAGCGAGCCCATCCTGGCCGCCGTGCGCGAGCGCATGCCCGGCCTGCACATCCTGGCCCTGGGCAAGCCCTACGAGGACGCACTGGCCCAGGCCACGCCCACGCGCGGCACGGCCCGGGTGCACGAGGACGAGGTGTTCGCGCTGCACATGACCTCGGGCACGACCGGCCTGCCCAAGGCCATTGGCTACACCCACCGCAAGTACCTGGACAGCGTGCGCTTCATCGCCCAGTCCATCAATTTCACGCCCCCGGCCAGCGGCCAGGACATCAACATGCTGGGCCTGCCGCTCACCGGGCCGGGCTCGGGCCTGGTGCTGCCCACGCTGCTGTCGGGCGCCGTGCTGGTGATGCCCGAGAACTTCCGTCCGGCCACGCTGGCCGGCCTGATCGAGCGCCACAAGGTCTCGCGTGCCTTCCTCTCGCCATCGGCGATCATCGACCTGCTGGACGACCCGGAGCTGCCGCGCTACCGCCTGTCCTCGCTCACGCATGTGCCCTATGGCTCGGAGATGATGCCCGCGCCCAAGATCGCCGAGGCGATCCGCCGCTTCGGCCCCATCTTCCAGCAGGGCTATGGCTGCCTGGAGGCCTTGCCCCCCATCACCTGGCTGCTGCCGCACGAGCATGTGGACGCGAGCGGTGCGCCGGTCAGCCTGGACATCCTGTCCTCCGTGGGCCGGGTGATGCCGGGCGTGCAGGTGGTGATCCGCAGCGATGGCTGGGAGCCCCTGCTCCAGGGCCAGATGGGCCTGGTCACGGTGCAGACGCCGGTGCGCTTCGACCGCTACTGGCACGACCCCGAGAAGACCGCCGAAACCCTGCGCGACGGCTGGGTGGTGATGGGCGACATGGGCTATTTCGACAAGGCCGGCTACCTGCACGTGCTGGGCCGCACGGCGGACCGTGTGCGCAAGGGCGGCCAGCTCGTCAACCCGCGCGAGGTGGAGGAGGTCACGCACCAGCACCCCGCCGTCAAGGAGTGCTGCCTGGTGCAGCATGGCGAGCAGGCCGTGCTGGTGGCCAGCCTGCGCCAGAGCTGGCGCGCCGACCACAGCTGGCGTGCGCTGGAGCACGACATCACCGAATACCTGGCCGAGAACCTGCGCGCGGACCTGCAACCCGACCGCGTGCGCATCGTGGCCGAGATCCCGCGCAGCTTCCTCAACAAGATGCTGCGCCGCGAAGTGCGCGCCATGCTCGACGCCGAAGAGCCCGTGGCCGAACCGGCGCACGCGCTGTGAGCCGGCCCGCTACCACCCAGGCCACCCCCCCGACGCTGACGCTGGGCACCAAGCTCGGCTACGCCGTGGGCAACGTGGGCCTGCAGATGCTGATCGCGGCCATGGGCTTTCTGCTCATGATCTTCTACACCGACGTGGCCCTGGTGCCGCCCGCCGTGGCCGGCGCCGCGCTGCTGGTGGGCAAGGTGTGGGACACCATCAACGACCCGCTGTTCGGCTGGGTGACCGACCGCACGCGCTCGCGCTGGGGCCGCCATCGCGTGTACCTCATCTATGGCGCGCTGCCACTGGCCGTGGTGTCGGCCGCGGTGTGGATGGTGCCACCGGGCCTTTCGCCGGTGGCGGCCTTCCTGTGGATCGCCATCACCTACACGCTGTTCGATACGCTGATGACGCTGGTGCAGCTGCCCTACCAGGCCATGGCCGCCAACCTCACGCGCGACTACGACGAGCGCACCAGCCTCACGGCCTTCGCCTCACTGGGCGCGCTGATCGGCTTCTTCGCAGGCAGCGTGCTGATGCCAGTGCTGGTGCGCGCCGCACCCGATGCGCGCACCGGCTATGCGCTGGCTGGCGCCTGCTTCGGCCTGGCCGCGGGCATCGCGGTGGCCGTGGTGGCCTGGCGCGTGCGCGAGCCCGTGGCCGACGAAGCGCCTGCGACGGCCGATGCAGCACCCGCCTGGGATTCGGTGCGCCGCACCCTGCTGGGCACGCTGCGCAACCGGCCCTTCCTGCTGCTGGTGAGCGCGGCCGGCCTGGTGCGCCTGGGCCTGACGCTGGTGCAGGGTGCGCTGGCCTATTTCGTCATCTACCAGCTCAAGGGCACGCAGGCCGACCTGCCACGGCTCATGGCCATCCTGCTCGGCGTGGTGGCCGTATCGCTGTTCGTCTGGAAGCGCGTGGTGGACCGCTGGGAGAAGAACCGGGCCTACATGCTGGGGCTGCTGTTCAGCGCCGCCGGCCTGGTGCTGCTGTACTGGATCAAGCCGGGCCAGCAGGGAATGCTGGCCGCCGTGCTGGCGCTGATCGGCATCGGCATGGGCGCGCACTGGATCGTGCCGTTTGCCATGGTGCCCGACACCATCGACCACGGCCACATGCTGGCCGGAGAGCGCACCACCGGCATGTACTACGGCCTGTTCGGACTGGTGGACAAGATCGCCCGCACCCTGGCCACCGTGGTCGTGGCCGCCGTGCTGGACATCACACATTACGTCCCCAACGTGCCCCAGTCGGAGCTGGCGCTGCAAGGCATCCGCACCATGACCGGACTGCTGCCGGCGCTGTGCCTGGCGCTGGCGATTCCATTGCTGCTGGCGTATCCGATCACCCGCGCACGCCACGGCGAGATCCGCCGCAGCGTGGGCGATGTGCGCGACAGCGGGTTCGCGGCTTAGGAGCCTGTTGCCTGGGAGGGGACAACCGGGTCCACCCAGCGCAGGGCCAGGCAGAACGGCTGCGCGCAGGGCGAACGCCCCGCATAGGGGCAGCCGGCCACCTCGCACAGCGGCCGGTCGCGCTCGCGGTCTTCGTCGACCGGCAGGTGGCCGCTGGCCTGCAGCACCGCCATCTGCGTCCAGGGGTCCATGCGCGCAAGCATCTGCTCGCGCCCATACACGGCAGCGCCCTGCTGTGGCGCCATGTCCAGCACCAGCAAGGCACTGGTGCGCTGGGCTGCGGTGTCAGGCCCTTCGAGCACCAGCGCGAACACGCCTGACTGCAGGGCCTGCGGGTTGCCGGTGAACGGCGCCTGCAGCGGGGCGGCCGGCAGCGTGGTGGCCTGTCCCAGCGGCTGGCTGGCCAGCCAGGCCACCGGCACGCGCAGGGTGAGCGCGAAGCCGCGCGGCCCCTCGGCCGTCTGCACCGTGCCCTGGGCCACGCGCCAGATCTGCAGCGGGGGCAGCACGGGGTCCGCTCCCTGCGGACCTGTACCGTTCTCCCCCTGCACCTGCCGCACCAGGTCGGCCGACCAGGGCTGGATGCCCGCCACCCGCTGGGGCTGCTGCAGCGGGGCCGTGAGCTGCTGCACCAGCGCGGCCACCAGGCTGCGCACCGGTGCGCTCACACCGCTGGTGGGCCAGGCGCTAGCCGCCTGCACCGCTGTGGCGGCGGCGGTGGATGAAGGCCGCACGCCGGGCAGCGCGTCCTTCGCCGTTGCAGCGGCGGGTGTGCTGGATGCGGCAGGGCCGTGCGTGGCGCGCGCAGTGCGCGCACCGCCCGGGGCATTGCCCGCGCCCTGCAGGCTTTGCCGGGCCTCGGGCGAAATGCTCACGCGCTCCGTGGCGGCCGGCACAGGCGCCCCGGTCGGAAGCGGTGGCGGCACCGCGCCCGGCGGCACTCCCGGCAGGGTGGGGCCGGCGCCATCGGCGGGCAGCGGCGCGGGCGCCTTCTGACCAGTGCCCAGCAGCATGTTCTGCCGCTGCAAGGCGGCCTCGGCCAGCACCTGCGCCACAGGGGGCAGCGGGCTGCGGGAAGAATCCACGGGGATGGACATGCCAGGCGTGCGTGCAGGGGTTCGTGCGGTCTGGCCCGATTCTGAACCGAATCGCCGGCCCCTGCCAGCCTGGTAGGAGCGGCGGGCGGACCTATCGCGGAGAAGGCAGGGCCGCGTTGGGCGCAGCGAACTGGAAGCCATCCACCACCTCCTGCAGCCGCGCCGCCTGCTGCTTGAGGCTGGTGGCCGCCGCCGCCGGCTGCTCCACCACCCGGGCCAGCAGCGCCCCGGCATAGCGCGCGGGCAGCGGGATCCACACGCGCACCGGGTTGCCCTGGGCCACGGCCACGGGCTGGCCGTGCGCGTCGTGCATGCGCTCGAGCCGCAGCTGGACATTGCCGCTGGGATGCACCACCTCCAGCAGGTCGCCCACGGCGAAATGGTTCTTGGTTTCCACCTGCACCCAGTCGCCCGCCAGGCCCACGGTGTCCTGGCCTTCGGCGCCCAGCACCTCGCCGGCAAACTGGCTGCGCTGGGTGGCCGAGTGGCCGTTCAGGTAGTTCTGGTAGTCATTGCTGGGACGGCGTTCGAGCAGGCCGCCGGTGTAGCCGCGGTTGGACAGGCCTTCGAGCTCCAGCAGCAGCTCGGGGTTGAACGGTCGGCCGGCCACGGCATCGTCGATGGCGCGGCGGTAGACCTGGGCGGTGCGCGCCACGTAGTACAGGCTCTTGGTGCGGCCCTCGATCTTGAGCGAGTCCACACCGATCTGCGCCAGGCGCGCCACGTGCTCGACGGCGCGCAGGTCCTTGCTGTTCATGATGTAGGTGCCGTGCTCATCTTCCATGATGGGCATGCGCTGGCCGGGACGGCCCAGTTCCTCGATCAGGTAGACCTGGTCGGCCTTGGGGTGGCGCTCGCCGTTGCCGGTGGTGGAGAAGGACTGTTCGGCCTTCTGCTGCGCGGCCTCGAAGTTGAAGTCGCCTTCCATCTTCTGGGCGATGGCTTCGCCCGTGGTGGGGTCGACCTCGGCGTCGTGCGTGGCGTAGTTCCAGCGGCAGGCGTTGGTGCAGGTGCCCTGGTTCGGGTCGCGGTGGTTGAAGTAGCCGCTGAGCAGGCAGCGGCCCGAGTAGGCGATGCACAGCGCGCCGTGCACGAACACCTCGAGTTCGATGTCGGGGCACTCCTGGCGGATCTTCTCGATCTCGTCCAGGCTCAATTCGCGCGAGAGGATGATGCGCGCAACGCCCATCTTCTGCCAGAACTTCACGGCCGCCCAGTTGGTGGTGTTGGCCTGCACCGAAAGGTGCACGGGCACCTCGGGCCACTTTTCCTTGACCATCATGATCAGGCCGGCGTCGGCCATGATGAGGGCATCGGGCTTCAGGTCGATCACGGGCTCGATGTCGCGCAGGTAGGTGCGGATCTTGTCGTTGTGCGCGATCAGGTTGCTGGTCACGAAGAACTTCTTGCCGCGCGCATGGGCCTCCTCGATGCCCTGGCGGATCTGCTCCAGGCGGAACTCGTTGTTGCGCGCGCGCAGCGAGTAGCGCGGCTGGCCGGCGTACACGGCATCGGCGCCGAAGTCGTAGGCCGCGCGCATCTTGTCGAGCGAGCCGGCGGGCAGCAGCAGTTCGGGGGCTTTGAGGGTGCTCATCGGGGCCATCCAATCGGGGTTCGTTTTGTTCAGCGCAGCATGGAAGGCATGGCGATGGCCTGCGGGAATTCCTCGCCATCGAAGGCCTTGTCGCCATCGGCATCGGCCACGCCATTGGCCACCAGGCCCTGGAAGTCGAATTGGCGCGGGTCCATGAAGTGCGAAGGCACCAGGTTGCGCAGCGCCACGGCCATGTTCTCGATGCGGCCCGGGTACAGCTGCTGCCAGTCGCGCAGCATCTGCCCGATCTGCTTGCGCTGCAGGTTCTCCTGGCTGCCGCACAGGGTGCAGGGGATGATGGGGAAGTTGCGCAGCGCCGCCCAGCGCGTGAGGTCGTCCTCGGCCACATAGGCCAGCGGACGTATGACGAGGTGGTCGCCGCGGTCGCTCTGCACCTTGGGCGGCATGCCCTTGAGCTTGCCGCCGAAGAACATGTTGAGGAAGAAGGTCTGCAGCATGTCATCGCGGTGGTGGCCCAGCGCGATCTTGGTGCAGCCCAGCTCGTCGGCCACGCGGTACAGGATGCCCCGGCGCAGGCGGCTGCACAGGCTGCACATGGTCTTGCCCTCGGGCACATGCTGCTTGACCACGCTGTAGGTGTCGCGGGTCTCGATGTGGAAGGGCACGCCCAGCCCCGCCAGGTACTCGGGCAGCACCTGGGCCGGAAAGCCCGGCTGCTTCTGGTCGAGGTTGACGGCGATGAGCTCGAAGCGGTTGCCGTTGCGCTGCTGCAGCATGCGCAGCACGTCCAGCATGCCGTAGCTGTCCTTGCCGCCGGACACGCAGACCATGACCTTGTCGCCATCGGCGATCAGCCCGAAATCGGCGATCGCCTGGCTGACCTGGCGCACCAGGCGCTTTTCGAGCTTGAGGGCCTCGCGGTCTGCGCTGCCCGCGCCTCGGGCGGGTTGTGCGGCATCAGGTTGCGAAGTGGGGGCGTCGATCAGCATGGCAGGCAGGAGGAATCACGACCGCAGCAGGTGCTGCAGGCCAAAGTTGCTACGTTATGTATAGCGCTAGGCGATGGCAAAAGCCATAGCCAAGGTCGATTTTCGTACAGATGGGCCTCCCGGCCCAGGGATCAGGCCTCGGCCGGGTAGAACATCTTGCGCGCGGGCACGGTTTCCACGGCGCGCGCGATGGCGCCGATGTGGTCGGGCGTGGTGCCGCAGCAGCCGCCGACGATGTTCACCAGGCCTTCGGCCGCGAACTCGTGCACCAGCCGGCTCGTGACCTCGGGCGTCTCGTCGAAGCCGGTGTCGCTCATGGGGTTGGGCAGGCCGGCGTTGGGGTAGCAGCTGATGAAGGTGTCTTCCGCGACCCGGTTGAGCTCCTGGATGTAGGGGCGCATCAGCGTCGCGCCCAGGGCGCAGTTCAGGCCGATGGCCAGCGGGCGCGCGTGGCGCACGCTGTTCCAGAAGGCCGTGACCGTCTGGCCCGAGAGGATGCGGCCCGAGGCGTCGGTCACCGTGCCGCTGATGATGATGGGCAGGCGCTCGCCGCTGTGCTCGAAGTACTCGTCGATGGCGAACAGCGCGGCCTTGGCGTTCAGGGTGTCGAAGATGGTCTCGACCAGCAGCACGTCGCTGCCGCCCTCGACCAGGGCCTGGGTCTGCTCGTAGTAGGCGGCGCGCAGCTGCTCGAAGTCGATGTTGCGCGCGCCGGGGTCGTTCACGTCGGGGCTGATGCTGGCCGTCTTGGGCGTGGGGCCCAGGGCGCCGGCCACGAAGCGCGGCTTGTCCGGCGTGCTGTACTTGTCGCAGGCGGCGCGGGCCAGCTGGGCGGATTTGAGATTCATCTCGCGCGCCAGGTCGGCCATGTGGTAGTCCTCCTGCGCGATGGTGGTCGCACCGAAGGTGTTGGTCTCGATCAGGTCGGCGCCCGCGGCCAGGTAGCGCTCGTGGATGTCGCTGATCACGTCGGGCCGGGTCAGGCTCAAGAGCTCGTTGTTGCCCTTGACGTCGTAGGCAAAGTCCTTGAAGCGCTCGCCCGCGCCGCCGGGGCCGGTGTAGCCCTCGCCCCGGTACTGCGCCTCGCCCAGCTTGAAGCGCTGGATCATGGTGCCCATGGCGCCGTCGAGGATGGCGATGCGTTGGGCGAGGATGTCGGGCAGTTCCCGGGCGCGGGTGTATTGGAGGGCTTGCATCCCGCTATTGTAGAAAGCGCGGCTTTTCCCCTGCTGGCCCGGGCCGGTTACCCCTGTTGGCCAGCGGCCGCCACGTCCAGAAAGCTGCGCAGCGCCGGGCTCACCGCGTCCTGGTGCCAGGCCAGCACGCCCACCGTGGGGTGGTGCAGGCCGGCAATGGGCACGAAACGCACGCCCTGGGCCCCGGCCCGCGCCATGGCCGCCGGCACCAAGGCCACGCCCATGCCCAGGGCCACCAGCGCAACCACCGTGAGCCACTGGCGCGCCGCATGGCGCGTGTGGGGGTGGATGCCAGCGCGGTGGAACAGGGCGACCACGTTGTCGTGGTTGGCGGGCGCCACATCGCGCGAGAACATCACGAAGGTCTCGGCGGCCAGGGTCTGCAGGTCCAGGGCTGCCGCCTGTGCCATCGGGTGGTCCTCGGGCAGGCAGCAGACGAAGTGGTCCTCGGCCAGCGGCAGGCTGGCCAACGGCGCGGGCACCACGCTGCTGTTGATGAAGCCGGCATGCAGTTGGCGGTGCAGCAGCGCCTCAAGCTGCTCGCCGGTGGACATCTCGCGCAGTTGCACCTCGATGCCCGGAGCCTGCGCGCCGAAGGCGAGCACGATGGCCGGCATGTCGCGGTAGACCATGGAGCCGGTGAAGCCGATGTCCAGGCGCCCGCGCAGCCCCGCGGCCACGGCGCGCGCCGTCTCACCCGCGCGCGCCACGCGGTCCAGCACCACGCGCACTTCGGCCAGATAAGCATGGCCCGCCGGCGTGAGCGCCACGTGCTTGCTGCTGCGCTCGAACAGCTTGACGCCCAGTTCGTCCTCCAGCGCCTTGATGCCCGAACTGAGCGGCGGCTGGGTGATGGCCAGGCGCTCGGCCGCGCGGCCGAAGTGCAGCTCTTCGGCCAGCACGGCAAAGTAGCGCAGCAGGTACAGCTTCATGCGCCCATCATGCCAGCGCGTGCCGCGGCTCAATACGATTTGGGCAGGCCCAGAACCTTTTCGGCAATGAAACACAGGATGAGCTGCGGGCTCACGGGCGCCAGGCGCGGTATCCACGATTCGCGCAGGTAGCGCTCCACGTGGTACTCCTTGGCATAGCCCATGCCGCCATGGGTGAAGATGGCGCGCTCGCAGGCGTGGTAGCAGGCCTCGGCCGCCAGGTACTTGGCGCTGTTGGCCTCGGCCGCGCAGGGCAGGTGCTGGTCGTAGAGCCAGGCGGCTTTCTGCACCATGAGGTGGGCCGCCTCCAGCTCCATCCACGACAGGGCCAGCGGGTGCTGCACGCCCTGGTTCTGGCCGATGGGGCGGCCGAACACCTCGCGCTCGTTGGCATAGCCGGCGGCGCGGGCCAGCGCCGCCCGGCCCAGGCCCACGGCCTCGCTGGCGATCAGGATGCGCTCTGGGTTCAGGCCGTGCAGGATGTAGCTGAACCCCTTGCCTTCTTCGCCCACCCGGTCTTCCACGGGGATGCGCAGGCCGTCGATGAAGACCTGGTTGGAATCCACGCACTTGCGCCCGAGCTTGTCGATCTCGCGCACCTCGACCGTGCTGCGGTCCAGGTCGGTGTAGAACAGGCTCAGGCCCTCGGTGCCCGTGCACTCCTCCACCGGCGTGGTGCGCGCCAGCAGCAACATCTTGTTGGCCACCTGGGCCGTGCTGATCCAGACCTTCTGGCCATGCACCACATAGTGGTCGCCCTGGCGCACGGCACGGGTCTTGAGCTTGAGCGTATTCAGCCCGGTGTTGGGCTCGGTCACGCCGAAGCAGGCCCGGTCGCGGCCGGCGATCAGCGGCGGCAGCCAGCGGGCCTTCTGTGCCTCGGTGCCGAAGACCACCACCGGGTGCAGGCCGAAGATGTTCAGGTGCACCGCAGACGCGCCCGACAGGCCCGCCCCCGTGGCAGCGATGGTGTGCATCATCAGCGCCGCCTCGCTGATGCCCAGGCCTGCGCCGCCGTATTCCTCGGGCATGGCGATGCCGAGCCAGCCCGCATCGGCCAGCGCGCGGTGGAAATCCTCGGGAAAGCCGCCGTCGCGGTCCTTGCGCAGCCAGTAGTCGGCGTCAAAGGGGGCGCAGACGCGCTCGATGGCACCCTGGATCTGTTCGTGTTCGGGAGAGAGGGCGAAGTTCATGCGGGCGCAGCGGTGGAAGAAGCAGCAGCGGGGAAGCGGACCACCCGCTCGGGCGATTCGAGGTAAGGCGGGCTGTAGATGACGAGCAGCTTCACCGGCGTCTCGCTGGTCACGGTGAAGACAGGCGCCCCGTCGGCCGGGACGAAGCCCAGGTCGCCCGGCAGCATGTCGAACACCTCGCCCGCCACCTGGGCCCGGGCCGTGCCTTCCAGCAGGTAGCAGGCCTGCTCGACGCCCGGGTGGGCGTGGGGCAGCGCGCCGCCGCCCGCGTGCAAGGTGCCCAGCAACACCTCCATCTGGCGGGCGCCCACGGTCTCGGGGCCGATCAGGCGCTGGTTGTGCGTGTGCTGGTGGTTGGCAGGCTGGTAGGCGGGCACCCGGGCGCTGCGCACCAGGTAGCGGGGTGGGGTGGCAGGGGTGGTCATGCAGTGTCTCCGGCGTGCAGGTGGCAGGCGCCCTGGGCCAGCAGGGCATCGATGTCGGTGGGGGCGTAGCCGGCCTCGGCCAGCAGTTCGCGCGTGTGCTCGCCCAGCCGCGGCGCGTGCGGCAGGTCGCGCGGCGGGGGCGTGGCCGACCAGCGCGTGGGGTGGGCCATGGTGTGCAGCGGGCCTTCGCTCGGGTGCACGCTGTTGTGCAGGAAGCCGGTGGCGCGCAGTTGCGCATTGGCCAGCAGGTCGGCCGGGGAGTTCATGGGCATGTTGGGCACGTCGGCCGCGTCGAGCAGGGCGCGCCACTCGGCGGTGCTGCGGCCGCGCAGGATGCGCGCCACCTCGGCATACACGGCATCGATGTGCGCAGCACGCGCGCCATGGCTGGCAAAGCGCGGGTCACGGCCCAGGCCCTCGGCCTCGCCGATGGCGGCGAAGAAGCTGCGCCAGTGCTTATCGTTGTAGATCAGCACGCAGAGCATGCCATCGGCCGTGGCGTAGGGCTTGCGGTGGGCGGTGAGCAGCCGCGCATAGCCGGCGTCGCCCTGCGGCGGATCGAAGCTGAGCCCCGCCATGTGGTCGCCCAGGATGAACTGGGCCATGGCCTCGAACATCGGCACCACGATGGCCTGGCCCTCGCCGGTCTTCTCGCGCGCATAGAGCGCAGCCGTCACGGCATACACCGCATGCAGCCCGGTCACGCGGTCCGACAGGGTGGTCGGCGCATAGGCGGGCTCGGGCGCGCCGTACTGCTGCATGAGCCAGGGGATGCCCGTGGCGCCCTGGATCAGGTCGTCGTAGGCCGGCCGGGCGGCGTCGGGCCCCTCTTGGTCGAAGCCGCAGCAGCTCACGTGGATGAGCCGCGGGTTGCGCGCGGCCACCGCGGCGGCGTCGAGCCCCAGCCGCGCCAGTGCCTGGGGCCGCACGTTGCTGATCAACACGTCGCAACCCTCGGCCAGGCGCAGCGCGGCCTCACGCCCCGCGGGGTGCTTGAGGTCGAGCACGATGCTGCGCTTGCCGCCGTTGGCGTGCAGGAAGATATGGCCCATGCCCGGGTTGGCCATGGGTCCCACGTGGCGCATGTTGTCGCCCTCGGGCGTCTCCACCTTGATGACCTCGGCACCCAGTTGCGCCAGGATCTGCGTGGCGAACGGGCCCATGATGACGCTGGTGAGGTCGAGCACGCGCACGCCGGCGAGCGGGCCTGCCGTCGCTTGGGGCCTGGTGTCCTGCATGGAAATGCTTTCTTCGCGGTAGGTCATTCGGGCTTAATGCCCGCCTGGCGGATCAGCGTGCGCCAGTGGGTCAGCTGGTCGGCCACGTAGGTGGCGAACTCTTCGGGCGTCTTGCTCGGCCAGACCTGGAAGCCGATCAGCGCCAGCTTGTCCTGCGTGTCCTTGTCGGCCAGCACGGCCTGCAGCTCGGTATTCAGGCGGTTCACCACGGCGGGCGGCATGCCGGCCGGGCCGAAGATGCCGTTCCAGGAGGTCAGGTCGAACCCCTTGGCCGTCTGGCCGATGGGCGGCACGCCCGGCAGCAGCGGCGAGGGCTGGGCCGTGGTGATGCCCAGGGTGCGCACCTTGTCGCTCTTGAGCATGGCCATGCCCGAACCCAGGTCGGCCACGTAGACCTGCACCTGCCCGCCCACCAGGTCCGTCATGGCCTGCGGGCTCGATTTGTAGGGCACGCTCAGCAGGTCGATGCCGGCGATGTGCTTGATGCTTTCCATCGCCACCAGCGAGGTGCTGTTGGGCGTGGCATAGCTGAGCTTGCCGGGGTTGGCGCGGGCGTAGGCGATCAGCTCACCCATGGTCTTGGCAGGTACCGAGGGGTGCACGGCCAGCGCGAACGGCAGTTCGCCCACGCGCGCCACGGGGGTGAAGTCCTTGATGGGGTCGTACTTCAGGGCGGTGTAGAGCGCCGGGTTGGCCGAGTGCGAGGTGTTCGTGGTCATGAACAGCGTGTAGCCATCGGGCCTGGCCTTGGCGGCGATCTGTGCGGCCACCTGGGCGTTGGCGCCGGGCTTGTTGTCCACCAGCACGGGTTGCCTGAGGCGTTCGGCCAGCTTCTGGCTCACGGTGCGGGCCACGGAATCGGTGCCGCTGCCGGCCGCGAACGGCACCACCATGGTGATCGGCGCGCTGGGGTACGGCGGCTGCTGCGCCCAAGCCGGCTGGCTGGCCGCTGCCACGGCGCAGGCCGTGAGCGCGGCACTGAGGATGTGCTTCATGTCCTTGTCTCCTGTTTCGGTGTATCGACACCCCTTGTGCCGGGGCTGGGCCGCATCTTGGCCGTGGCAGCCATTTGCGTCCAATTGGATAATCGGACCGATCCATTCGCATTGCGAATCGTTGACTGCGGCACCGGGTTGACCGGAACCGGAGGCCTGCACAGCGCACAATAGGCGCCTTTGCCCGCTGCCGCAGATGCGCGCGCCGGCGCTGTTGAACACCCACCCGACCAGGCTGCCGCCCTTTTGCCATGCGCTGCGGCAGCTATCAAAAGGAGAGTCATTGAGTCCGTCACCCGCCCACACCGTACTGCACGACGTCTTCGGCTACGAGCAGTTCCGGGGCCCGCAGCAGGACATCGTCGAGCATGTGATCGGCGGCAGCGATGCGCTGGTGCTCATGCCCACGGGCGGCGGCAAGTCGCTGTGCTACCAGGTGCCGGCCATCGTGCGCCAGCGCCAGGGGCGCGGGGTGACCATCGTCATCTCGCCGCTGATCGCGCTGATGCACGACCAGGTGGGCGCCCTGCACGAGGCCGGGGTGGACGCTGCCTTCCTGAATTCCACGCTGAGCTTCGACGAGGCGCAGGACGTGGAATTCCGCCTGCAGACCGGCTCCATCACGCTGCTGTATGCGGCACCGGAGCGGCTGAACACGCCGCGCTTCCTGGGCCTGCTCGACAGCCTGTACAACGAAGGGCACCTGTCGCTCTTCGCCATCGACGAGGCGCATTGCGTGAGCCAGTGGGGCCACGACTTCCGGCCCGAGTACCGTGCCCTCACGGTGCTGCACGAGCGCTATGCCGGCGTGCCGCGCATCGCGCTCACCGCCACGGCGGACGACCTCACGCGTGCCGACATCATCGAACGCCTGCAGCTCGAGGACGCGCGGCTGTTCATCAGCAGCTTCGACCGGCCCAACATCCGCTACACCATCGTCGAGAAGAAGGACGCCACCACGCAGCTCTTGCGCTTCATCGAGCGCGAGCATGCGGGCGAGGCCGGCGTGGTGTACTGCCAGTCGCGCAAGCGCGTGGAGGAACTGGCCGCCACGCTGAGCGATGCCGGCCTGACCGCCCTGCCCTACCACGCGGGCCTCGATACCAAGGTGCGCCAGAAGAACCAGGACCGCTTCCTGCGCGAGGAGGGCATCGTGATGGTGGCCACCATCGCCTTCGGCATGGGCATCGACAAGCCCGACGTGCGCTTCGTCGCGCACGTGGACATGCCCAAGAACATCGAGGGCTACTACCAGGAGACCGGCCGCGCCGGCCGCGACGGGCTGAACGCCGACGCCTGGATGGC
Organism: Acidovorax sp.; assembly: GCF_046339755.1. Classification (GTDB taxonomy): domain Bacteria; phylum Pseudomonadota; class Gammaproteobacteria; order Burkholderiales; family Burkholderiaceae_C; genus Acidovorax. Next base: position 7,343 of record NZ_JBKDTZ010000317.1, on the reverse strand, counting down.
CTACGGCCTGGCCGATGTGGTCAACCAGCGCCGCATGATCGACGAAAGCCCCGCGGGCGAGGAGTTCAAGCAGGCGCTTCGCGGCAAGCTCGACGCGCTGCTGGCGCTGGCCGAGGCCACCGACTGCCGCCGCGTGCGCCTGCTGGCGTACTTCGGCGAAAAATCCACGCCCTGCGGCAACTGCGACAACTGCCTGACCCCGCCTGCACTCTGGGACGCGACCGACGCGGCGCGCAAACTGCTGTCCACCATCTACCGCGTGCAGCAGGTCAGCCGCATCGGCTTCGGTGCAGGCCACATCATGGACATCCTGCGCGGCAAGAAGACCGAAAAGGTGGCGCAGTTCGGGCACGAAAAGATCTCCACCTTCGGCATCGGGGCCGACCTGACCGAGCCCCAGCTGCGCGGAGTTTTGCGCCAGCTGATCGCCACCGGCGCCGTGGGGTTGCAAAAGGTCATGCTCGACAGCGGCCACAGCTTCGACACCCTGTGCCTCACCGAGGGCTCGCGCGCCGTGCTCAAGGGCGAGGTGCCGGTGCAGCTGCGCGAATCGGTGTCGTCCGCGCCGGCCAAGCGCACGCGCAAGGGCAGCGCGCCACCGGCGGCCGCCGCCAACCTGGGGCCCGATGCGCAGGTGCGCTTCATCAACCTCAAGGCCTGGCGCGCCGAGGTGGCCAAGGAGCACAACCTGCCGGCCTACGTGATCTTCCACGACGCCACGCTGGCCGCCATCGCCGAGCGCAACCCCGCCACGACCGAGGACCTGCAGGGCATCAGCGGCATGGGCGCCAAGAAGCTTGAGGCCTATGGCGCCGAGGTGCTGCGCGTCTGCGCGCAGTAACCGGCGCTTTCAGCGACCAGGCTTCTTGCCCGGCAGCAGGGTCGCCGTGATGGCCCGGCCGATCTGCTCGAAGGCCTTGCCGGCCTCGCCATGTTCGTCCAGGCCTTCGGCGCAGGTGGCCACCACGATGGCGGCACGCCCGCCGTCCTGCGGGTTGACCACGCCCATGTGGCAGGCCCGGTGCAGCTGGGTGCCCGTCTTGTGGATGAAGCGCTCGCTTCGCGGCAGGCCGGCTTCGAGCCGGTAGGCATCGTAGGTGGCGTATTTCAGGTCGGTGAACAGGCGCTGCTGGTGCGCGGGCGACACCAGCTTGCCGGTGACCAGCTTCTCCAGCATGCCGCCATAGGACGTGAGCGGCGCGGAGTTCAGGCCGCGCGCGTAATAACGCTCGTAGGCCTCGTCCATGGTCTTCACGCGGAAATCCGCCTTGTCCACCTCGATCGTGCGGGCCAGCGCGTCCACGCGCTGCGGCCCCATGGGCGCAGCCGCCAGGCGCACCAGGTCCATGTTGCTCATGGTGAGGGCGTCGGGATGCAGCTCGGCATACACGTCGTAGCGCACCTGCGCGAAGCTGGTGATGCGCTGAAAGCCCTTGCTGCCCAGCAGCTCGCGCGCATGGCGGTTGAGCGCCTCGTCGCCGATGCTGCGCATCAGCATGTTGGCGGCCGTGTTGTCGCTTTCCATCAGCATGCGCTTGAGCAGTGCGTCCACCCGGTAGCGGGTGCCGGCCTTGTTCCAGACCACGTTGCCCGAGCCGTCGATCTTGTCCGTGTCCTGCAGCGTGACCTGCTGCGCCAGGCTGACGCGGCCCTGCTCGACCTCTCGCAGCACGGCAATCGCCACGGGCAGCTTGGCCGAGGAACCCAGGTACCAGGGCCGGTCGGCCTGGTAGGACAGCACCTCGCCGTCGTCCAGCCGCTTGACGTAGACGCCGAGCTGGCCCGGTGTGGCAGCGTCGATGCGTTCGATCTGCTGGCGCAGCGCATCGCTCCACGCCGCGCCTTGCGCGGCCAGGCTAGCGCTCGTCAGGATCAGCGCGGTGCACCACGCGCGCCACGGGAGGACACTCTGGGTCATGGGTTCGTCCGTCGGTCAGCAGGCCAGACTGGCACAGGGCCGCCCCCACATCGCGCAGGGCACGGTCTGAACGCGTGCTGGACAGCTCTCCACGCGTGCAGGCCACCACGATAATCCGCCGATCACGGCCCAGACGTGGGACAGTGACCAATCCGGAGTCGCACGTGCGCGCCCTTTGCGTGCCGGTCTTGTGCGCAAAACGCGCCGCCTTGGGCAAACCAGCCTGCACGCGGTGCACGCCCGTCTGCACCCGCTCCATGACCTCCAGCAGGTAGCGCGTGTGCTCGGCGTTCACGATCTTGCCGTTGACCAGCAACTCCAGCAGGTCGGCATAGGCGTCGAGCCGGCCCGAGTTCAGGCCGCTGGCGTAGTAGGCCTCGAAGGCGTCGCCCACACTGGGCAGCAGGAAGGCATGGGGGGGCACGTGCAGCAGGCGCGACAGCACCTGCACCCGGTCCGAATCGCTGCGCTGGCGCTTGATCACCAGGAAGTCATGGCCCGACAGGTGCGAGGCCTGCGGCGTGAGGTAGCCATAGGCATGGCGGCGCACGTCGGCCAGGCTGGTGATGCGCTCGAAACCCTGGGGCACGAACTGCTGCACCAGCGCATTCACGGCGCGGATCCCCACCAGGCCGATCAGCATGTCGCTGGCGGTGTTGTCGCTGTAGATGACCATCTGCTCGAGCAGGTAGCGCACGCTCAGCGCCGTGCCCACGGCCTTCGAATTGGTCTGGCCCGCGCCGTCCACATAGTCCGATGCGCGCACGCGCAGCTTCGTCTCCAGCGCGAAGTCGCCGCGCTCCACGGCCTGCAGCACCGCCAGCGCCACCGGCACCTTGACGGTGGAGGCCAGGTACCAGCGCTCCATGCCCCGGTGCGACACGGCAATCCCGGTCTCCAGGTCGCGCACATAGACGCCGATGCCGGCGGTGTTCTGCGCCGCCACCCGGATCAGCTCGGCCTGCAGCAGCTCGGGCCAGGCAGTTCGCGGCGACGGGGTGCCCTGGGCATGCACAGGGGTCGCAGACAGGGTCAGTGCAACAAGGAAGGCTGGCAGCAGACGGGCGATGGCGGGCACCTCCGTAAACCTGCAACGGTACACCGCGCATCCGGCAGCGCCGGTAACACTCTGTGATGCAGAGGGTTACCAAGGGGCGCAGGGCGCCCCGCTGCAGGCACCCGCCAGGACGCAGACAATGCAGGGATGAATGGCACGACTCCCGATCCGCAGCGCATGGTGGCACCGGATGGCCAGGTGCTGCACGGCCTGGCCTGGCGGCACCCGCGCGCCGAAGGCAGCACCCTGCGGCCGGTGGTCATCATCAACCCGGCCACGTCGGTGCGCAGCGACTACTACAGCCGCTTCGCGGCCTTCCTGCATGGCCAGGGCTTCGACGTGCTGACTTACGACTACCGCGGCATCGGCGGGTCGCGCCCGGCATCGCTGCGTGGCTTTCAGGCCGGCTGGCTGGACTGTGGGCAGCGCGATTTCGAGGCCCTGCTGCAGCATGCGGCTGCGCACTTCCCGGGCCAACCGGTGCAGGTGGTGGCGCACAGCGTGGGCGGCGTGCTCGTGGGCCTGGCGCCGTCGAACCACACCATCGCACGCGTGTTCACCATGGGCGCGCAGTACGCCCACTGGCGCGACTATGCGCCCGGCCGGCGCAGCGCCCTGCTGTGGAAATGGCATGTGGCGATGCCACTGCTGACCGCCCTGCTCGGCTACTTTCCCGGCAAGCGCCTGGGCTGGCTGGAGGACACGCCGCGCGGCGTGGTGCGCGACTGGACGGCGCGGCACCCGCGCTTCGAAGACGGCTTCGATGGCGCAGGCTCGCAGCGGCTGGACCCGGATGAGCGCGACGCCCTGGTGGCCCGCTTTGCGTCGCTCACGGCCCCGCTGCTGGCGCTGAGCGTGGCCGACGACGAGTTCGGCACCATCCCGGCCACGCAGCGCCTGCTGCGCTACTTCCGCGGCAGTGCCACGACCCACCTGCATGTGGAGCCCGGAGAGCTTGGATTGGCGGGCATCGGCCACTTCGCGTTCTTCCACAGCCGCTTCGAGCACAGCCTGTGGCAGATACCGCTGCAGTGGCTGCGCTCGGGCACTTTGGCCGCCTGTCCTCCCGGGCGCCTCATTCCCGTGGGCTGAGGCCATCGCCATCCCGGCGGCGCTGCGCCACAATCCCACCCATGCTGAACCTAGAAGACATCCAAGCCGCCGCTGCCCGCGTCCAGGGCCATGTGCTCGACACGCCCTGCGTCGAGTCCAAGACGCTCTCACAGATCGTGGGCGCACAGGTATTCCTCAAGTTCGAGAACCTGCAGTTCACCGCCTCCTTCCAGGAGCGCGGCGCCTGCAACCCGCTGGGGCAGCTGAGCGCAGAGGAGCAGGCGCGCGGCGTGATCGCCATGAGCGCCGGCAACCATGCCCAGGGCGTGGCCTACCATGCGCAGCGCCTGGGCCTGCGCGCGGTGATCGTGATGCCGCGCTTCACGCCCGGTGTGAAGGTGCAGCGCACGCGCGGCTTCGGTGCCGAGGTGGTGCTGCATGGCGACACGCTCGAAGAAGCGCGGGCACATGCCTACCACCTGTCAGGTGAGCGCAGCCTGACCTTTGTGCACCCTTATGACGACGAAGCCGTGGCCGCCGGCCAGGGCACGCTGGGGCTGGAGATGCTGGCTGCCGTGCCCGACCTCGACACGCTGGTGATCGCGGTCGGCGGCGGCGGCCTGATCTCGGGCGTGGCCACGGCGGCCAAGGCGATCCGCCCGGACATCGAGATCGTGGGCGTGCAGACCTCGCGCTTCCCGGCCATGGTCAACGCCATCCAGGGCACGCAGCACCCGCAAGGCACCTCAACCATCGCCGAAGGCATTGCCGTGGGCACGCCCGGCAAGATCACGCAGGAGATCATCCGGCGCCTGGTGGACGACCTGGTGCTGGTGGACGAGGGCGACATCGAACAGGCCGTGCTGATGCTGCTGGAAATCGAAAAGACCCTGGTCGAGGGCGCAGGCGCCGCAGGCCTGGCGGCATTGGTGCGCTACCCCGAGCGCTTCAAGGGCAAGAAGGTGGGGCTGGTGCTGTGCGGCGGCAACATCGACCCGCTACTGCTGGCGGCCATCATCGAGCGCGGCATGGTGCGCTCGGGCCGGCTGGCACGCGTCAAGGTCAGCGCGCGCGACATCCCCGGCGTGCTGGCACGCATCACGGCCATGGTGGCCGACACGGGCGCCAACATCGAGGAGGTGCACCACCAGCGCGCCTTCACCATGCTGGCTGCGCAGAACGTGGAGATCGAACTGGTGCTGCAGACGCGCGGCAAGGCCCACATCGACGAGGTGCTGGAACACCTGCACGACGGTGGCATGGAAGCCGTGTTGATCTGACCGGCTTGGGCACATCCCCGTACACCGGCTAGAATTGGGTAAGTTTTAAGCACCTGGAGCCCTGCCATGTCCGACCACAACACCCCGCACGCTACCGAAGAACATCCGGCCGACGCCGTGGAAAACGTGGTTCCGCTGATGCCCATCGTGCTGCCCGTCGTGGGCGGCATCATGATGTTTTTGCTGGCGTTCATCGCCGTGAACATGGCCTGAACGGACTTGCATTTAGTCTTATAGCTAGGCGGGAAGCCGCAGACAGTGCTGTAGCACGGCAAGGCGAACCAACGAAGCTAGACGGTTAAAGGCAAATCCGTATGAACGCTACGGAGCGCCCCACACGCCCCATGGCAAGCCCCGCGCAGCGGGGCTTTTTTTTGCCTATTTTTTCATCATCGACCGCCAGGAGTTCCCCATGAGACCCGGAAGCGCATTGGTTCTTTTCTCCGGTGGACAGGATTCCACCACCTGCCTGGCATGGGCGCTCACGCACTTCGCCCATGTCGAGACCGTCGGCTTCGACTATGGCCAGCGCCACCACATCGAGCTCACCGCCCGCCAGACCGTGCTGGCGGTGGTGCGCGAACGCTTTGCGCAGTGGGCCGGCCGCCTGGGCGAAGACCACATGCTGGACCTGGCCGTGCTGGGCCGCATCAGCGACACCGCACTGACCAGCGAGACCGAGATTGCAATGACCGCCGCAGGCCTGCCCAACACCTTCGTGCCGGGGCGCAACCTGCTGTTCTTCAACCTGGCCGCCGCCGTGGGATACCGGCGCGGCCTGCACACCCTGGTGGGAGGCATGTGCGAGACCGATTTCTCGGGCTACCCCGACTGCCGCGACGACACCTTGAAGGCCTTGCAGGTCGCGGTGTCGCTGGGCATGGGCCAGCGCTTCACCTTCGAGACGCCGCTGATGTGGCTGGACAAGGCCGACACCTGGCAACTGGCGAAAGACCTGGGCGGCCAGGCGCTGGTGGACGTGGTGCTGGAGGAGTCTCACACCTGCTACCACGGCGTGCGCGGAGAGCGCCACGCCTGGGGCTACGGCTGCGGCACTTGCCCCGCCTGCGCACTGCGCAAGGCCGGCTACGAGCGTTGGATCACGGCGCAGGCGGCCTGAGAAACGACTCCACAACAGCATAACCCCATGCAATTTTTGCATGGTTTTAGGACCTTTCTGACAGACTTTTTGGCGGCAGATTCATAAAATCGACATCCCCGCCGACCCGCGGAATCCGTGGAAACCGTCCTCCACCCCGTGGGGACGACCCGCGCCTCCCGCCCGCCGACTGAGCCAGAAAGCCGTTTTTTCAAAGGCAGCGCTCAGCATCCGCACCTGCGCCAGGCCGTCCGCCTCGGGACGCTTCCTTTGAAAAGACTGTTTTTCAACTTAGGAAGCTCCCGATGAACGCACCCACCATGCAGGGCCTGAACCTCAACGCCCCCTCGCACGTCAAGAATGCCCGGCTGCTCGCCTGGGTGGCCGACATGGCCGCCCTGTGCAAGCCCGACAGCATCTATTGGTGCGATGGCAGCCAGGAAGAGTACGAGCGCCTGTGCCAGCAGCTGGTCGACGCCGGCACCTTCAAGAAGCTCAACCCCGCCAAGCGCCCCGGCAGCTACCTGGCATGGTCCGACCCGTCGGACGTGGCGCGCGTGGAAGACCGCACCTACATCTGCTCGGCCGCCAAGGAAGACGCCGGCCCGACCAACAACTGGATGGCCCCGGCCGAGATGCGCGCCACGCTGCAGCCCCTGTTCGACGGCTGCATGAAGGGCCGCACCATGTACGTGGTGCCCTTCAGCATGGGCCCGCTGGGTTCGCCCATCGCCCACATCGGCATCGAGCTGTCCGACAGCCCCTACGTGGCCGTCAACATGAAGATCATGACCCGCATGGGCAAGGCCGTGTACGACGTGCTCGGCGTGGACGGCGAGTTCGTGCCCTGCGTGCACACCGTGGGCGCGCCCCTGGCCGCTGGCGAGCAGGATGTGTCCTGGCCCTGCAACAAGACCAAGTACATCGTGCACTACC
>NZ_JBKDTZ010000316.1:0-11527 GCF_046339755.1 Acidovorax sp. | reverse complement strand
TTCCAGCTCAAGTTTCTCGCCTGGGGACGCAATGTGGTGGCTTGGGTAGGCCATAGCTCTGTCGAGATCCTGGCTACTAGTTAAAACCGAAACTGCCGAGCAGGCGAGCGCGAGGTAGCGGGGTTCTCGCTCGATGTAGTCGCTCCGCAAGAGCAGCGCCAGGTTCTGGTTGAATGTGGTGGCTGGGGGCAAGTCGACAGCCCACTGTTTGGCAGCGGTCGCCTTTGCCAGATGACCCGCGCGCTCTGCCCAGTAGGCCTTTCTGACATCCAGATCCTTGTCCAAGATGTCCTGCAGACCGAACGCTGCAACGGCGTAAGTAGCCTCCAGGCGGCCGGAAACGTCCTCCCGCGCCATCTTGGCCGAGACAAAGCCGTACCTTGCTGAGATAAAGCTGGCATCCGCGAGAAATTCGATGGTGGCCACTTGATTGCTACGCCAAGAACCCGCGTTCTCGTCCACCTCCGAATCCGCCCAGCTCAGCAACCAGGCTGTTTCCGCGAGAAACAGGGCCACGCCAGGATCCACGCCAGTGAAGTCCTTCAGGCAGCTCTTTCCCACCTGGATGTAGTTGTCCGTCGCTGATTCGCGCAGCAAGAAGCTCTGGTTGCGTTTTCTGCGCAAGCGGCAATGCTCGCAGACGATCTGCCCTGTGCGCCTCGCGCTGAGCTCGCTTCCATCTTGGGCGTCTTGCGTGACCTGGAAAATCAGATTTCCGCCTTCGAGGGCCTCCAGTTTGCCGACCACCTGCCAGCTGCCCAGCTTGACTACTGGGTAGCGCAAGTTCAAGCGCTGCAGCTTCACCACATCACGCGGCGTGACCCCAGCCCGAAGGGGCACGAGGTAGTTGAGCACCGCACCGTCGCGGCCGACGTCCTCAGTTCGGACCTCGTACAAGGCTGGCTCATTGGAGAGCACCTCGATACGGTCGAGGCCGAAGGCGATGGCCTTTTTGTTGAGCTTGTCCAGGCGCTTGCGGAATTCGTCCATCCGAGAAGGCTCGACAAGCACTTCATTGGTCTGCAGGGCAGCGGCTTCGCGAATCGGAGTTGGCATGGACATACCCTCAAGAAAACCATAAAGTATGGCATCTAGTCTATATCAAACAACTACGAAAAAGATCATAAATTGCCGCATTTCGGCATGAAACTACCTATTTATGTATAGACTATAGTCCATACACATTTTTATCACCTCGCTGCGTGCTGCTTTCAAACAAAACCAATGCTCAACTCGTTGCTTGACCTTCAGCCGCTCACCATGATCGATGTAGCCAACGCGCCAGCAATGCGCGATGCGTTCATCAATCCCAGCAAGGGCCGCTTCGAATGTCCGTACTGGTTTTTCCAGCACCTGGACAGCGACGGTCGCCTTGTAGTGGCAAGTCCGGGCGGTCGCCTGGAGAAGATCGATGCCCTGGATGTGATGAACGTGATCCCGCGCCCAGCTATCCGAGTGATGGCCATGCCGGTATCGACTTTCCATGCTCGGCTGAGCATGAGCCCAGCTGAACGCGCGCGGTCCTTGGGCCCAGCTTGCTATCAGCCAGCATGTGTGCGAGCAGCCCAGGCCGGGAGGGCGGGATTCAGCTACTACGTGTGGTTTGATCGTCCCGAACTGAACGAACTGCCTTCGTTCATCGCCCCGCTGATGGACGGCGAGCACGCACGACTTCGCCCGATTACCTCGCGGCGCAACATGCCTGTCAGCAACTCGGCGTCATCGTCCAATTGGTCTGCGGACAGCGTCGCCGCAGGCATAGAAAAGGCGCACGCAAAGAAGGCGGGCTCGTTCATTGCCGCCGCTATACAGGCCAAATCCAAAATGGTCACCAAACTCGCTGCAGTTGACGCAGCATTGCAGCCATGAGCAAGACACTTGACCTGATTCGGGCTCGACCGCATGTGCTTGCAGTCGACGACGAGCGAGAGGATGGCAGCTCCATCATCGTGACGCTCAAGGAAGGGTTTGATTACGCCGATGACCCGGGCTGCGGAACGAAGGGTGTGGACACCGTTCGCCGAGCCGAAGAGGCCACCCGCGCCGACAACATCATTCCTTCACAAGGGGGTCGCAATGCAAAAGCAGTGCGCTGATACTTTGAGCTCGGCGACCGGCAAAGACCTCAAGCCAGGCGACCGCGTGCAGTGGACAAACATCCCACGCCACCAATGGATGTTCGGACCCGTTGCGCAGGCAGTGGTGCGCAAGCTTGGCGCCAAGCGTGTGCAGATCGAAGTCCGCTTCAAGGCGCCCTACACCCGCCCAGCTCGGTGGGAAAGCCGCTTGAAGTGGGTGCCGGCGGACAGCCTGCAGCGCCGTGTTGTTCCCTCGGCAGCATTCGGAGAGGAGATGCGGATCGAGAGCGGTGGATTCGTGCTGACCGGATGGCGCCACCCCAACGGGAGAGGCGTGGTCTTCAAGGACGGTATCTGGTACGGCGCGGTGGACGGCATGACCTGCACTGCGCCCTGGATGAGCGAGGAGCAGGCTCTCGCAAGCGCTCTGCATGCGCTTTATGAAGGGGCATACCGCACCACCCTGAGATCGTCGATCAGCACCTACGAGCACTGGCTTGCAAACGTGTCGTCCCCCGCCAGCAGACAGGAGGCGCTGGCGAAGCTTCCCGAACTTCGCGCCCGACTGCAAAAGCTGGATGCAGCGTTCCCACAACCCGCCGCACAAGAATCGGAGCACGCATGAACGAGAGGATCGGCATCGTCGAACTTGAAAACGCGATCAACTACTGGCGTGCGCAACGCCCAAGCCCTGATGGGGTGACGCTCGGACCAGAGGTGCGCGCACTCGCCGAGGTGTACGCCCTTATGGCCTACAACCATGAGGTGGAGGCAGCGGTCCGAAGCGTTCCGGAGAACGCGATGGCTGCACTTCGGACCTACAGAGCACGGCTCAGCCCACACCGTCCCAAAGGGCCTACAGAATGATTGAGTGTTGGCTGCAGATTTCCTGCGACGGCTGCGACACACCGGACTCCACTTCAAGCGCGGGGATTCCGAACCTCACACGCTCCGAGTATCGTAAGCAGATGACGGACTACGGGTGGCGCAGCTACGGAGCCCTGGACTACTGCAAGTCGTGCGTGGAAAAGGGGCGGCACATCGAGCGGAAGAGCATTTACGATTCTGATCCCGCCCTGCAGCAAGCACCAATGAAGGACCCATCCGCATGAATGCCATGAACTTGAAGGAGCAACCTGGCCATCATGGACTCGGCGGAGGCCACACTGGGGAGCACCTTCCACTGCTGCTGAGTCGTCTCGACCCCCTGCCGCTTGAGTGCGATGGCATGACCAGGGTGCTTTCAACTCTGCTGGCAAGGGATGAAATTCCTCATCATGTCGTCGTTGGGTCCCTAACGGTCAATGGCGCCGGATCGATTGACCTGCACTGGTGGATCGAACTCCTCGACGGGCGCGTCTGCGACTTGCGCGCACGGATGTGGCTCGGCACGGAGGACAGAGTTCCGCACGGGTGCTTTCTTCCCGAGGGCCAGCAGCAATACGAGGCCAGAAGTGTTCTGGAGGCTCAGGCGCTGCACCCTGGCATTTTCGCTATCCTTGCTGGCGCCCCTATGGAGAGTTTTCCGGCATGGACCAACTAGGAGTTTCAATGGGTGATGGAACAAGGAAACGCTCGCAGATCGTTGAGCTGTGGCAAATGGCGTCGACCCGAACGACCCCGCTCTTGAAAGGTGCACGTAGCACTTCAAGGTCCCATCGGAGATCTCTTGTAGCCAACTGATCAGAACGCCGCAACTTCGTCGGCGAGCATGCGTCCATGACCATTTCACCAGCCTCATCCCTCCCCCAGCCTCATCCTTCCCCATCTGGACACGCTGCGATCCCCGTGGAGCCCGCTGCTCGGACGGCCAGTGTCGGCCCCGGAGCGTTAGCCGAGGGCGCCAGGCCGGATGCGTACAGGGCCTCTCTGGCTGGCTCTGTCCATCCCACGCAAGTGGATGTGCATGCGGTAGCTCACGAGCTTTGGTCTGCCGCTCAGCTCGCCCCGGGCGAGGGGATCGCGGACGGTGCGCAGCGCATAGCTGCGTTGCTGGAGCCGATGCTTACTCGGTCTACAGTTGTTTCCGCCGACGTCGTCGACGCGAAACACGCGGGCGGGGGCTTCGATATCGAGGCGGCGACAGAAGCCGAGCTGGTTGCCTACGATGCGGCAGCTCATCAGATGTGTGCAGCTGTGTTGGCTGTCCTTGATGGGAGAGACACCGGCGCCGGTTCCAACCATGAGCCCTGGGGCACGGTCCGCCGGCGCCTGGTAGACCTGGTCAGCCAAGATGCCGCCTCTATTCCGTGTCCAGCGATCGATTCAAACTCTGCCAGCGTCGAGGAAGCGGAGCGGTTCGCTTTCGCATCGTCGAATCAGTCTGCCGCTCTTCACCGGCACTGGTTTCGCAAAGGCTACGAGATGGGCCTGGAGGCGAGGCCATGTCGCGGCCTGTCGATAGCGGCCTTCAACCCGATCTGGTTCGAATCGGCCTTCGATGATGCGACCGAAGAAGCATTCGCCCGGGGCGTCGCTCTACTTCGCCAGATTGAAGCGGCGCATCGCATTCCAGCTCCCGCAGAGCCTGACCCAGACTATGAGGCTGCGAACTGACGCCATGAACTGATGGCGCTTGCCACCAAGTACAAGGTTGCGAGCATCGTGGGGCGCGGCCTAACTTCGGGTGCTCCCGCTTCGCGTCGGCCAAGTTGTAACCACCCTCCATGCCAACGAAATTCACCTTCTTCTTGCCGCCGCCAGACACTCAAAAGGCGCTCGTTTCGTTTTCGGACCTCAAAGAGACAAAGGTGCGTCTTGATGGCACCCCGCTCCACAACGTTGACATAACTGCGGAGTCCATCACCGCAGCGGCCCTGGAGGTCGGCTACGGCCCCAAGGAAGAATGGTCCGAAGAGCAATACATGACCGCAGCAGAGCGAAGGGAGCTTGCCAGGTTTCTGACGAGCCGTGCTCGCACAATGCTGCGAATGTTCGACGTCGCGGGTGGCCAGCTCAAAGTAAGGAAGTTCAACCGACTCCTCGACGCTTCCGACAAAACGTCCATGCACTATGCACTCGGGCAAGTCGGCGCAGCCTTCGCAATCCAAGAGTGGCTCGGGCACAAGCCGTTACGGATCATTCACGCTGGACCACTAGCCAAGTCCATGGTCCGGCGCGATAAGGCCAGCAAGATGCTGCCCGACTTCCTTGTTGAGGGCGCCAAAGATGTATGGCACGCACTCGAAGCTAAAGGCGGGGCCGGAAGCTACAAAGAGTCCGCAATTTCCAAAGGACTCCAGCAGCTCTGTGCGATCGACCGCTTCAAGCGAACTCCGGGTGGCGAGGAGCACGAGATCAATTGCAGAGTGTGCAGCTTCCTGGAGATCCCCTCTCTCGGGAACCCGATTGAGTTCACTGTCGTCGACCCGCCTGGAGATGGCCTACCAGATGAGCGCGAAACTCCTCTGCTGCTCGTCGACTTCGCGGAGGCAGAGCAGTATTTGCTCGTATCCGATGTCTTGCGCAGCTTGCGGCCTGTTGCCCTCGCAGCAGGTGAACGCCATCCCGATACGGGCACCTGGCGCAACGTCGGATCATCAGGGGTGCAGGTGCTTGTCCCGAACGCGAGCCCCGCTCTCAAGGAGCTTCGCTGGAAGGTCGCTCTCATGCACACCGCGATCAGAAGTCAGGAAGAAGTGGAGACGTTGTCGTTGACCACGCTGCGGTCCCGAAGTGGTCCTTTGCCACAAGCGCGTGCAGCGTTTGTGAATGAGATTCTCTCGGCCGGAGGACTCCCTAAGACCGGCCCAGCAGCGCAATTCCTGGAGGAGTTCGAAGTTGTCTTGGACTCTGGCCCTCAGGGCAAGTCAAACCGTGAGCATGTCGTTTGCGAAATGGAGCGGCGCCTTCAGTTTCCCGAGACCTTGCAAAAGCTCAAGATCGAGGTGAACTACCTGTGGTTTCAACTCGGCAATTTTCCTACCTATGTCACAACTCACGGGGTGTACAGATCAACGTCTCCCGCAAAGCCAGATCCTGCACGTGACTGAGGCCAACCGGGCGAAGCGTTTTCAACATCTATGCCTTCAAGCAGATCGACTGGCACTGCCTGGGGATAGATTGGGACGCATGCAGACCCATGCGGTGGGTCGCGACGGCGCCCGCGCTTTGGAAACCATCCGAAAGACGCCAGCCCATTGAATGCCGCTCGCGAGCCGGCCTCCGGTGGGCAATTGGGCTTTGCCCCCCTCCGAAGCAGGCCACAATACAGGCATGCCCCGAAGTGCGTTGCATTTTCTCTCCCCGACCGCCCCTCCCCTCCCCGGCCTGGCCGAGCGGCTTTGGGAGCACCTGCGCGGCTTGGACGCCTCCATCTCGGCCCCACCCCCGGATAGCGTGGGCTCTGCCGTTGGCGATCGACTGCATGTGCAATGGTGGACCGCGCCATCCGGCGGCTTCTTCGCTGTCCAGGTTCTCGACACCGAGACTACTTCGCTCTGGGATCTGTTCCACATCCCGACGTCAGGGAGCCAGTCTGTAGCTGGGTGCCGCGTCTGCTTTGAGACCGCGGCCGGGGCTCCATCGCTCGAAGCCGCCTGGCGCACGGTGTTCGTTCCGATTCTTGGAGAAGTCGTAAACGGAGCGCGCTGTCCATCGTTCGTCGAGATCGTCGCGGCCGGAAGCTCCCCATCTGGGGTCACTGCGATCCGAGAGGAAGCGGCCCTGATAGCGAACCTGCAGGCGGATCTTGACTACTGGAGCCAGCTCGCCAGGTCCCTATCGAAGGCGCAGCGCCCCGCCGTTGCCCAGCAGGATGCACCCTCGGCTGCGCAAGAGGCCCCGGAGACCCATGATCCGGAAGCCATCAAGGAGTGGCGTCTTCGGGAGATTGATCGTTGGGCTCTCGCGAACGAGCATCGGATCACCATCCTTCCGCGGGCAATCGCTGCGACCAAACGCAGTCCCTACGAGAACCACCAGCTCCTCTACGAATGCCTCGAATTGCTCGCAACCGAGTACACCCAGGTCAAAACAGGGGTGCTTGATCGCTTCGCATTCAAGCAAAAGGCCGACGCCCTGGGCTTGGAGTACGGGGGCTCTGTGGCGCCAAGCAATGCCGGCGAGTACGGAGATCAGTATTTCATTCGATGGAGGGGCCGCAGGCGATTTTTGGACCAGCACCTGTCGAAGGGAAACGCTCGCGATCCACGCTTCTGCCTCAGGCTTTACTACACATGGGACGATGTCTCTCGGAAAGTCATCGTGGGATCGATGCCCGCCCACCTTGGCACTTCTGGAACTTGAGGTAGCGCGCCATGGCAAAGAACAAACTAACCAGCGACCAAAAGCGGGAAAAGGCCAAGCGCGAGAAGGCAAAGGCTAAGCGGCGGCGGGAGCACGAGTTGAACAGGAGCTTCAAGGACGCGGGAGGCTTGATCAGAGCTATAGCGTTCGCGATCGAGGGCGACCTGGGGCTCAGCGAGCTGGAGGATGCCATCAAAAACATGGGCAATGCGAAGACGGTACAGGTGAGTCTGGAGCGCAGTGCGTTCCAGTCCTTCGCATGGTCCCAACTGCGGAAGACCACCACCGCAATGGTTTCTCTTCTGCATGGCGATCCGCTAGCTGCCAGAGCAGGCCTGGCCCTTCAAGGAAGGCTCTACACCACCGATACCGGGATGAGCGAGTGGTACTACCCGCTCTTCGTCCCGCTCGACGTGGCGCGCTACTCCGGTTGGGGGCTGCATCAGATCTTTCCGGCCACCGCTCAAGACCTTACCCCCACACCACATGAAGGCGCCTACTTCTTTGGCGTGGCCGTGGGAGAGCTCGCATTGCATTTCGCGTTGGCCACAGCCCTTGACGAGGATGTGCCACCCGAGATCTACCTCGTGTCACAAGACGGCTGGCGCATGCTTGACTACGGGAAGTGGGAGGCCGCGATATGGCCAATGCTGGCAGACACAATGAACGCGAAGTCTATTGTTGGCGAGCCGGATGATGCCAGTCTTGCTGTCCGCACCATCATGCGCAACCAGCCAGGATTCGACACTGCGCCGAAAGAGGAACGTTTCCTGAACGACGATTCGCGGTCGATGATCCGCTCTCTCGGGAGCAGGATCTGCATGGAGGCAGATGAGCTCATCCAAGCCGCAGGTGAACGCGAAGAGGTAGGAGCACACCACATCTACGTGGAGGGCATCGCAAAGGGCGCGCTGGAAAGTCGCGAGGAGATCCTCGAATTGCAGAAGCAACTTGAGCGCGTTCGCGAGGAGGTAGAGATCCTGCGTCGCAGTGGCGCCCCTTCAACGCCTGCATCAACAGCATTCGTTGGAACTGTGCAAGAACCTGCACGCGAAAGGAGCCTGGCGGAGCGAATGGACCGGCTGTTGTATCCCGAGCATATCCAGGCCGGTAGCTAAGGGAAAGGTTCGCTTGGTCGACCTCCGCGGCTGTCGTGCAATGTCTACTTGTCGGCCCAGATCGTCAAGTTGCGAAGTTCGAAAAGCCATCCCTTCACGTCGAAGGTGGCCCGGTACTGGGAGTGCGCATGGACTATCTCCATCGCACAGGCAGCAATAATTTCCCCGTCATCTGCCTCCAAGGCTTGGAGCGTCCGCGCTTGCCATCCTTCCGGTGCTTCTGGTACTTCCCTCGGCTGCTGGGCAAGGGTTCGCACCGCGTCACGAAGTGCGGCCTCAAGGTCATTTGACACGGAGGGGAGACGGGGTGTCGAAAGTAAGGACATGCTGGTCACTTCTTGACGATGCTATTGGCGGCATTCTCGACATCGCGCAGTGATTCCAGCAGATGCAGAGCCGAATCCACGAGGTCCTGTTCAACCTCGGCAACTGTCCAATTCTTGCCCTTAGGGATCAGCTTCACGAATTCGGGAGGCATCAGCGCCAGCATGTCCGCGGGGAAGTTCGTTTGGTCGGAAAGATGCTGATAGTCCCAACCGTACCAGTACCAGCCCTCTGGTCGCAGATCCCCATCGCCCTCGCCACGGAACGTCACGTCATGGTGGCATTCGAACGTCAGGCTGGACATGTCTGCCATCCAATGGTCTTGTGGAACGCCGAGGTATGCACAAAGCCCAGAGAAGCCCTGGATGATCAGCCCACGAAATGGAGTGCCTGCAAGGAGGTTGTCGTAAAGGATCAAAGTCCTGCTCTCAATCTGATATCTATCTGCATTTGCGGCTCGCGTTTTCGAGACCAGAGATTGGCCGCTGCAGAGGCTCTACGGCCTCATGCTCACCCAATGCCGCCTTAGTCACCTTCTTGGCCTCCAGAACACTGGAGAAGCCCCGCACCGGGGTCTCCGAGACTCCGAGCCTGTGCGCAGCACTCTCTAGAATGTTCATGTTGGGCCTTTACCTTCAGCTTCGCGCATGGCATTTCCAGCTTCACGCACTGTACGCGACAACCACTTGTTGCCTCCCAGCTGGTGGTACAGAAGCCATTCCGCTGGAGTGAGCCGGCACGATTTCGTGACCGTTCGTTCCTCCTCTGGGAGCGGCTTGCGGCCCTGCCCTCTATCGTTTGGCGGACGTGGTACTTGCTGACTGGGCATAAGTGGATTGCTATCGGCATAGGGGTGCGTCGCGGATTGAATTATGCAACTCAACAATCAAGAATTGCAAGGGCTTTTGTCCAAGTCTTCCACTTTGGCCATCGGTTCGCAGTGTCCGAAGGAGCCGGCTCACGGGCCGCAGAATCGCGGCCTCGACGAGGGATTGAAGCAATGGGATCTGTCGGCATGGAGGCATCCTTGATAACAAGGCTCCTGGCGTTTCTCGGCCTTCTAGGGGCTCCGGGACGCGATCATGGGGTAGCAGAGGGTGAGGTTGAGATGCCCGCCTTTACGCCTCTCCTGGAACGGTCCCCGGGGCTCGGTGCGGTCTTTCTGGACTTCGATGGAGTGGCGCACCGGGGAAACAGCGGCACTCTTGCGCTCCTCCCACTTTTGGAGGCGGTACTGAGGGAGTTCCCGGAGGTCGATGTGGTGATCTCCTCATCCTGGCGGAACGCGGGCCTCCAGGAGCTCCGTCGCCACTTCGCAAGCGACATCGCCTCCCGTGTGATCGGAGTGACCCCAGAGCTGTCAGGTACAGCTGCGAGGGAGCGGGAGATCCTCGCCGTTGTCAGAGAGTTCAGGATCAGAAACTGGGTGGCGCTCGATGATGACCAGCGACTGTTTTCACCAGGGTACGCCAACGTGCTGTGGACTGACTTCTACGTGGGGCTCACCGAAAGCCATCAGCACGTGTTGCGGCAAACCTTCGCCATGTGGCGATAGGGAGCGAGAGTTCGGTGGGGCGGTCCACCTACCAGTCGAGCATCTCGGTCGCAAGATCACTTTGGAAATCTCGTTATCGACGGCCTGGCTATCTTCCAGCGCTAACTGTTGCCTGCCACAGCAAAGCCTCGAATCCGCCCTAGCCGGCGAGTGATGTCGCGGCCAAGCAGGTAGGACGCGAGGCTGGCAAATACGCCCAGGACTCCGAGAGTGACAAGGACTTTGGCGGCCAAAACCATCAGGATTTCGGTACGTCCCGCGTTCTCTGCGTAACGCCGAGCGTGTGGTGACCTCGGCTCGCCGAAGGACGCCATCTCCAAGGCGTAAAGGATCTGACGGTCAGCTGATAAGGTGGGCGATTCCCCCTGCTCCTTGGCCACTTCGCCGACGATCTCGGGTACTGGGCTGACACCGCCTCTGACCGCGGCCTGGGCGAGAACATACCGACTGTCCTTGCTGTCGACCACATTAACGGCTCGGAGCTTCGCGTCTACCGCCTGCGGGACCGCTGAGAGGCGTTCAATCTGGCGGGCCGGCGATTCAAACTCCGCAGTCTCTTCATTGGATATCGCCTTGAGAACGGGCGGTCCAAAATTGACCGCTCCGGCAAACGCGAAGGCGAGGATCACTGGCGCTGTCCCCGCCGACCCGTGGTTAACTAGCGACAGCCCCATTCCACCGAGGAGGGCCAAGATGCTCAGGACCTTGAGCACTGGCATCAAGGTCTCGGTGAAAGATGTAAGCGCGAACGTAGCATTTCCTGCCAAACTATCGAACCTTTTCCCGGACGTTTCATTGGAGAGCGCGCGAGCCACGGTCGCTGGAATGTCCAACTCCGCAATTGATGCGCTTGGGCCGAAGGCAGCAGCACCGACCCACAGCCCAACGCCACCGAGCACGAGAAGCAAGGTTGCAGAAACTGCGATGATGAAAGCCCTGCGAAGGCGTTTCCGTGTCTGTTCCAGTGCGCCCAGCTGGCTGTTGATCTCTTCAGAAAATGCCCAAGTCATGTCGTTGCTCCAGCGCTTTGGACCGCTGGCCTTTGCAGAAGGCGCGTTTGCAGATCTGAGGTTGCCCCTGAAAAGTGGAGTTCTTAACCCTTGTTGAAAATACCGACAAGGAGTTGAGCAATGAGTGACAAGCAAGTGCGTGCGCAGTACACGCGGGAGTTCAAACTGGAGGCGGTTCGGCAGGTGCGAGCTGGC
>NZ_JBKDTZ010000315.1:0-10861 GCF_046339755.1 Acidovorax sp. | reverse complement strand
GGCCGACAAGATCAAGGAACAGATCGTGGCCACCGGCAAGGTGCGCCATGCCAAGCTGGGCGTGGCGGTGCAGGAGGTGAACCAGGCGTTTGCCGAGTCCTTCCAGCTCGACAAGCCCGAGGGTGCGCTGGTGGCCAGCGTCACCAAGGACAGCCCGGCCGACAAGGCCGGCCTGCAGGCGGGCGACGTGATCCGCCAGGTGGACGGCCAGCCCATCGTGGCATCGGGCGACCTGCCGGCCTGGGTGGGCCAGGCGCAGCCCGGGCAGAAGGCGCGCCTGTCGGTGTGGCGCCATGGCAAGCCCGTGGAGCTGACCGCCACCCTGGGCGATGCCAGCGACAAGGGCAAGAATGCCGTGGCCAAGGCCGACGAGGCCGTGGGCAAGGGGCAGCTGGGCCTGTCGCTGCGCCCGCTGGACCCCGATGAGCGCCGTGAGGTGGGCGTGAAGGAGGGCCTGGTGATAGAGCAGGCCCGTGGACCGGCCGCCGCCGCCGGTGTGCAGCCCGGCGACGTGCTGCTGGCCATCAACGGCGCACCGGCCAAGGACATCGATCAGGTGCGCGCGGCCATGGCCAAGGCGGGCAAGTCGGTGGCCTTGCTCATCGAGCGCAACGGCGACAAGATCTTCGTGCCCGTTCGCCTTGGGTGAGCGGCCCAAAAAGCTCTCCTGGCGTCGTTGCTCCGTCTTGCCGTACCTTCAGTGCTGTCTGCGACGGAGCGCCTAGCCAGGACCGCTGCGCTGAGCTTTGTGGTCCGCTTGGAGGCCGTGGTTCCAGGGGCTGCTTCGGCGGCCCTTTTCCATTCATTTCTTTCGCTATGCTTGCCGCACCATGCGACTGCTGCTCGTTGAAGACGACCCCATGATCGGCGAGGCCGTGCAGGACCTGCTGCGCGCCGAGCACTATGCCGTGGACTGGGTGCGCGATGGCGACGCCGCCGACACGGCCCTGCGCGCCAATGCCTATGACCTTGTGATGCTGGACCTGGGCCTGCCCAAGCGCGACGGCATCACCGTGCTGCGCGACATGCGCACGCGCAAGGACCGCACCCCCGTGCTGGTGGCCACCGCGCGCGACGCCGTGGCACAGCGCATTGAGGGGCTCGACGCCGGGGCCGATGACTACGTGCTCAAGCCCTACGACCTGGACGAACTGCTGGCCCGCATCCGCGCGCTGCTGCGCCGCGCGGCCGGGCGGGCCGAGCCGGTGTACGAGCACAAGGGCGTGAGCATCAACCCCAGCACGCGCGAGGCCAGTGTCAACGGCGTGCCCGTCGTCCTCTCGGGCCGCGAATGGGCGGTGCTGGAGCCGCTGCTCGCGCGCCCGGGCCTGGTGCTGTCGCGCCAGCAGCTCGAAGACAAGCTCTACGGCTGGGGCGACGAGGTCAGCAGCAATGCGGTGGAGGTGTATATCCACGGGCTGCGCAAGAAGTTGGGGGCGGACATCCTCTTGAACGTGCGCGGTGTCGGCTACCTGGTACCCAAGGCATGACGGAGCCATCCAGCCCCTGGCGCAGATTGCTGCCACACTCCCTGCGCGCGCAGCTGCTGGTCTTTCTGCTCGCCGCCATCCTGCTCGCGGGCGCCGTGCAGGGCGTGCTGGCCTACCGCAGCGCGCTGGCCGAGGCCGACTCGCTGTTCGACTACCACATGCAGCAGACCGCGCTGGCCCTGCGCTCGGGCCTGCCGCCCGATGCGCGAGACCTGGGCCAGGGCCTGTCGGGCGAGGACGAGAACCACGAATTCATCGTGCAGGTGTGGACCATCGAGGGCCTGCGCATCTTTGAATCGGCCGTGGGTGCAGCGCTGCCGCAGATCGCGGTGCTGGGCTTCACCAACGTGCAGGCGCGCGGCGGCACCTACCGCGTTTTTTCGCTGCAGACGCGCGCCCAGGTCATCCAGGTGGCTCAGAACATGGCCGTGCGCAGCGGCATGGCGCGCACCCTGGCGCTGCGTACGCTCGCGCCCCTGGCGGTGATGGCGCCGCTGCTGGTACTGGCCGTGTGGTGGGGCGTGAGCCGCTCGCTCGCACCTGTGGAGCGCGTGCGCCGCCAGCTCGCCCGCCGCCAGGCCGACGACCTCTCGCCCGTGAGCGACGAGGCACTGCCCGACGAGGTGCAGCCCCTGGTGACCGAGCTCAACCTGCTGTTCGAGCGCGTGCAGGGCGCCTTCGCCGCGCAGCAGCACTTCGTGGCCGATGCCGCGCACGAGCTGCGCTCACCCCTGGCCGCGCTGCGCCTGCAACTGCAGGGCCTGCAGCGCGCGGGCCAGGATGATGCGGCGCGCGCCGTCGCGGTGGAGCGCCTGTCCGCCGGCATCGACCGCGCCACGCGCCTGGTGGAGCAGTTGCTCACCCTGGCCCGGCAAGAGGCCAGCGCCGCCGGCCCCACGCCCACCGAGGCCGTGGACCTGCGCGCCGTGGCCCAGCTCGCCCTGGCCGACGTGGCCGCCGCCGCACAGGCCCGCGGCTTGGACATGGGCCTGCTCGACTCCGAGGCCGCGCCCATCCCCGGCCGCCCCGAGGCCCTGCGCATGCTGGTGCGCAACCTGCTCGACAACGCCGTGAAGTACACGCCCGAAGGCGGCCAGGTGGACCTGCAGATCTCGCGCGCTGCCGACGGGGCGGTGGAGCTGGTGGTGGAAGACAGCGGCCCCGGCATCCCCCCCGAGCACCGCGAGCGCGTGATGCAGCGCTTCGTGCGCGAGACGGCCGACAGCGCCCCCGGCAGCGGCCTGGGCCTGGCCATCGTGCAGGCCATCGCCCAGGCCCACGGCGCCAGCGTGGCGCTGGATGCCTCGCCCCGGCTGGGCGGGCTGCGGGTGGTGGTGCGGTTTCCTGCCGCCACTGCAGCACCGGTCGCATAGGCAGCACCGGCGGCGGCATCCAGGCCGCACAATGCGCCCACTATCAAGGGGGCTGCATCGTATGAACTTCATCGTGCTGGGCGCAGGCGCCATTGGCTGCTACGTCGGAGGGCGCCTCGCGGCGCAGGGGCAAAGCGTCTGCTTGGTCGGCCGCCCCCACGCCATGGAGCCCCTGGCGCGTGAAGGCCTCACCGTCACCGACCTCGAGGGCTACCGTGCCCACGTGCCCGCCGCGCAGCTGCGTGTGGCTGGCACGCTGGCCGAGGCCGCGCCGAGCCCGGGCACTGTGATTCTGCTCTGCGTGAAAAGCGGCGCCACCGACAGCGCTGCGCGCGAGTTGGCCGCCGCCTGCGCGCCCGGCACGCCCGTCATCTCGCTGCAAAACGGCGTGGACAACGTGGCCCGCATCGCGGCACAGGCCCCGGCCCTCAAGGCCCTGGCCGGCATGGTGCCCTACAACGTGGTGCTGCGCGGCGCCCAGGTGCACCGCGCCACGGCCGGCGCCATCCAGCTGCAGCGCGACGCCGCCACCGAGCCCGTGGCCGCAGTCTTCAACGCCGCCGGCCTGGCCACCGTGCTGCCTGAGGACATCCGCGCCGTGCAGTGGGGCAAGCTGCTGCTCAACCTGAACAACCCGGTCAACGCCCTGTCCAACCTGCCCCTGCGCGAGGAACTGCTCGACCGCGACTGCCGCCACGTCTTCGCCGCCCTGCAGACCGAGGCCTTGGGCGTGATGCAGCGTGCCGGCATCGCCCCCGCGCAGGTGACGGCCGTCTCACCGCGCATGCTGCCCCGGGTCATGCGCCTGCCCAACTGGCTCTTCACCCGCCTGGCCAAGCGCATGCTGCAGATCGACGCCACGGCCCGCTCCTCCATGTGGGACGACCTCGAAGCCGGCCGCGTGACCGAGATCGACGCCATCTGCGGTGCGGTGGTACGGCTGGCCGCGCAGCATGGCGGGCAGGCACCGCTCAGTGCGCGCATGTGCGAGCTGCTCAGTGGGCCGAGGCTGCGGTTGACGGGGGTGGAGCTGAAGAGGGCGGTGGGGCTGGGGTGAATCGCTTCGGGTGAAGCGCTGCTACGCCGCGCCGCCACGCCTGGCCGCGGACAGGTCTGCCGCCCGCTTTCGGAGCGCCCCCAGCATGCTGAAGCCCATCAGCCCGCTGAACAGGCCGAAGGCCCCGAAGCCGTATACGCCCGCCTGCCACAGGTGTTTGCGCGCAAGCTTGTATGCGCTGGAGTTGCCTCGAATCCGTCGAAGGTTCCAATCGAGCTCTTTCAGTTCCTGCGCATTGAAACTCCCGCGGTCAATGTAATTGCGTTCAATGGCTTCCAGTGCCACTTCCGTGCTGAGTTTGTCGAAAGGCACCTGCACGAAACAGTAGGCGCTGAGGCAGAGGGCTGCGACAGCGAGAAAAAAGTAAGCAACGGCGAATCTGCGCACGGTGGATGGGCCTAGGGAAAAAGCGGCCTCTCGGGCCTTACGGCAGGCAGCGTCTGACCGATTGTCGCCACGATACGGGCCTGCTTCAGCGAGCGTCACATGAAGCAGCGTGCAGGCGCCTGCCACGACGAAGCCAGGCGGGCCAAGGCATGCCGGTCGCCGGCAGCTTTACGGCCTGTGCGCCGGCGCCCTGGCGCGCGTCAGAACCGTGCCTTGACGAACACGCTGGGGCCGGGCAGTTTGACGCGCAGGCGGGCGTCCACGTCGTCGTTGTACTTGAGGTCGATGTCGGTCACCCCGTACGAGACCACCAGCCCCACGTTCTTCACCGGGAACCACTCCACGCCCAGCGCGGCGTTGTAGATGCTGCCGTGGGCCTTGCCGCTTTTCTTCCACACGCCCGAGGCGTCGGCGAACAGGCGCAGGTCGGGCGTGATGGCGTGGCGCACGCCAAACTCCAGCAGCGGGGCGATGGCGTCTTCGCTCGCATCCGCAGAGAAGCCGCGCGACTCGTTGCCCACGCGGGCGTTGCCGCTGGCGTTCACGCCCAGGCGGTAGTACGCGGCGCCGGCGCCCAGGCCCACGGCGGTGTTGCCCGAGCCCATCCACCACTTGTAGGCCAGCTTGGCGAACTCCAGCTCGGTCTGCAGGCGCACGTCGGCCGCGGCGGTGGTGGGGCCCTGGCCGTTGCTGCCGCCACCCAGGCCGAAGCTGCCGTTGGCGCTGTCGGACCAGGTGCGCTTGTAGCGGTAGTAGTCGAACGACAGGCCCTGGCTGTCGAACAGCAACAGCTCGGCCGATACGCGCGGCAGCGTGGCTGAGCCGGCCTTGAGGTTGCCGCCCGTGTCCAGCGTGCCGTACTGCGTGCCCACGCGGGTGCCGAACTCGGGCTTGACGTAAAAGCCGCCGGCAGAGATGCTGAACCGGTCCAGCGCAGGCGACACCTCGGCCCACGCAGGCAGCGCGCCCATGCCCGCGCCCACTACCAGGGCCGCGCCGGCAAGGGTGCGGGCGGTGACGGTGGCCCGCGCCAGATGGCCACGCGTGCTGGATGGGTTCGAATGCAGTGGGCTGTGGGTGGACACGGGTGCGGCAAGGGCGCCGCCGGAGACGGGGGAACGCATGGAATTTCCTCGGGTGGTGAAGGTTTGGAACAGTGAAATGAAGAAAGCATCAGGGAGCGGGCGGCGCAAGGCAGGGGCAATGCAATGGCAAGGCGTGGCGATACATGGCAATGGCAGTGCAGGCCTGCGGGCAACGCCCGGTGGTTTCAGATGCTTGCGCCGAATATACGTTTGCAACCACGGCATGCCCTGCAATTTGGGGCCTTGTCCTACAGCCCGTGCAACGTGATCTTGGCGCTTGGGCGGGGGCACGGCTGGGCACAGCGCGGCATGCCCGCCATGCAGGCATTTGCATCCGCAAGGCCGGTTCGAGAGGGCTGCGCGCAACAGCGCTGCGCGACAAAAGCGAGTGCAAAGTCAGCGACACCGACCTGCTGTACCAGCCAGCGCTGCGGTGGGTCGGCGCGGTCATGGCACCAGCCGCGTGGCCAGCATGGTCGGTGCATCCGCGGGCCGTTGCCCGGCATTACCTGCGGCGCGTCTGCCCCAGCGCCAGCGCCACGACAGCGATGCCGCCAGCGACGATCAACGCGTCCTCGATCAGGCCGCTGCGCGTTTGACCGATGTGTCTCATGGCGCTCTTTCTGGCATCCAGGGTGATGTATGCCAAAGGCACCGCGGTGGCCACCGCCACCAGTGCGCCGGCTTGCTCACGACCAGGCGGAGCCAGCGCCGCACCGGCGATTCCGGCGCTCATGACGCGCGCCAACAGGCCCAGGGCAACTGTCCTGTCGGGGGCCGTCTTCATCTTGTCACCGGCCAATTCTCCGGCCCCCATCGCTAGCGCGCCGTACTTGAACAAGGGGCGGTCCAGCAGTGCCAGTCTGCCGGGCGTGGAGTGGCCGAGCAGCCTGGCTGCCGACAGCGTGGCCATGGGTGTCATGGAGCGGGCACTCGCGACCGCTCCGATGAGCGCGGACCAGAGCAGGCTTGGCGTTTTCATGTGGTTTCCCCGTGGGTGATGCAGTGGACAAATCGTCAGTGACAACCCTCCATTACAGCTAGTTCTTGAACTCGCTGACGCCCGTAGGACAACGAGCCGCACGGGTACCGCCGAGCCCATCTACCAACACCTGCCTGTGCAGGTCGATGGTGGCTGCAATCGGCCCGCCGTCGGTTTCGTCCATGGGATAAGCTGGGCCGTCCATCCCCAAAATACTTGTCGCGGCCTGTCGATCTGCCGCATTGTCGTTCGTCGTATCCACAGGAGGCGGCAGGAAGAAGGGCGCACGCACCTGACGGGCGTCCCGCTTGCCCTCCAAAATAAATCATCCACCCAGGAGCCAGCCCATGCCCGCACCCAGCACCACCCCCGCCGTCAAAGGCCCCGCCTCGTACTTCCCCTCCATCGAGGCCAAGTACGGCCAGCCCATCAGCCACTGGATGGACGTGCTGCGCGCGGCGGGCGAGCGCAAGCACATGGAGTACGTCGCCCTGCTCAAGGCCGACCACGGCATGGGCCATGGGCATGCCAACGCGCTGGTGGCGGCGTTCCTGGCGCAGGGCAGATAGCAGGCCTGAAAAGGGGGCGGACACATCCCTCGGCCCTATGCACGGCCCGCGCCCTACTGCAGGTACAGGTGGCCTTCGAACGCCAGTTAGGGCTTGATGCCGTTCATCGGAAAGCCCACGAACAGGTAGTTGCCACGGTCTGCCGCTCCTTGTGCGCAGCAATGCGCGCAAGGGCCTGCGGCACATCGCCGGCCCCCAGGGCCAGCACGGGCTTGGGCATGCTGGCCCACCATTCGTCCTCGGCCTCCTTCTGGTCCTCGACTGGGTCGCTGCTGCCTTCCCAGAACACGGAGTGGGCCCATGTGCCAGCGCCGTCAATGAAGGTATAGGTGCTGTAGCCGTTCTCGTGCGACAGCAGATTTGCAGGGAGATTTCCAGCATGGGCGCGGGGGCGAAATGATTGATGACACGCCCTGGCTGGGCCAGCGGCGCACCCGATCTCGCGATGGCGCTGGACAAGTTGTCACTCTCACGGCACCACGGCCCCTTGCCGCCGAGCCTCCCTGCGCGCCAGGCCTGGACTCAATACGGCGATGGCCGATGGCATTGCTTGAGCGCAATGGCCTTGTCCGTGCCTTGCACCACGCTGTCGAGCGTGAGGTAATCGGTGGGGGGAGTGGTGCGGAAGTCCTGGTACAGGCGGCACAGGTATTCGCCCTTGCGCACCCACACTACGCGCACTTTGGTGCCCCCGTCCTCGATCTGATCGCCCCAGAATGCGGTAAGGTCGCCGCGGCTTTCCTGGCGGTCGAACACGGTCTCCTTGTTCTGTGGAATGCTGTCCATGTACACGCCGCCGCGGCCTGAGCAATCGGCCGTGGTGAAGGCCACATGCCCATTGGACACGGCCACCCGAGTCTCGCTGCGGCGCACGATGCGCAGTTGGCTCAGCTGGCCTGGGTCGGGGAAGGAGGGGTTGCAGTACTCACCCGTCCAGTCGCCCTGGGGCAAGGCCCAGGTGGTTCTGGCGCAGGCCACCTGCACCGATTGCACGTGCGCGTTGCCCACCGGGCCGCTGGCGTTGGCCAGCGTGCAGACCTGGCCCGCAGGGTGCGACAGCACGCGCACCGCATAGGTGCTGCTGCCCGCCACCGGCGTGGCAAAGAGAAAGCGGCCGTTGTCCGTGAGCGCCAGGTCATCGCCCTGGTTGTTCTGCAGCACCAGCCGGCCACCGGGCAGCAGGCCCGTAACCTGGCCGCCCACGGTGTGGGTGCCGGCGGGCAGGGTCTCGCAGCGCACGGCCACGTCGGCTACGTTGGCTGCCTGCACGGTGCCCGTGCCTTGCGCCACGCTGCAGCGCTGCCCCGCGGGCTGTGACGAGACGGCGATGGCATAGGCACTGCCCGTGGCCACGCGCCGGCCCATCGTGAAGCTGCCGTTGGCGGCCACGGTCAGATCGTCGGCCCCCTGGTTCTGCAGCGTCAGGCTGCGCCCCTCGCCCACACCGCTAACCACACCGCCCACCGTGAAGTCGCCGACGCCCTCATCCCCGCCACCGCAGGCCACCAGCAGCAGCGGCAGTGCCAAGGCCAGGCAGGCCGTGGGCGTACGGCGGTACCGCAGGGCGGATGAAGGGGATGCCATCGGGGGCTGGGCGCTGGAGGTCGTGGGCATGGTCGAACACCTTTCTGACAAGGCAGGTCAAGGACAAAAAAGAATTACAAACAAACAGACAGGCAAATAAACAAAAAAATCGCATCCGACATGCGCGCATGCACGCGGCGCGCCAGGCGCCGGGGCGCGAGGGGCGGGCCATGCTGCGCAAGGAGGCGCCAGAGAGGCGTTGCGCCGATCTTCATCGCGGCGCAGGGCGCTGTCTGTGTTGCGCATCACATGTCCAGGCGCCCACCCAAATAGGTGGCCGGGGTGGTCAAGGCGGCGGCAGGCGGCCCGGTCCGGTCTGCGCGTGGACCAGCAGGCTGTGGTTGCGCACCAGCGCTGCCAGCAGCTGCAGGGCCTCCTCCAGGTTCCAGTCTCGGTTCCGGTGCGAGGTGCTGCGCGCCTCGGTGCCGCTGGCGTGGTGCACCAGCTTCACGCAGCTTCTCAAGTGCACGACCATGCCGGAGTCGATGGCGCCCTCGCGGCGAAAGTGCTCCACGGTGTAGTCGTGCGCTCGCAGGGTGATCTCGGCGGGGTCGAGCGCGGCGACGAATTGCGCCTGCACCCACTGGCAATGCTGGTCCGCGAGCAGTTGCGCGATTGCTGAGGCCATGGGCGCGTAGCAGATGTCTGCCAGGAACTTGATGGTGAGCTCCTTGCAGCGGCCGTCGGCGTGCAGGCGCTCGTCGATGACGTCGTAGGTGCGGCCCAGGCCCACCAGTTGGTGCAGCTCCGCGAAGAAGCGGTTCACCGGATCCCGCGAGCTGTCTTGCCGGGCGTGGCGGGTCCGCAGGATGAGGAATGCATCTGCGGCAGGGACCCGGCGAAGCTGCATGGCGGGGGGCTGGCTTGCCTGTCCGTTCGTCCGGCTCGCGGTGGGTGGCTGCGCCCGGTCTACACACCCAAGCCCGGGAACACGGCCACCCGCTGGTCCCTGGGCTTGCGGAGCTGGACTGGTGCCGGGTGCGGACCGGCTCCCGTGCATCCTTCGCCATGCGGTTGCGTGTCCACGCCGGCCACGGCGAACACCTGGGCCCTGTCCTTGCTGTGCCACCTGAAACGCATGGTGAACCTTCTATCTGGATCAGCCCGCGTTGTAGGCAATGGCCAGTGGGCCGTCAAGGCAAGAATTGCGCGGTGCTGGTGGCGAGGACTGGGCGTCCAGGTTGCTCCCGCGCGCGGCCTCAACGCTGGCGCATGCTGCGCTCCATCCTGTCTCCTTTGGTGGCCTGGTCCTGGGCCTGCGTGCCATCGGCCTGGGACATGCGCTGGCTTGCGGCCCGGATGCTTTCCACCGTGCAACGGGTGGCCCGCAGCGCATCGAGTACCTGCACTGGGACGTGCGCGGCCTCATCGGCGCCAAGGCCTGCATCGGCTGGGGCCGCTCGTTCGCCGAGATGGTGGATACCGTCCAGATGCGGGAGATGCACACGGTGGCCGCGCCCTGAGAGTCGCAGGGGTTGGCCCCGGGGTGGACTTGGACTACCCCGGATCGGCCTCGTCTCCAGGCAGCGGCACCTGCAGCCCCGCCTTCAAGCACCCCAGCGACACCGACGTGCGAAAGCGCCGCACGTTGTCATCGCCCTCGAACAGCCGCCGCGTCAGCGCCTCATAGTCGGCCATCGACGCCACGGTCACCACCAGCAGGTAGTCGGCCTCGCCGGTCACGCTGTAGCACTGCTGCACGGCCGCCTCTGCAGCGATACGGCTGCGCAGCGGGGCGGTGCGGTCGGGGCGCTCGTTCTCCAGATGCACCTCGACCATGATGGTCAGGGGCAGCCCCACCTTCTCGGGGTCGATCACGGCCACATTGGCGCGTATCACGCCGTTCTGCTGCAGCCGCTGGATGCGCCGCTGCACTGCGGGTGCCGACAGATGCACCGCTTGCGCAATCGCCCGCTGGGGCGTGGTGTTGTCGCGCTGCAGGATGCCGAGGATGGCCAGGTCGAAGGCGTCGAGGGCTGGGGTGGCTGGCATGGGTAGATTTTGGGGGTAGCAGGTGAGTGAAAGTTGCGTGCAGGGCCCAAAATTCGAGCGAAAGTCCAGGCGCTATCGCACTATATTTTCAACCATGTCTTCCCTGTTGCACCGTTATCAGCGTTTTGTTCCCTTCCTGGCCGTGCTCGGCGCCGTCACGGCGCTGGGCATCGGCACCTCCTGGGCCAAGCACTATCTGTTTCCGCTGGTGGGCGCCACCTTCTGGGCGTTGTACATCGTGTTCGGCAAGCGCGTGGGGCATCTGCATGCGGGCCATTCCGTCTCGCTGGGTCTGGTGGCCGCCGCCGTGGTGGTGGTGCCCGTGGGCGTGGTGCATGCCGG
>NZ_JBKDTZ010000314.1:0-12312 GCF_046339755.1 Acidovorax sp. | reverse complement strand
GCTTAGGCCATGTTGCGGATTACGCGTCTCAGTGCCCGAATGGCTTTGAGCGGTGGCTGAACTTTCAGCGCTGAAAGTCTTTCGGCCGGCTAGCGTTTGATGGCCGTCTTTTCTGATTTGAAATTAGTTATTTTTTTGCGCTGAATTTATTTATCGAGTGCGACGCGAATCCTTTTACTGGCGACTTTCAGCGCTGAAAGTTCGGCTAGCCGTATGGGTTGGTGCTGAGCTTCCCCCCCCCCCAGCGCTACGTCCAATCGACGCCGTTTGCGCCAGCGCCAAAAAAAAGAGTTCTGCGTACCAGCAGAACTCTTCAGTTCGGGGCGCGGCTTAGAACGTGAACTATTTGATCTCGAAAGCCGACCGATCTTTGTCGCGAATCCACAGTGGCGGCTTGCCTCGTCCTGTCCAAGTAGAACCCGTTGCTGGATCGCGGTACTTGGCCGCGACGGAGGTGCCAGCTGTACTGCTCTTGCGTTTGCCGCCAGAAAAGATATCTGCTTGCGTGAGCCCAAACTCAGCGATCAGAGACCTAACTTGAGAAACTGCATCAGATAGTTCACGCTTGCGAGCTTCCCCGATCTGTGCCTCAAGAGCATCACGTTGGTTCAGAAGATCTTTGTAGCTGGCCATCGAAATACCTATTGAAAAGTGGTTTGAGAAATTATATTGAAATCCTTTGATTCTGAAAATTCGATTGAAAGGACAAGTATCGTGAATGAACGGTCTTTGCAGGGCAAAGAGTCGCCAGAGCCTAGT
This sequence comes from Acidovorax sp., assembly GCF_046339755.1. Taxonomy (GTDB): domain Bacteria; phylum Pseudomonadota; class Gammaproteobacteria; order Burkholderiales; family Burkholderiaceae_C; genus Acidovorax. The sequence goes on along the minus strand of NZ_JBKDTZ010000314.1, from coordinate 11,553 downwards.
TCAAAAAGGGGAGTGGGGCAATCGCAGCAATTTGACCTCCCTCGTTCAGATAGCGCGGAGGTCGCCGCTACGCCTGCGCCGCGGCTTGATCTATCAAAGCTTTAACTCGTCATCACGATCTTTCCGGCTCTAACGGCAGGTCTATACACGGTTGGCGCAATGCACTACACCAGCTACCTTGGGCGCTATGGGATTGAGAGCACGCAGTTTCTGCTTCCAATAGATCGGGTGCTCTTCAACGGATTTACATCGAGCTTTGCCTTTGCTCTGTGGCCTATCATCAACGCGATTGCCATTGCTCTGCTCGTGACGATGATCTCTATGCTGATGGGTGGTGTTTCGATGCTTCCCGCTGTGAAAAGGTCCCAGTCATTTTTTGAGACTAAAGTGAGAAAAGCGCTGACGGGTCGGTTGAGCGGAGTGGCTGGAGCTATGACCCCTCTCTCAGCGCTTCTTTTTCGAGTCTCCGATATGTTCTATCGGTACGCGGTTGGCATATTCTTCATCGTTGTTGCCATCTATGGCGCAGTTCTCGCTTCGACTAAATCCGGCGCGGATGATGCGGAAAGAGAAAAGTTGCGGTGGATCGAAAAGAAGAGCGCTGTCGCTGTGGTCAAGTTGGAGGGGGAGCCATCCTTCGACGCGCTCCCGATCATTTGTGGCACGGCTCATTGCGCGTACTGGACGGGCCGCGAGACCAGAGTACTACGGCACGAAGAAGTAAAGGGCCTCTCGATGCGACCTGCTCCGACGTAGTTGCGTAATTTTTCCAAGGGATTCCGACAAATGCTCGCCGGAACAGGTCGTAGGGAGCTCAATTTCCGATAATGCCCAGGTGAACGACAAGCTATCAACGCACATAGGAAAGATCGAGGCCCGCTGGCAAGGCCTCGAAGAGCGCGTCCAGGCGAAGCTCGCAACCTTCGCCGGCGCCGATCGATCAACCGAGGCTCGGCTTCTTTCCCAAGCCGCACATGCGAGCACCGTGGCCAAGCGGGTCCATTGGTTGCGAAAGGCTGCCGAGACGGCCACACGAGACGTTGCCGCTGTCGCTGCTTGCCGCAAAGGTTGTGCGCACTGCTGTCGCATCACGGTGGCGGTCTCGCGAGCAGAGGCTCAAGTGATCGCAAAGGAAACGGGGCGACCACTGAACAAGCAGGCCGGCGCGTATTCGCAAGACAGCCAAAATGAGTACGTCGATCCGAAAGCTCACCTTGCTGCGGTGGGCTTTGGTAAGCCATGCCCTTTTCTCAAAGACGAAACGTGCAGCATCTACGCGTTTCGGCCGCTTGCCTGCCGCCTGCAGGTGAATCTGGATGAAGACGATTTGCTGTGTCAGCTTGTCGAGGGTCATACGCCTTCTGTGCCGTATCTCAACCTGATGGCGCATCACGCCGCGGCTGTGGTTCTCATGGGGCAGGGGCAGGCCTACGACGACATAAGGCAATGGTTTCCTGAGGACAGCACCAAATAGCGGAGGAGGGCTCTGAGAGATCCTGGCGCATTTCCGCTTTCGCGGAAACCGGGATGCCCTTCCGAGCGCGCCTATTCGGCTTGGTCCCTGCGGGACTGGCCTTCGGCCACTCTCCAGGCCACCACTTGCGGAGCTCCACAAGGGATGCTGCGAGTTGGGACGCCGGAACGTGCCCGGCGGGCACAACCACGGCAACCCACCGCGCACCAACCCTTAGCCGCCGGGGGTAACCCTGCAGATCGCAAGGTGCTGCGCCCCCTGCTTTAACTCCCTTCGCGCCTGCGACGCTGCGCGCTTCACTTGCCCATGGCCAGCCGCGCAGCTGCGCGGTCTTGCGCTCGCCGCGCGGCGGCACCGTGGCGAGGCAAGTACCCCCGCTCAGTTTTGCCTGAGTGCGTCGCTTTTCGTTGGACTTTGCAGCCTGGCCGTTGTTCGGGCAAGGAGGTTTCCGTAAAAGCACTTTGTGCTTTGACAAACCCTCCTCCTTGCCCGCCCGCCGTCCCGGCCGCGGCAGACCCCCGGCGACGAACTCAGGAAAACGGCCGCGAAGTCCGGGGCACATGCCTTCGCCACGGAGCCATCAATTGATCGGCTCCGAATCTTGGAACCCGGCCGGCATTGGAGCAAAGAGGACAACATGCAGCAAACACATTCGATAGCGGAGCACATCGCAGGCGTGGCCCGCAACAACGGAGCAAGGGGTATCAAGCGATGGCTCGTCGGCCTGGCTCGGCACGGCAAATGGCGGGTTGAGGTCGAGGAGATCCGACGTGTGCCAGTTGTCGCGGTGGGCGGCACAGCGAGCAACTTGCGTCGAATCGCTGAGCTTGACTCGCTCGGAGCTTGCCCGGTCGATGAGGCGTTGCTTTGCCTCCTAGCTGACCTCGTCGGGGATGTCGGTGCCATTCTGGCCGTGGTTGAACTTGCGCAACAGGCCCACGCTGCTATCGAAAGCGCCTTACTGAATCCGGGATGGCATGCGGGGTCCGTGGATATTGCCCGCCGCCGTGCGCTCGCTGCGAATCTGTCCGAGGCCTTGCGGGCCATCGGGGTGGAGTCGTGAGGGGAGGGCGGGGCATGGCCGAAGACATCTTCAAGATCGGGCCAGCAGGCCACAAGAAGCGGATCACCGGGCTGCTACGCGACAACGCGCGGCGCCATCGCCTCAGCGAGGTCTTCAGCGACTTTTGCGAGGTCGCCGCGCTGGCGATCTCCAACGCGGTTGACATCCCCCAATTCAAGGATCGTGAAGCGCGGTATTTGGACATTGTGGGTCGCTATGAGCGCGAGGAAGTGGAGCGGTTTCCGGCAATGCTGGCCGCGCTCACTGCCTGGATGGAATGCGCAGGGATGGCCGATTGCCTGGGCGAACTGTTCATGTCGCTTGAGCTGGGCGATAGCTTCAAAGGGCAGTTCTTCACGCCCTATGAAGTTTCGCGGCTGATGGCTGGCTTGACACTAGGCCAGGACGCACAAGGTCAGATCGACGCCCATGGGTATCTGCGCGTGAGTGAACCCACTTGCGGCGCGGGAGGGATGGCAATTGCGATGGCCGACGCGTTGCAATCGCAGCAAATCAACTATCAACAGTGCATGCATGTGACGGCCCAAGACATTGACCGAACCGCTGTGCACATGACCTATCTGCAACTTTCATTGCTGCACGTCCCCGCCGTGGTGATCTTGGGCAACACCTTGTCCATGGAGGTTCGGGAACGGTGGTACACGCCAGCGCACATCCTTGGCGGCTGGGGTGCTCGGCTGAGGAACCGCAATGCGCAGGTACCGGTGCCGCAGATACTTGAGCTGGCGCCAGTTGGCGCCGCAAGGGTTGAGGGGGCTGCAGTCTGGAAACCCGCGCCGGCCGCCCTTGATCAGCTGGCCCTGTTCTGAACTGTGGCGGATTGCGCTTTCAGGCGCGGTCCGCCACACGGCCCAGGGGAATCACGCCTTGAAGCGGCTGTGCAGCGCCACCAGGCGCTCGGCAAGCCCTTCGTGGTCTGATCGCATATCTGCAATGGGCGTGGTGCCTGCGCAGACTCCTTCATACCAAATGTGAAACCCTGCTGTTTCAGGCAGAGGGTTTTCAGCCATCAGCTGAATGGCGGCGCTGATGCTGTCCGCTTCGCAATCCCCCAGGTGAGCATGCCCCTCCATCACGTGAGCGCGGTAGTGGCCTGGTTCCAGCTTGACGATGTGCAGAGTGAAGAGCATGGGTTCAGATTTGAGGCATGACAACGGGAATTCAATCGTGTCGTGAATCTGATCGCACTGACCACGCACTGGCGATCCGATCACGATAGTCTTTGGGTCGCAAGCACCGCAACAGCGGTGATGAATGAGGACAGTGCAGCGGAAGCGAAAATCGCCTGTCTGACGGACAACGTTGAACGTTCGTCCTGCTGAGTTTGCGGCGCGCATTGGATAGCACGAATCTCTTCCGCCTTCTGATTCGCGAAAGCCTGCAGGCTGCTCTTGGCCGCATCGGTGTACACCGATGCGGCGGTCCGATACTCGGCCCCTGCGCGCTCAAGCGCCTGGACTGAGGCTCCCATTTGCATGTGCGTCGACCGCAGCAGCTCGGGATACTGCTCGATCCTTTTCATGATCGAGTCAATGTCGCCGAGCATCTCCGCAATCAGCGCGTTCTTGACCGTACTGGCGGAGTGGGTCATGGGTTACTTGAAGATGATCTTGTAAACCGCATCAAGATTTTCATTGGCACTAATCGCCAACCTCTTCATGGCGATCATGTTGACCGAATGTTCCTTCTCGTCATCGGTCGTGGCGGATCGCAACTTGGCTCGGTAGTCCGTGTCATCCGCGTTAACCGCGCCCAGCGAAGTCTGAGCGGCCTTCATACGTTCATAAACTTCATTGCTGTAGATGGCAGCAGCTGCATTCAAGCGGAATGACCGTTCAGTCGCGGCCAGGCCGAACAGGGCGCCAAAGTCTGCCTGGACGTTGTCGTCCACATCTACCCGATTGAAGACCACACTGATTCGGTCACGCTTCACGCCGATTTGTTGCAGCGAGCGGATGGTGTTGACCGTGTCCTTCTGAACTTTCTGTTCCTTGACGACCGGAATGATGAAATGGTCGATGTCTTCGTGAGAGCCGGCATACTGCTGCATCATCTTCAGGAAGTCCTCGACATTGGATGCTCCCACGTCGATGATGGCCTTCTCTGCGGTCAAAAGTTCGTCCGCAAGCGCTCCAAATCCTTTGCCGCGAATCTTCTCGACTTCGAGTCCGTCCGCATCCGCCCCAGCGTTTATGGATTCTACGGAAAAAATCTTCGCATCTGGCATGCGAGGAGACAGGAGATGGGATGCAATGACTGTCTTTCCCACATTGCCACTGAAATTAATTACTGCGACTTTCATTTGAATTGCTTTGCTGCTCTCCTCAGAGCATTCAGGTCTGGTGAGCTATTAATAATTGCGTCCAGCGCAACTGGACCTTGACTTTCCAAAACCCCGGGTTGCACACTGCTAGCGCTGGTTTCAAGCCCCAGAGATGGTGCTACCTGTGATTTTAATTCCCCCCTCTGCAATTTCGCAGACTTTGAAAGCTCCCTTCTTCGTATCCTATATAAGGTCATTGGAAATGATTTTTCAGTTATGGCAACACCATGCTTGTTGAGCGTGCTGACGATCTCTCGCATGGAGACGCCAGACGCAATGGCTTGCTCAATTTCCTTGATGTTTTTCTGAATTTTTGCGCTAATGGAGATGCTGCTAGCATTTTTTGAAAGCGCCTGCAGATCGCTCGTCAGAGAATCATTCATCTTTCCAATGTTGAAAATTGTTGTTTATATGTGGCAGACCCGTAGAGGTATTGTATGAAATCTGATCTAAACATGATGTTAGTACGTGTGACAGGTGTTGCATATGTGTTGCCCCGCAGTGGTAAATGCGCGGCAAGTAATAAGAGGTGGTTGATATCTAGGGCAGGATTCGTGGTGCCACCGCATTTGTCATACAGCCTATTAAATAGGCAACTCCTCGCATCGGCGTCAGCAGTGAAAGCCATGAAATTTCCCGCCTGTTGCCAGCAAGCTTCTGATCAATGCAGGCCGGAGCGCCGATGAAAAAGGAAGAAACCGAAGTCCTAACCGTCCGAGTCCCCGCTGGAACAAAGCAAAAACTAGCGGCAGCTGCGCATGCAAGAGGCACGAAGCCGGCGCCGCTCGTGAATGCAATGCTTCTCGCGCTCTTGAACGACGATCAGGCTGAAGCCCATCGGATCGAACCGATTGCCGGCCAGATGACGATGTGCCGTTCCGAATTCTGGATCCCGGAATTCCTACGTGTTGCTCTTTTGCGACGTGCAAAGGAAGAGGGCTTCAAGCCTGCGCGCTGGGTATCGCTCTTGGTCCAAGCCAACTTGATGGCTGGCGGCGTACTCACCGACGACGAGCTTTTCACGGTGAAAGAGTCCAATAGAGAACTAGCCGCTATTGGCAGAAACATCAACCAGATAGCAAAGGCCATAAATGAGGAGGTGGCGATGGGGCGCAGCCTTTCAGCATCTGGCCAGGTCAAGATGGAATTAATAGGCAAGTTGCAGGATCGCATCGAGTGCAATCGAACTGCGATTGATGACTTGGTCATCCACAGAAACCAGGCTTGGCGAGTTGCATGACGAACATTCTCGACCGACTTATCGGGGAAACGGGCTATTCTGGAAAAGTCCGCAGAAAGGCAAATCGAACGCCGAACCTGAAGTTAGGCTCTGGTGGAGCAAGGGCGCGCGCCGCCCGAGTAGCAACTGGATCGCCTGAAGTCGTTGTAAAGATTTCCAGCTTTGGAAAGGGTGGGGCGCATGCCAAGTCTCACCTGGTCTACATAAGTCGCAATTCAAAAATTGAAATGGAGAACGAGAGGGGTGAAATATTCAAGTCCAAAGATGAGCTTCGCGAGCTTCACAAGGATTGGATGCGGGATATCGACCAGCACCGTGTTGGAGAGAAATCCAGAGACACTATGCATGTCATCCTGTCCTGCCCATGTGATCCACCTGAAAAGCTAAAGGACGCAGCACGAGACTTCGCAAAATCAACATTTGGTAATAACCACCAATACGTCTTTGTTCTACACACCGATACCGACAACCCCCATGTTCACTTGTCAGTGAAGATGAGAGGGTTCAATGGGAAAAAGCTTCAGGTTGCGCGCGGTGACCCGCAGGTATGGCGCGAGGTGTTTGCACAAAAACTTCGCGAGCGAGGGATAGACGCCGAGGCAACTGGCCGGGTTGTGCGCGGAGTCGTCAAAAGGCCAGAGAAGCAAGTCTTGCGTCATATCGACGCGACGAGCACAGCCCGTCCGGAAAGAGTTTCGAAGGTGCGCGCGGCTGTCGCTCAAGAGGCTGTCTCAGAACTTCGATCAGAAAGCCGAGGAGACACCCTCGCTCAAAAGCCGTGGGAGGCGCGAATCAAAGACACCCAGCGAGAGGTAAAGAAGCAGTGGCTGCAATCCGCTCGAGCGCTGCGAAAACTCGATTGGAAGATTAGAGATATTAACAATAGGTTATTGAGCAATGTCAGACCGAACTATCAATCCAACAACGATGCAAACAGAAAAGCCCAGCTCGCAGTTGCCGCTCTATACAAGCCCAGTACTGGCACTCGTGGATCAGAAGCGATTGCCGGAGGTATCCCCGGCTTGCGAAACGTGTCCTCTAGCAATGTGGATGGCGCAAGAGTCCGCGCTCAAGTGCTTTTGCAGTCGAATGCACACCTTCAGTTGGGGCGACGACCTCCCCGTGGTCCTGAAATGCGACGGCAGGGAGTTGGCGCTGATGGAGATGGCCCGGGCCGCAGAGAGCGAGTGAGTCCCAAGGAGGTCGAAGTAAGCAATACCGAACGCGCCAACCAGATTCGCGCCTTCGTGCGCAACATGCCACCACCGCTCACCGCGTTGCAAAGTCTCAAGGGCCGGTTAAGGGCGGCTGGCCAAGCACTTGGGTTTGCACACGCCCCTATGAGATCGGTGGAGTCTCCCAAGACTCCAGACCGCGTGGGTCCAGCACCTGGCGGACGTGCGCCGGACAAGAGCATTGATCGGGGATGACCGAGACCAGTCGTCTGTGCGATCAGCTTTCAGCGCATTCGAGCCGGCTGGGAACTACTCGCGTCAATTCAGCGCACCGCCCAGCGCGGAATATGTCCTTGTCGCGGGATCAAGAGTGAACATTTGAATGAGATCCCCTGCTTGCACTCGAACTTCCGGGATGATGCCATGAAGGCGTATGTATCGGCCTTCAATCGTGCTTGGATAGGCTTGGCCAAACCGATCTCCAATTTGCACGAGGGTGCTTGCTGTTTGGAGCTCGATGGTTGTTCGACCGGCATACACATATGCGGTCGCGAAGGTGCCGTGGCCAGCGGATTTGTAGTCGTTGCTCACCCTGAGTACCGGAGGAGGGGAGGGCGGCTGAGGTGCGCTGCATGCCGCCAGCACAAGTGCAATGCAGGGAAGTATCACGCTGGAGGGGTTAAGAGTCATCGCTCGAGTTCGCTTTCATTTTCTTGTTCGGCTCGCCTTGAACCAGTTGCGCGGCGCGGATCTTGTGAGGATGCAGCCGGGCGGACGCGCTCCCTCTCCGTTGACTTTGCGATGTTGTCGTGCACTCGATCCATAACCGTCTGCTTCTCCGCTCTCGTCAGGTCGCTGTTGTTCACCTTTGCATGAATTGCCGCCTCGGCAGCGCGAGCATGGTCGGCACCCAGAGTGTGTGGCACGGCCTCAATCCGATTGACACGCTCGCGGCCATTTTGGCTGGTCTGTTCAGCGTCGCGAGGCTCCGCGCGAGTTTCATCCTGCAACGAGGACTCAAGTGCTGGGCTTCGTTCAGCGCGGAGATTGCCGGACGCAGGACCTTTTTCGCCACTGCCAAGTACGGGCTTCTCGTCCTGTGAGTCAACACTCCCGGAGTTTAAGCGCTTCGCGTCATGTGGCCGTGAATCGGTGTTCGCGGATCCTTTGTCGGGTGTGCTTTGACCCCTCTGGGGTGATGTGTCGGCCAGGCCGACATTGCGCGCCCGATGCAAGAGAACGGCGCCGTTTTCGCTCTTGAGTAGAGCTGCTTCGTATTCGCTCCTGGCGTCGGCATTGGCCGCGATCATCGTGCTGGCGACCTTGCGGTCCGCTGGATCGACGATCCGTAAATAGTCTTCGACATCGCGGCGCACCCACAGGTCCGCCTGGAGACTGCCGGCTCTGCCTTCGTTTCGGCGCTTCACTATTGCGCTCACCTCGTCCTCGGCGCCGGTGGTCGGTTGCTTTGCAATGGTTGGACTGTCCATTCGTTCTCCTTTGCTGGTTGGGGGCAGTGTTAGAAGCCTGCCCGGCGGGTGAGTTCGTCAGCCCAGGCTTGTAGGGCATCGATGCTTCGACTTCCAAGTGCAGGGGCGGGGATGTCAGAGAAGTCGATCGCGAAATCCATTGGTGGAATGATTGGATTCCCGCCTTGCGGCACATCTGGGCGGCCTTGAAGGCCCCTTTCGACCTGGTTCAGGTGGGCGACAAGGTCAATGCTGGGGACTGTCGACGCCAGTTCGCCCGCATACATTGCTGCGTCCATCTGATCTTTTGTGATGACAGATTTTTTCCCGCCGCGGATCGTGGCTGAGACAAGACCGAGGCGCGCGACAAAGGATGGGTCCTTGAAGTAGGTTGCCTTCCTGGCCTTGATGGGCGGGGTATTCTCAAGAATGATGATGGCCGTGTCTTGACCTAGGGCCGCAGCCTCCTGCGGCAACAGCAGCGCGCGTCGTTGATCACTGATGTTCTCTGACTTGTGGCGCTTCGAGAACAACGCTTTGCCTCGCGACTCCGACTTGCCCTTCACGGTGGTGTAACCGAGCCATTCACTGATGTCCCTCGTAGCTTGCAGATCGGAAGCCTTCGGAGGAAAAACGATGTTGACCGCGTGGTTGGTCGTGAAGGTGAGCGCAGCTTCCTTACCGTAGACGTCAGTGAGTTGGGACGCGCTTTGAATGATGGGCATCATGCGCAGGCCGTACCCGGCAATGAAGCTGATGCCTTTGGAAAGCACATTGATTTTCCCGATCGCGGTGAACTCGTCCATCAGCAGTAAACAGGTGAACTTGAGATCCTTGTTTTGCGATGGCAGCTCTCGGGTATTGAGGTCGATCAACTGCTGAAAGAACAAGTTGACCAGCGGTGAGAGGCGCTCGAGGTTGTCCGGTGTGATGCCTACATAAATCGACATTCGCTTTTTGCGAAGGTCGCGCAAGTCGAAGTCGTTCACGCTCGTGGCTGCATCCACGATGGGGTTCATCCACAACTCGAGCCTTGATCGGAACGACGTCATGACGCCAGACCTAGTGTTGTCAGAGGCGATCGATGCGTACGATTGGAGGCCACGCAGGCACGCGCCAGTGAGCGGCTTACCCTCGTTCTCGCGCTCCTTGATCAGCTTCAGGAAGTACTCCGCTCCGTCCCCCTCCACAAGCGTCTCCCGCAGGACCTGGCCTATGGTGATTGGCTTGGTGCCCACTTCGATCAGGTAGAGAACAATGCCGACGAAGAGACTGCGAGGCGTCGCGGTCCAGATTGGATCGGTACCCTGTTGGTCCGGGAACAGCATGTTCGCAATCTTCTGCGCATCATCGATGCGGAAGTTCGGGTCGCTTGAGATGTAGGCAAGAGGGTTGTAGCGGTGTGTCTTGCAGTTCGACGACACCGGATCGAACAGATAGCAACTTTGCCCGTGCATGGTGCGATACCCGCTCGTGATATCCCAGTTCTCCTTTTTAACGTCCAGAACGACGCAGCTTTCTGGCCAGTGCAGCAGGTTGGGTATGACGACTGAGACGCCTTTGCCCGATCGAGTCGGTGCTACGAGAAGTGCATGTTGTGGACCACCAAAGAGGAGGTATCTTCCGCGAAGCATTCCGATGATGAGTCCCTTCTCCCCAGTCAGGCCGGCGCGAACGACTTCAGACCACTTTGCGAAGCGGGCGTCGCCGTGGAGGCTGGGCTTCTTTTTGCGCAGCAACAAGGCGATAGGTACGGCGACAGCGAAGAATGCGAACGTCGAAGACATACCCAACCAACGTTGGACTTCAGCGTTGGAGCCGTAGTGGGTCCAGAACTGCAAGCTCGTAAAGGGCGTGGCACGGTTGTAGTCGCCATTAAAAGCCGCCAGCATGATTGCGCCGGCGACCAACTGCCAGGTGGCCAGGAAGGCAAGGAGAAGGGACAGAGACAAGACGCCCTTAGCCCAACTGCTTTCGCTTAGTTTCCGGGTCATAGTAGATCTCGCGCAACTTCCATTTGTCGAAGTAGAGGACGACGTCGATCGTCGTGAAGAGTCGATGTTTGATGTAGTCGGTATCCAGGTGTGCGCCGGTCCTGCTGTCCTTGATGAAGGCGGTCAGCTGCTCGAATGCTTCGTGTGCACCGTTCGCATGCATCGTTGAAATCGAACCAGGGTGTCCGGTGTTCACGCTCTTGATGAACTCCCACGCCTCGTCGCCTCTTAGCTCGGCGAGCAGGATCCGGTCCGGCTTCATGCGAAGGCAGGATGCCAGCGCCTGCTTTGGCGTCACGCGCGATCCGCCCTCGTCGTCCCGGGCGTAGAAGAGATGAACCTTGTTTGGGACATCGCGCATGAAGAGCTCGTGGACATCCTCGATCGTCACCAGGCGCTCGTGCCGGGGGATGTGCTGGATCAAGCTCTTGGTAACGGTAGTCTTCCCGGAGCCAGTCTTTCCTACGATGAGAATGTTTCGTTTACTCGTGACAGCAAGCTCCAAAAACTCACGTATGTTCAGCGCCGACTTGAGCTGCAGAAGCCGACGCTCAAATTCCTTGAGTTCGTCGGAGATGACGCGGACTTCATCGAATGCACCGTGGGTTTCGAGATCAAGTAGTGTTTTGTCCGTGTATGAAGGTTTGCGGATGGTGATGGACACCGTTTGAGGTTGCCCCTGAAAAGTGGAGTTCTTAACCCTTGTTGAAAATACCGACAAGGAGTTGAGCAATGAGTGACAAGCAAGTGCGTGCGCAGTACACGCGGGAGTTCAAACTGGAGGCGGTTCGGCA
>NZ_JBKDTZ010000313.1:0-42891 GCF_046339755.1 Acidovorax sp. | reverse complement strand
GAAGACGCCGCCATGCCCTTTCGCTTCGTCCGCCTCGGGACGACGCGTGCCCCCGGTGAAGGCACCCGCATCGGCACCGTGCGCAGGCCGCCGCGCGGCGTGCCCACGGCCGAGTTCGCCAGCCAGGACTGGTATGACGTGTGGTACCCCCTGCTCTCGCCCAGCGCCGAACTCATGGCCCAGGGCCAGCAAGCGCAGACCGACAAGGAATGGCAGGTGTTCACCAAACTGTTCCGCAAGGAGCTGGCCCAGCCGGAGGCCAGCCGCACGCTGGACCTTCTGGCCACGCTTTCGCACAGCGGTGCGATGTCGCTCGGCTGCTACTGCGAGAACGAGGCCCGCTGCCACCGCTCCGTTCTGCGCGAAGAACTGGCCAGCCGGGATGCAGCCATCGCCACAGACTGATACTTTCACCATCACAACGACACCAAGGAGATAGCACCATGAAGATCGCATTCATCGGCCTCGGAAACATGGGCGGCCCCATGGCCGTGAACCTGCACAAGGCCGGCCACGAGGTGCGCGCGTTCGACCTGTCGCAAACTGCGCGCGACAAGCTCGCGGCCGATGGCGTGGCCATCGCAACCGATGCCCACGCCGCCGTGCAGGGCGCCGAGGTGATCATCAGCATGCTGCCCGCCAGCCAGCATGTGGACAGCCTGTTCCTGGGCCAGGGCGAACTGCTGGCCCAGCTGCCGGCCGGCACGCTGGTGATCGACTGCTCCACCATCGCTGCCGCCACCTCGCGCAAGGTGGCCGAGGCCGCCAAGGCCAAGGGTGTGGCCTTCATCGATGCTCCGGTATCGGGCGGCACGGGCGGCGCGATTGCCGGCACGCTGACCTTCATGGTCGGTGGCGAGGCGGCCGACCTGGAGCGTGCGCGCCCGGTGCTCGAGAAAATGGGCGCCAACATCTTCCATGCGGGCGGTGTGGGTGCTGGCCAGACGGCCAAGATCTGCAACAACATGCTGCTCGGCATTCTCATGGCCGGCACCAGCGAAGCCATCGCCCTGGGCGTGGCCAACGGGCTGGACCCCAAGGTGCTGTCCGAGATCATGCGCCGCAGTTCTGGCGGCAACTGGGCGCTGGAAAAGTACAACCCCATGCCCGGCGTGATGGAGACCGCACCCGCGAGCAAGGGCTACGCCGGCGGCTTCGGCACCGACCTGATGCTCAAGGACCTGGGCCTGGCGCAGGAGAATGCCGCCGCAGTGAAGGCCGCGACGCCCCTGGGCGGCCTTGCGCGCAACCTGTATGCCGCGCACAGCCTGGCCGGCCATGGCGCGCTCGACTTCTCGAGCATCATCAAGTCTGTTCAGAAGAAGGGCTGAAGCCCCATTTGGCCCCGTACGCGGTGGCAGCTCAATTGCCGCCGCGGGGGTTCAGCACCATGCTGTCACGCTTGATCTCCACGTCGAACTGGCGCAGGAAGTTCTGACCGAGCAGTGCATCGTCCTCGCTCTCGCCGGTGTAGCCCGTGCCCACGCGCAGGCCTGCGACTTCGAGGTTGCGCACGGTGACCGATTGGGACGGCGATACCCGTCCCTGGCGCTCGCCATTGGCCGTGCGGAAGGTGGTGGGCACGCCTTCGGTGAGGCCGGCCTTCTTTGCCACGGCGTCGGTCACCGCGATCAGGCTGGCGCCGGTGTCCACCATGAAGTTCACCGGTACGCCATTGACCGTGCCCGCCACGCGGAAGTGGCCGTCGCTGTGGCGCGGTATCACCAGCGAGCCGGTGGACGTGACCGTGGCGCCGCGTGGCGCCATGAACTGCTTCATGCCGAAATACAGAAGCCCCATGACCACCAGCCAGAAGGCGAGGATGGCCAAGGTGTTCGTGCGCAGCACGCGGCGCGTGTGTTCGTCTGCGGGGGGTGGTCGCTGGTGGTCGTGTTCTTCGCCCATGGGCCGTCATATATGCCAGGCCCTCGGGACCTGGCATGCAATTGCTGAGCCCCAAATCATAGGGCAGGCGCGTCGGGCTGCAGGCGGCGCAGGAACAGCTGTTCGAAAACGTCCGCCGGCACGGGCCGGCTGTAGAGAAAACCCTGGATCTCGTCGCAGCCGAGCAAGGCCAGCAGGCCGGACTGCTCCTCGGTCTCTACCCCTTCGGCCACCACCTTGAGCCCCAGCGAGTGGCCCAGGTTGATGATGGTGGACACCAGCGCACTGCCCTTGGCGCCTGCGGCGATGTGCTGGATGAAGGAGCGGTCGATCTTGAGCGTGTCGAGCGGCAGGCGCGCCAGGTAGCTCAGCGACGAAAAGCCGGTGCCGAAATCGTCCATGGCCACGGTGATGCCCATCTCGCGGATGGCATGCAGGCTTGCGGTGCTGTGCTCCACGTCGTCCATCACCATGCTTTCGGTGATCTCCAGCTCCAGGCCGGCTGAGGCCTCTGTGTCGTGCGCCACGGCCGAGCGCACCTGCTCGATGAAGGCACGGTGGCGCAGTTGCAGGAACGAGACGTTCACGGCCACCCGTATCGGCGCCAGACCTGCTGCACGCCAGCGCAGGTTATCGGCCAGGGCCTGGCCCAGGGCCCAGCGGCCCACGTCGTAGATCAGGCCGGTCTCTTCGAGGATGGGGATGAACTGCCCGGGCGGCACCAGGCCGCGGCGCGGGTCGTTCCAGCGGATCAGGGCTTCGGCACCGGTCACCTCGCCACTGGCCAGGTGCAGCTTGGGCTGGTAGTGCAGCACGAACTCGCCGCGCTCCAGCGCTTCGCGCAGGTGGTTCTCCAGGCTCAGCGCCTCGGCCACGCGCAGGTTCATCTCCGAGGTGTAGAACAGCAGTGCGTCGGCCGATGCCTTGGCCTTCTTGAGCGCGGCCTCGGCATTGCGCAGCAGTTCCTCGGCATCGCCGCCATCCAGGGGGAACAGGGCCACGCCCGCCTTGGCGGTGATGCGCAGCTCCTGCGTGCCCAGTTGGAAGGGCTCGTCGAAGCAGGCCCGCACCAGGTGGTCCACGGCCACGGCCACCGCACTGGCGTCTCGCGCATCGCACACGGCCACGCCGAAGCTGTTGGCGCCGATGCGCGCCAGCATGTCCATCGCACCGGCATGCCGCTGCAGGCGCTGCGCCACCAGCTTGAGCAATTCGTCCCCGAGGGATCGCCCGAGCGTGTCGTTGACGATGCGAAACCGGTTCACGTCGATCAGCGCCACCCCCAGGAAGGGCGAGGCATGCGGCCTGTGGCCGTCGCGCGCACGCCTGTGCTGGTTCACACGGTCCAGGAACAGCGTGCGGTTGGGCAAGGTGGTGATATCGTCGTAGTAGGCCAGGTAGTTCAGGCGGTCGGATTTTTCAAGGTGGTCGAGCGCAAAGCTGATGTCACCGGCCAGCTCGCCCAACAGCTTCATCTCGGTGGCATCGAAGAAGCTGGCCTCGTCGGAGAACAGCGCCATCACGCCCACCACCTCGTCGGCCACCAGCAGGGGCAGCACGGCCATGGAGGCGACCGACAGCGCCTTGAGCTTGGCGGGCAGCAGCACGCGGGGGTCGCCTTCGATGCGTTCGCAGACCAGGGCACGCCGTTCGCGCACCACCGAGGCCGTCAGGCTGTCGGTGCCCGATGGCTGGTCGGCATACGACAGCCGGCCCGCGATGTCGTCGAAGAAGTCCGGCGTGGTGCCCGAGATCGCCATCGGGATGACCTGCTGCGCCGCGCGGTCGACCCGGCCGATCCAGGCCATGCGGAACTGCCCGTGCCGCACCGCGATGTCGCAGGACTGGGCAAACAGCTCCTGGCGGCTGCGCATGCGCACCAGCAGCGTGCTGATGCCGCTGAGCACGGCGTAGACGCGGTTCAGGCGCTTGATCTTGTGCTCGGCCTCGCGCCGCTCGGTGATGTCCTCGCCCAGGCAGGCGATGCCGATGGCCTCGCCATCGACCGAGCGCAGCACGGTGTTGTTCCAGTACACCAGCCGGCGCACGCCGGACCGTGTGAGAATTTCCTGCTCGAAATGCCAGGTGGCCGGGTGATCGGCCAGCATGTCCTCGAACACCCGCTGCATGCCGTCCATGCCCGGCGGCAGGAACAGCTCGAACCAGTTGCGGCCGAAGATCTCGCCGCGCTCCCAGCCCGACAGGCGCAACAGGCAGTCGTTGCAGTAGGTGATGCAGCCGTTGCGGTCGAGCATGAGCGAGGCCATCTCGACCTTGTCGAGCAGCTCGTTGAAGCGCCGGTCGCTCTCGCGCAGTGCTTCTTCGGCGCGCTTTTGCGCCGTGACATCCTGGATGGTGTTGAACCAGCGCAGGCCTTCGGGAGCGGCACCCTCGCCGGGCAGCGGCTCCATCACCTGGCGCAGGTGCAAGAGTGCCCCATCGGCGCGCCACAGGCGGTAGGTGAAGTCCATGCGCACGCCTTCGCGCACCGCCTGCAAGGCCATGCTGCGCACCCGTGCACGGTCGTCGGCGTACACCATGCCGATCCATTCCCGGGCAGACGCCGGCATGGTGTTCGGGTCGCGCCGCAGCATCTGCGCCAGCGTGGCGGGCCAGCTCTCGAACTGCCCGCCCGGGCCGCTGATGATGTGGGTGATCTTGGCCAGCACCTGCGCCCGGTGCAACCTGGCCTCGCTGGCACGCAGTTCCTCCAGGGCCC
The DNA here is from genome assembly GCF_046339755.1 of Acidovorax sp. Classification (GTDB taxonomy): domain Bacteria; phylum Pseudomonadota; class Gammaproteobacteria; order Burkholderiales; family Burkholderiaceae_C; genus Acidovorax. The sequence continues at coordinate 38,288 of NZ_JBKDTZ010000313.1, read as the reverse complement.
GCCGGCGCTCGATCACCTCGATGTGCAGTTGCTCGGCATGGCGCTGCACCTCCAGGTAGAGGCTGCCGTTCTCATAGATGCGCCCGACCTGCGCCGCCAGGATAGAGAGGATGCGCTCGTCCTCGGCACTGAAGTGGTCGGCCCCCTCCTTGTTGGCCAGGCAGATCCAGCCGTAGGACGATGCCAGCGAGGCGACCGGCGCCTCCAGCGCGCAGTACAGCGGTGGGTAGCCCGACGGCAGGCCCGCCATGGTGGGATCACCGCCCGGGTTGAGCAGCCGCTGCGAGCGTCGCTCCATCTGCAGCCGCCCGAGCAGGCCCGATGAAGCATCGGGCGCCGGCAGCGAACGTGCCAGCACCGGATCGATGCCGCTGGTGCACACCAGCGAGGTGTGGCCCGGCTTGCGCACGGCGCACAGCACGGCGTATTGCGCACCGATGAGTTCGCGGGCGCCGGTGCAGACCTTGTTGAGCAGCCTGGCTGGATCGCGCTCGGAGGCCAGCTGCAGGTTGAGCTCGGTGAGCGCGGCCAGGCGGCGGTTGGTGGCCTCCAGCTCGACCACGTTGCCGCGCAGCTTGTCGGTCACCAGGCGCAGGTGCTGGGAGCGGAAGGCCGGCTCAGCCACGTGGTTCGCGCCATCGGAGCCTTGCGCCGCCTGGGCCAGCGTGCGCTCGATGGCGCGCAGAATGTCCTGCGGCTCGCAGGGCTTGACCAGCACCTCCGAGACGCCTCCGGCCAGAGCCAGGTTGCGCGCCTCCTCCCCCTGGTAGTGGGCGCTGTAGAAGATGACGCGGGTGGCCGCCAGTGCGGGGTCGGCCCGCAGCTGGCGCACGAACTCGTAGCCATCCATGGTCGGCATGAGGATGTCCGAGATCACCAGCGCCGGCCGCTCGGCGCGCACCAGCTCCAGCGCATCCGCACCGTCCACGGCCTCCTGGGCCTCATGGCCACTGTGGCGGACGCGGGTGACGATCAGGGCCCGGTTGGGGGCCTGGTCGTCCACGACTAGGATCTTTGCCATGGCTGCCGCCCTCCTTGCTTGTTGATCACCGCGGCGGGCGTACCGCCCGCGATGCCGGCGCGAGATAGGCCTCGACCTGGCGCACGAAGCGCTCCGGGTCGATGGGTTTGGAGATATGGTCCTGGAAGCCGACCTCCAGCGCCTTCTCCCGGTCGCCGGGCATGGAAAAGGCGGTCACGGCGACCAGCGGGGCCCTGCGCCAGGCGGGGTCGGCATGCAGCAGCCGGGCCACCTCATAACCGTCCATGACCGGCATCTGCAGATCCGACAGGATCAGGTCGGGCCCGTGCTCCAGCGCGGCGCGCACGCCTGCGCGGCCATCGGGCGCACTGTAGACATGGTAGCCATCGGCCTCCAGCAGGTAGGTCACCAGCATGCGGCTGGCTTCGTCGTCTTCGATGACCAGAATGCGGGCGACCATGGGTCAACTCTCCATTCCGGAGGGCAGCGCCCCCGGCAGATCAAGGATGAAGGTGCTGCCCTCGCCCGGCTGGCTGTGCAGGATGATGTCGCCGCCCAGTGCCTGTGCGAGCCTGCGGCTCAGGTGCAGGCCCAGGCCCGAGCCCTCCTGGCGCCGCTCTGCGCCTTCCACCCGGGAGAACGGCTCGAACAGCCGTGCCTGGTCCGCAAGCGGGATGCCGGGACCCGTGTCCTGCACGCGCAGGCTCAGCCGCGGGCTCGCCGGGTCCGGGGCATCGAGCTGCACCAGCACACGCCCTCGGTCCGTGAACTTGATGGCATTGCCCACCAGGTTGATTGCCACCTGAGTCAGCGCACGCCTGTCGGTGTGCGCCAGCACCGCCTGCCCGGGCATGCTCACCACGAAGGCCAGGCCCTTGCGCTGCGCATCGGGGCCCAGGGTGGCAGCCACCTCCTCCACCACTGAACGGCAATCGGTCGTCTCCAGCTGCAGGCTGTGCTTGCCGTCGCCCAGCTTGGCAACGTCCAGCAGGTCATTGATCAGCGACAGCAGGTGGCGCGCACCGGTCTGCACTATGCGCAGCTGCTTTTCCTGCTCGGTGTTGAGGGGGCCCGGCAGGCGCATGAGCAGGGTGCCCGTGAAGCCGATGATGGCATTGAGCGGCGTGCGCAGCTCGTGCGACATGCTGGCCAGGAAGCGGTCCTTCACAAGCGCGGCGTTCTCCAGCTCAAGGTTCTTGTCGCGCAGCGCCTGCTCGAAGCGCTTGCGCTCGGTCACGTCACGGATGGCGCTGGAGACGAACAGGCCCTCCTCGGTCTCCAGCGGGCTCAGGCTGATCTCGACCGGAAACTCCGTGCCATCCTTGCGCAGCCCGTACAGGTCCAGGCCCGCGCCCATGGAGCGGGTGCGCGGCTCGGTGAAGAAGCCGCCGCGGTGCTGCGGATGCTGGCCACGGTGGCGCACGGGCACCAGGAGCTCGATCTGCTGGCCCAGCAGTTCCTCGCGCGCCCAACCGAACAGCTTCACCGCCTGGGAGTTGACCAGCACGATGCGCCCATTCCCGTCCACGATCACCATCGCATCGGGCGCCGACTCGAGCAGGTCGCGGAACTTCTGGTCGGCCTTCTTGCGCGCGGTGATGTCGCGGATGGCGCTCATCACCATGGTGCCCTCTTCCGTTTCCAGCGGACTGAGGCTGATTTCCACCGGAAACTCGCTGCCATCGCTGCGCACACCGTACAGTTCCAGGCCCGCCCCCATGGTGCGGGTGCGCGGCTGGACGAAGAAGCCGCTGCGGTGCCCCAGGTGGGCACTGCGGTAGCGCTGCGGCAATAGCACCTCGATGGCCTGCCCCAGCAACTGGCCCCGGGGGTAGCCGAACACCCTTTCGGCCTGGGAGTTCACGAGCACGATGCGCCCGGTGGCGTTCACCATCACGATGGCATCGGGTGTGGACTCGAGCAGGTCACGAAAGCGCGCCTCGACCAGCTTGGCATCGCGCAGCACCTTGAGCTGGGTGACGTCCTTCTTGCTCGACAGGAAGTAGCGCAGCCGGCCATCGGTGCCGAACACCGCCCGGGTGGAAACATTCACATGGACCAGCGAACCATCCTTGCGCTGGCGCACCGACTCGTGCACGGCCAGCCCCTGCTGCAGGGCCTTGGCACAGATGGACTCCTCATCCTGCACCTGGTCCGGCGGCACGATCAATTGCGTGAGGCGGCGACCCCGGGCCTCAGCCTCGGTGTAGCCGAAGGTGGCTTCGGCCGCGGGGTTCCAGTGCAGCACAGTGCCGTCCGGCGCGATGACCAGCAGCGCGTCGGGGTTCTGCTCCCAGTGGGCCCCGGAAAAATCAGATGCCATACCGCCCCTCGTCGTGGTGGGGCATCGCCGTCGCTCACACGCCCGCCCGGCTCCCGCCTCCCCTGTCGAGCATCTTAGGCATGCACCAGACAAACGCCAAGCCCCATATGTCCCGGCCAGGGCCGGCGGCATGCCCCGGCGGCACGGCCAGTAGCCCTTTCCGGTACTGCGGGAACGGGCCTTCCAGCGTCCTTGCCAGTGCGGCTACATTGGCGCCCATCCCCATCCAGTACGGAGGTCCCCATGCGCCTGTTCACACGCCAGCTGCAGGCGGCGCCTTTCCCTGTCCACCGGAGGCCAGTCCAAGGTCTGGGAGGCGAAAATCGCCATGGCCCACCTGGGCGAGGGATTTGCCCTGCGCGTGCACGACTCCAAAGCGGGGCCGACGGCGGCGCAGGCCGAAGCCTTTGAGCGCCTGCTCGCCAACGCCCGGCAGGTCCCACATCCATTCGGAATGACCATCTTGCTGCCATTCGACCGCCTGCGCCCCCTGCTCGCGCCTTGGGGCCGCCTGCAGCCCCAGCCCGCCCCTGGGGAGAGACCTGGCATGCGTCGGTAGGCCCTGTGGGCCTGACCATCAACGCGGGTGGCAACCCGGTGAGTGTGCCGCCGCTGCACAAGCTCTGGGCGCAGCAAGACGGCTATGCCTGGTCGCGCAACCCCGACAACCCGATCCCGGGCTGGCCCGCGCACTGGCTGGTGGTGGCCCAGGAGGGCGCCAACCCGTGGTCCCCAAGCCCCTCTGCGCCACGCTGTGTGCATGGACGGGCGCGTACCCACGGCGGTGCAGGAAGCCGTGAGGCCATGGCGGTGGTGCACGCCCGGGTGGTGAAGGCCCAGGACCTGTACGAAGACGCCTCGGACCCCGGCAGCGTCGCGGCCACCCGCTACGCCGTGCGGGTGCAGCGCACCCTGCGCGGGCGGGCGCCCGCAGCGTTTGCCTTGCACAGACAGAAAACCAGCGCCCGACTCCCCATGGACACCGCAGAGCGCTATCTGCTGTTCGTATCCAGCGATGCCTCGGGCCGCTACTTCGTCGATGCATGCAGCAATTCCGCGCGGCTCACCGAAGCATGGGCCACGTTGAAGGCCCTGGCCGCCTCGCCGAATGGAAAGTAGCCTGCGCAGTACCCGCTCAGCTCAGGCGGCGTGCGTTCTCGGCGTAGATGGCCAGGTAGATCGAGTCCGAGCCCACATACGGGGCCTTGCCGCCAAAGCCCACGTTGAAGTCGCCGAAAGACAGCGAGCGGATGCCGGCCAGGCCGGTGCGCAGCCGGTCGCGCGTGAGGTCCTTGCCGGCGTTCTTCAGGCCCTCGATCATGATCTGGGCATTGACCCAGCCTTCCAGGGCACTGCCGCTGTTCATGAACTCGGGCTTGCCGCTCGTGGCCTTCATGGTGCTCTGGAACTTCCGCACCACCACCGACTTCTGCGAATTGGCGTCGGGGAACACCTGCACCAGGGCCATGCCGCGCGTGGCGGCGGCCAGCTTGGGCAGTTCCGACGAGATCACCGTGACCGACAGGCCGGCCAGCGGCACGCCGGCCGCCTTGGCGCGAAAGGGCAGCACGAAGGCCGTGTTGGCCGTACCGGTGGTGGCCAGCAGCACGGCGCCCGGGCGCTCTGCAGCCACCTTGTCGGCCAGCTCGGCACCGTTCTTGCCGTCCACAGCCAAGGCGAATTCGCCAGCACGCTCGACCTTGATCTCGTCGAGGGCGCGCGACATGTCTTTCAGCACTTCCTTGCCGAAGGGGTTGTCCAGGTAGACCACGGAAATGCGCTTGAGGCCCATCTCCACCACCTGCTTGACCAGGCGCTGGGTTTCGTCACGGTAGCTCGGGCGCACGAAGAACACGTTGCGCTGCTCGGGCGAACGCAGCGAGGGCGCGCCCGTGATGGGCCCCACGGTGGGGATGCCCTTGCCTTCGATCAGCGGCAGGATGGCGGCGGTGTTGGCCGTGCCCAGGGGCGAGATCAGCGCGAAGACGGACTGCGCATCGAGCATCTGCGTCACGTTCTGCAGCGTGCGGGCGGCGACATAGGCATCGTCCTTGGCGTCCATGCGGATCTCGCGGCCATGCACGCCGCCGGCCTGGTTCACTTCGGCAAACGCGGCCTTCATGCCGGCCACCTGCTCGATACCGGCCTGGCCCAGGGGGCCGGTCAGGGCGATGGAGCAGCCCAGGTTGATGTGCTTGGAAGACAGGGCCTCTTCGGCCGCCATGGCCGACGAAGCCCACGCGGGCAGGCTGGTGGCCGCAGCCATCTGGGTGGCGCGCAAGAGAAAGTGACGACGGCTCATGGTGTGAAGGTGCCCGGAGATTTGCAAAGTGGCGCAGGCTACAGGGACCAGAGGCCGCCACTTGTCCGGTGTGCGACAAGCTGTCGCGCAAAGCGCACAATTTTGGGGCATGCTCCTAAAACGCGCCGGGAGCGATCAGGCGCCCAGGAGCTGCGGCAGCAAGGCGGCCGAGGTGCCGCGCAGCACGGCATCGGCGGTGCCGTCGAGCTCGCTCGGGTTCGGGTTGAGCACCGCCACCCGGGCCCCGGCAGAGCGGGCCAGGTGGGCCAGGCCCGCAGCCGGGTAGACGGCCCCTGCCGTGCCGACCACCAGCATCAGATCGCACGCATTCGCCGCCCGCTCCGCAGCCTCGAACACAGCCAAGGGCAGCATTTCGCCAAACCAGACCACGCCGGGGCGCACCTGGTTGCCGCAGCGCTCGCAGGTCGGGGGCCTGCCGGCCACCGCATCGTCGATATGGCAGCAGTTGCGTGGCGTGTCGAGCCAGCGGTTTGCAAACAGGTCGCCATGCAGGCACAGCACACCCGTGCTGCCCGCGCGCTGGTGCAGGCCGTCCACGTTCTGGGTGATCAGCGTGAGCCGGTCCGGGTGGGCGGCCTGGAAGGCAGCCAGCGCCAGATGCCCGGCATTGGGCTGCACACCGTCCATGAGCTGGCGCCGGTGCTGGTACCAGTCCCACACCCGCTCCGGGTGGGCACGAAAACCTGCCTCGGTGGCCATGTCTTCGGCGCGGAACTGGGCCCAGTAGCCGGTCTGCGCATCGCGGAAGGTGGGCACACCCGATTCGGCGCTGACGCCGGCGCCGGTGAGCACGGCGATGTGGCGCGCCTCGCGCACCCAGGTGCGCACGGTGTCCAGGCGGTCTTCCTGCATGGCGGGGCTCAGGTCCTCTGGCGCAGGGCCTCGTAGAGGCAGACGCCGCTGGCCACCGAAACGTTGAGGCTTTCCACCGCCCCTTTCATGGGGATGCTGACCAGCTCGTCGCAGGTCTTGCGCGTGAGCTGGCGCATGCCATCGCCCTCGGCGCCCAGCACCAGGGCCACGGGGCCTTTCAGATCCACCTGGTAGACGGTCTTGGTCGCGTCGTCACTGGTGCCGATGCACCAGATGTTGCGTTCCTTGAGCTCGCCCAGGGTGCGTGCCAGGTTGGTGACCATGAAGTACGGCATGGTCTCGGCCGCACCGCTTGCCACCTTTGCCACGGTGGCGTTGATTCCCACGTCGTGGTCCTTGGGGGCGATGACAGCGTGCGCGCCCGCGCCGTCGGCGACGCGCAGGCAGGCACCCAGATTGTGCGGGTCGGTCACGCCGTCAAGCACCAGCAGCAGCGGGTTCTCGACGCCAGCCGCTTCCAGGTTCTCCAGCAGTTCGTCGAGCGAGGTGACCTGGGCCACGGGTTCCACCCGCGCCGCCACGCCCTGGTGGCCATGGCTGCCGGCCAGCTTGGCGATGCGCACGCTGTCGGCCTCGATCAGGCGGGCACCGGCTTCGCGCGCGCGGTCCAGGAATTGGCGCATGCGCGCATCGCGCCGCGTGGCTTCGTAGTAGATCTCGATGATGGACTGCGGCGCCGTCTTCAGGCGCACGCCCACGGCATGGAAGCCGAAAAGGACTTTGGGGGAGGACATGCCCCGATTATCGGCTGGACGACCATGTCCCCTGCCGGCCATCGGTGGCGCCCCGCCGGCCAAACGGCCCTCCGGGGGTCAATCTTCCTTGACCTGGCCCGCATCGATGGTGATGCGCCGCTCGCAGCGCGCGGCGATGCCGCGGTCGTGGGTGACGAGAACCAGCGTGGTGCCCTGCTCGCGGTTGAGCTCGAACATGAGCTGCATGATGGTCTCGCCGGTCGCAAAGTCCAGGCTGCCCGTGGGCTCGTCGGCCAGCAGCACGGCCGGGTGCACGACGAAGGCCCGTGCCAGGGCCACGCGCTGCTGCTCACCGCCCGACAGCACCTTGGGGTAGTGGCCAAGGCGCTGGCCCAGGCCCACGCGCGCCAGCATGTCGGCGGCGGCCTTGCGCGCATCGCGCCGGTTGGCCAGCTCCAACGGCAGCATCACGTTCTCCAGCGCGGTGAGGTTGCCCATGAGCTGGAAGCTCTGGAACACGAAGCCGACCTTCTGCGCACGCAGCGCGGCGCGCTCGTCCTCGTCGATGGCAAAGAGGTCCTGGCCGTCCAGGCGCACCGTGCCGCGCGTCGGCGTGTCGAGCCCTGCGATGATGGACAAGAGCGTGCTCTTGCCCGAGCCCGAGACGCCCACGATGGCCGCTGTTTCCCTTGGCGCCAGGCGGAAATCGATATCCCGCAGAATGTCCAGCGTACCGGTCGAATCCGTGACCGACTTGAAGACGTGTTCGACGGCAATAATGGGGGTCACGGGCGATGGGGAAGTTTCGGACATGAAAGGTTCTTCGCTTTGATTCGAGATCTGCAGTATCGGCGCCACTTTATCCTCTCGGCAGGCATCCTGGGTTTGGCAGGGATTTGCGCGCCCGCCGCCTGGGCCCAGGCACCAGCAGCTTCCGCGCCAGCCATCCTGGTGCTGGGCGACTCGCTGAGCGCCGAGTACGGCCTGGCGCGCGGCGCCGGCTGGGTGGCCCTGCTGGAAAAGCGGCTGCAGGAGGAAAAGATCGAGCGCCGCGTGGTCAATGCCAGTGTGAGCGGCGAGACCACTTCGGGCGGGCGCTCGCGCCTGGCCGCCCTGCTCACCCAGCACAAGCCGGCCGTGGTGGTGATCGAGCTCGGTGGGAACGACGCGCTGCGCGGCCTGCCGCTGAAGAATACCGAAGAGAATCTGGTCGCCATGACCGATGCGGCACAGAAGGCCGGGGCCAAGGTCTTGCTGGTGGGCATGCAGGTGCCGCCCAACTATGGCACCGACTACGCGAACCGGTTTGCCGGCCTGTTCACCACCGTGGCCCAGGCCAAAAAGGTGGCCGTGGTGCCGTTTTTCCTCAAGGGCGTGGCCGATGGCCCGGACCCTACCCGCCTGTTCCAGGCCGACCGCATCCATCCGCGCGCAGAGGCGCACCCGCAGATGCTGGCCAATGTGTGGCCAGAGCTGAAGAAGCTGCTGCGCTGAGCGCCGCTCTGCGGGCCTGCCTGCAACGGGTGCGCTGCGGCAGCCCAGAACGCGCAGGCCAGGGGATCAGCCGCCTTGCGCGCCCGAGGGCTGGTCAGTGCCCTGGGCTCCATCGCCGCTTTCGCCTGCGGGCTGGTCACCCTGCGGGTCGTCCGGCCTGCGCTGGGATTTGGCACGCAGCTTCTCTTCTTTCTTCTGTTTTTTGGCGAGCTCGCGCTGGCGTTTTTCGTATCCGTAGTTGGGTGTTGCCAAGGTGTTTGCTTCCTGAAGTGGAGACCCACTGTAACAGCTAGGCCTGCGTTTGCCGACATACCCCCGCGACCGTCAAGCGGCGGCAAAGGCCCGCTGAAGGGACTGCAGCAAATCCTGGCGCAGATCTTCCACCGCCTCCAGGCCGATGGAAAAGCGCACCAGCGTGCCGGACTTCAGGTGCGCCGTGGGCCGGCCACGCATGCGCGCCAGGTCGTAGGGCACGACCAGGCTCATGGGCCCGCCCCAGCTGTAGCCCAGCTTGAACAGGCGCAACCCGTCGCAGAAGGCGTCGACCTGGTCCTGGGTGTGGCGCGCGTCGATCATCACGCTGAAAAGGCCCGCCGCGCCGCCTGCGCCGCTATAGGCTGCGCCGCACAGCGTCTTCCAATGCAGGTGGCCGGGCGATTCCGGCAGCGCCGGGTGCAGCACCTGGGCAATGGCCGGCTGCTGCTGCAGCCACAGCGCCAGGCTGCGCGCGGCCTGGTCGTGCGCCCGGTAGCGCAGGGCGATGCTGGGCAGCGAGCGCAGCACCGCCTCGGCATCGTTGCCGCCCACGCCCAGACCCAGGCGCATGTGGGTGAGCTTGAGCTTCATGTGCAGGGCCTCATCACGCGTGACGATGCTGCCCATGAGCACATCACCGCCGCCGCTGGGGTACTTGGTGAGCGCATGCGCGGAAATATCCACGCCCAGGGTGCCATCCCCCAGCAGGTCGAACGGCGCAAAAGCCAGGCCCGCACCCCAGGTGTTGTCCAGCGCCGTGGTCACACCGCGCGCGCGGCAGATGCGCACCTGCTCGCACAGGTCGGGGAACTCCATCGTGACCGAGCCGGCGGCTTCGAGCCACACCAGGCGCGTGGCGGGCGTGATGCGAGCCGCCAGATCGGCCGGATCGAGCGGGTCGTAGACCGCGTGCGTGATGCCGAAGCGGCGCAGCTCGCCGTGGATCAGGTCCTTGCTTGGGCCATAGACGTTGTCGGGGATCAGCAATTCATCGCCGGGCTTGAGCAGGGCCAGCGCCACATTGGCGATGGCCGCCAGCCCGCTCGGAACCAGCAGGCATTGCAGGCCGCCTTCCAGGGCGCACAGGCGTTCTTCGAGGATGAAGGTGGTGGGCGTGCCGTGCAGGCCGTAGGTGTAGCCGCTCTTGTCCTTCCACTCGCGGCTGCGCATGGCGGCCACGTTGGGGAAGATCACGGTCGAGGCCTTGTAGACCGGCGTCTGCGGGGCCTCAAAGCCTGGGGGTGGGATGTAATCGTGGTGGACCAGGCGGGAAGCGATGTCGGAAGCGGAATCGTGCATGCGGCCAATGGTAGCGCGCCGCACAAGGGCATGCCCTTGCGCGGCGCGACTCCTTTGCGGTGGCCCCACTGAAGAGGCAGGCAAAGGCCAGGGCCTGGCCACGGAAGGCTTGCGTCCCACGCATCACCTGTACGGGCGGTTGTCGGATGGCCGGTCCTCGCAATGTGACGGCAGCACTGCTTTGCTGCCAACCGGCATCCAACGTCCATCCCGGATCAGTGCGCGTGCCATCCCCAGGAAGCTTGGGGACTGGGCGCCAACCGGTGCGGCCGTACCTTAGCTCGGTGTCACGGTCAACTGGTTGTTGACCGAGGTCACGCCCTTGACGGCGCTGGCAATCGTTTCTGCACGCTCCTTGGCAGCCGGGGTGGTGGCCGGGCCGTTGAGCGTCACGGAACCGTTCACGGTGTCCACGTTGATCTTGATGGCGCTCAGGTCAGGGTCCTTGGCCAGGCCGGCGGACACCTGGGCGGTGATGGTCGCGTCATCGATCTTTTCCATCGCGGTCTGCGAGCCTTGCTCCATCTTGTTGCCAGCGCTCTGCATGGCGGCCTCGGCCTTGATGCGGGCGTCGGTGGCGGCCTGCTCGGTGCGGCCCACGGCCGAATCCAAGCGCTGGCCCACGGTGGCGTCTTCGGTCTTGCTGCAAGCAGCCAAGCCCAGCGCCAGGGCGCTGACGGCCAGCACGCTGGCGATGCGGTGGGTGGAACGCTGTGCAGTCTGTGCGGTGTTCATGGAAAAACTCCTTGCGGTTGGGAACATGGTTGGTACTTTAGGCGGCGGAGCTCGCACAACGGGTCGGAGAGCTCCGAAGTGGCTGTAGGACGCAAGGCAGGCCTGCGGAGCGGGCGACAATCGGGGCCATGCCTTCCATGCACGCACTGTCCCGCTGGTTTCCTTTCCTCGCCTGGCCCCGCCCCGACCGCCACCTGCTCAAGGGCGAGTTTTCCGCCGGCATGACCGTGGGGCTGATGCTGGTGCCCCAGGGCGTGGCCTATGCCGCGCTGGCCGGCATGCCGCTGGTCACCGGCATCTATGCCTCCCTGATTCCGGCCCTGGTGGCGGTGCTGTTCAGTTCCTCCACCCGGCTGGGCGTGGGTCCCACTGCGCTCACCAGCCTGTTGATCGGCGCCTCCCTGACCGGGCTGGCCGAGCCGGGCAGCGCGCAGTGGGTGGCCCTGGCGGCCTGGATGGCCCTGCTGTCGGGCCTGCTGCAGCTGGTGATGGGGGTGGCACGCTTCGGCTGGCTGCTGAACCTGGTGACCTCGCCGGTGCTCAGCGGCTTCACCCAGGCCGCCGCCCTGCTGATCCTAGCCTCGCAGCTGCGCGCCTTCACGGGCCTGCGCTCGGACCTCGGCGCCCTGTGGGCCACCCCGTCGCTGGGGCATTTCGACCTGGTGGCTGCGGCCTTCGGCGTGGGCAGCCTGGCGCTGCTGGTGCTGGCCCGGCGCTGGCGCCCGAACTTTCCGGCCGCCATCGTGGTCGTGGGCGCGGCCGGGGCGCTGAGCTGGGCGCTCGGCTATGCCGACGGCGGCGGCAACGTGGTGGGCACCCTGCCCGAGGGGCTGCCCTCGCTGTACTGGCCCGGCCTGCTGTCCTGGTCGCAGTTTTCCGCCCTGGTGATGCCGGTGCTGGTGGTCACGCTGGTGAGCTTTCTCGAAACCGCCTCCAGCGCCAAGGTGGAGAGCCAGCGCTCGGGCGAGCGCTGGAACGAGAACCAGGACCTGATCGGCCAGGGCCTGGCCAAGATCAGCAGCGGGCTGTGCGGCAGCTTTGCCACCAGCGCCTCGTTCTCGCGCTCGGCCATCAACCTGTATGCCGGAGCGCGCACGGGCTGGGCGACGGTGTTCGCCATCGCCCTGGTGCTGGTGGTCCTGCTGTGGCTCACGCCGGCGCTCTACCATGTGCCGCAATCGGTGCTGGCCGCCGTGGTGATCACGGCCGTGACCAGCCTCATCAAGCCCGCCACCCTGCTGCGCCTGTGGCGCATCTCGCGCGTCGAGGCCATGATGGCCGGCGTGACCTTTGCGCTGACCCTGGCCACCGCGCCGCGCATGTACTGGGGCGTGCTGGTCGGGCTGGTGATGAACCTGAGCCACTTTCTGTACCAGCGCCTGCACCCGCGCATCATCGAGGTGGGCCTGCATCCCGACGGCAGCCTGCGCGACCGCCACCTGTGGCAGCTGCCGCCGCTGGCGCCCCGCCTGCTGGCGCTGCGCATGGACGCGGAACTGGATTTCGGCTCGGCCAGCGCGCTGGACCGCTACGTGACCGACCACTTGGTCTCCCACCCGGAGATCACGGAGCTGTGCCTCATGGCCCTGCCCATCAACCGCATCGACATCACCGGCGTGGAAACCTTCGCCGCGCTGCGGGCCGCGATGCAGGCCCGCGGCGGCACGCTGCATGTGAGCGGCATGAAGCTGCCCGTGGAGCAGGTGCTGCGCCGCGCCGGCCTGCTGGAGGACGGCCCCGGCCTGCGCATGTACCGCACCGATGCGGAGGCTCTGCTGGCACTGCAGCAGATCCCCGCCGAGCCGCTGGCCCAGGGGGCTAGCCTCCAGGCGGGATGAAACCCTTACGCACTATCGATAACCATCTAAAATCCCTATCCGCTGCTACACTCAATGAACTCTGCCTAATCCATTTGTGTCTGACTCTGCGGCCTCCCATCTCGTAGACCTGCGCGATCTGCGCCTGGACATCGCCCACGCGCTCGTGGCGCAGGCTTCGGGCAGCGAAGCTTCGCTGCAACGCGAAGCGCCGTCCCGCTACCTCCAGGGCCTGATCGACGGCCTGTGCGAGCTTTCGCTCAAGGACCCCCTCACCGGGCTGGCCAACCGTCGGCATTTTCGGGCCGTGCTCGAGCGCGAGATCGACCGCGTGACGCGCTCGGGCGAAGCCGCCCTGCTGCTGATGCTGGACATCGACCATTTCAAGGCGGTCAACGACACCCATGGCCACCTGGCAGGTGACGTGGTGCTGCAGTCGGTGGCACGCACCCTGAGCGCCTGCGTGCGCCCCATGGACACCCTGGCGCGCTATGGCGGTGAAGAGTTCGCCGTGGTGCTGCCGGCCTGCCAGGCGGCGTTTGGCAAGGTGGTGGCAGAACGCATCCGCCGCGCCGTGGCCAATACGCCCGTCAGGATTTCGCCCTCCGTGGAGCTCAATGTCACGGTCAGCATCGGCGGGGCCTTCGCCCTGCAGTGGATCCGCTCGACCACCCTGCTGTGGACCGACCGCGCCGACCACCAGCTCTACCAGGCCAAGTCGTCGGGCCGCAACCGGGTGAGCATCGAAGAGCAACCCGACAGTACCGTCAGTGCCGAAGAAAAGAGCCTGTTGTTCGGCCCCTTGTACACGCCCTCGGGCTGGGGCGACCTGCCCCCGCTGGACCCAACAGGCAGCGCCAACTGAAAGTTAGAAGATGAGCGACGCGCTGTCCCCCCCACCCACCTCGTCCGACGCCCCACCCTCGCCCGGCCGCCCACCCGGCGCGGCGGCCACCGGTGCGCGCATCATCGCCATCACCAGCGGCAAGGGCGGCGTGGGTAAGACCTTCGTCTCGGCCAACCTCGCAGCGGCGCTCACGCGGCGCGGCCAGCGCGTGCTGGTGCTCGACGCCGACCTGGGCCTGGCCAACCTGGACGTGGTGCTCAACCTGCACCCCAAGATCACCCTGCACGATGTGTTCACCGGCAAGGCGCTGCTCGAAGACGCCGTGATCCAGGCGCCTGGCGGCTTCTCGGTGCTGCTGGCCGGCTCGGGCATGGTGGAGTATTCGCGCCTCACGCCCGAGGTGCGCAACCAGTTCCTGAACGTGATCCAGGCACTGGCGCCCAATTACGACGTGATCCTGCTGGACACCGGCGCCGGTATTTCCGACGTGGTGCTGTTCTCGATCTCGCTGGCCTCCGAGGTGCTGATCGTGGCCACGCCCGAACCGACCTCGCTGACCGACGCCTACGCCGCCATCAAGGTGCTGGCCATGCAGCAAAAGCGCCAGCATGTGCGCATGGTGATCAACCAGGCGGCCCGCCCGGGCGACGGCCGGGCCATTGCCGGCCAGCTGCAGCAGGTGCTGGACCGCTTCGTCAGCACCGAGACCGGCCGCGGCGTGCGGCTGATCCACATGGGCGACATTCCGGCCGACCCGTCCGTGCGCGAGGCCGTGATGCGCCGCCAGCTGCTGCTGCTCAACACGCCGGGCTGCCCGGCGTCGCTGGCCATTGCCCAGCTGGCCAACAAGATCGAGACCACGCTGCTGGTACCCACGGTCTGAACGGTGCGGCGGGCAACCGCCGCGCCACCGCGCGACCATTGGTGCGCGCCCGCCAGGAGAACGGTGCCTGGCGGACCGATCCCCCTTCCCTATTGCGTGTGAACCCCTGGCCATCGCCGTGAACGACGTCCTCAATATCTCCTGCTACAAGTTCGTGCCCCTGCCCGATACGCAGGCGCTGCGCGACCTGCTGCACGAGCGTGCCATGGCGGCACAACTCAAGGGCACCATCCTGCTGGCCGGGGAAGGCATCAACTTCTTCCTGGCGGGCACGGCCGAGGCCGTGCGCGGTTTTGTCGACGCCATGCGCACCGACGCGCGCTTTGCCGACCTGGCGCCCAAGGAAAGCTGGTCGAACACGGTGCCGTTTCGCAAGATGCTGGTCAAGGTCAAGCGCGAGATCATCCGCATGGACCACCCCACCATCCAGCCCAGTGCCGGCCGGGCTCCGGCCGTCACGCCAGCCACGCTGCACCGCTGGCTGGCCCAGGGCCATGACGACGAAGGTCGCGAGGTGGTCACGCTCGACACCCGCAATGCCTTCGAGGTGGACGAGGGCACCTTCGACAAGGCCATCGACTGGCGCATCGACAAGTTCACCGAGTTTCCGCCCGCCCTGCGCGCCCACAAGGCCGAACTGGCGGACAAGACGGTGGTGAGCTTTTGCACCGGCGGCATCCGCTGCGAGAAGGCGGCCATCCTCATGCGCGAGGAAGGGCTCAATCACGTCTACCAGCTCGAAGGCGGCATCCTCAAGTACTTCGAGGAAACCGATGGAGCCCACTACCACGGCGGCTGCTTCGTCTTCGACGAGCGCCGGGTGCTGGCAGCCGACCTGTCGACCGACACGCCAGAAAAGGCCTGACCGGCCCTTTGCTCAGTCCGCGCGGAAGCGGTGCTCCGGCAAGGGGATGAACTCGGTCTCGCCGGGCACCACCTTCATGCGCCCGGCCTCCCAATCGCCTGCCGCCTGGACGATGCGCTCCTTGCGGCTGGAGACGAAGTTCCACCACATGTGGCGCGGGCCGTCGAGCGCATCGCCGCCGATGACCATCAGGCGCACCGCACGGTCGCCTGCCTGCAGCCGCACGGGCGCTGCCGCCCCTGCGGGCAGCACCGCCAGGGTGTGGTCTGGCAGCGGCTCGCCATCGAGCAGCAACTCGGCGTCCACCGGGTACAGCGCCATTTCCGGCGCCAGGGCCGGCAGCTCCAGCACGCCACCGGCGGGCAGTTGCACGTCCAGGTACAAGGTGGGCGCATAGGTGGCCACCGGCGAGGTCTGGCCAAAGGCCGTGCCGATGAGCACACGCACCACCGCATCGCCCACCCGCACCTCGGGAATGGCAGCGGCCGGCGTGTGCACGAAGGAGGCATCGACCTCCTCGGCCGCCACCGGCAGTGCCGCCCACAGCTGGATGCCATGGTTGACATAAGGCTGGTCCGCCAGCGACTCGGGCCGGCGCTCGGAGTGCACGATGCCGTTGCCGGCCGTCATCCAGTTGATGGCGCCGGGCTCGATCTGCTGCACGTAGCCCAGGCTGTCGCGGTGCATGATGGCGCCGGAGAACAGGTAGGTCACCGTCGCCAGGCCGATGTGGGGATGGGGGCGCACATCGTGCGCGGCCCCCGGCTCCACGGTCACCGGGCCGAAATGGTCGAAGAAGATGAAAGGCCCGACCGAGCGGCACTGCACGGCCGGCAGCAGGCGCCGTACAGTGAAGCCGCCGCCCAGGTCCTTGGGGTGGCCGGACAGGCGCAGCACACTGCTGTTGCGGCCGGTTTCGGGAGAGGTATCTGAGGTCATCGTGGGAAGCTCCTGCGTGCGTGTAATTCGTCAATCCTTGAATCGGGATGCCAACCCGGCCACGCGCTGGCCGAGAAAGCGCCCGGTGTCCAGGTCTCCCGGCGCCATCTCGCCGGCCGATGCATCCGATGGCGACTGCGCCATGGCGCCGCTGTAGGCACCGAGCCAGTTCACGTCATTGCGCGTGGCGGCCTTGGAGTTGGAAGGCAGCACGCCCGCCCCCACCCACAGGCCACCATGCTGCATGGCCAGATGGAACAGGTAGTCGAGCGTGACCTGCTTGTCGCCATTGGTCGCCGCGCTGTTGGTGAAGCCGGCGAAGAGCTTGTCCTTCCAGGCCTGGCTGAACCAGGGCTTGGACGAGGCGTCGGCCAAGCGCGTGACCTGCCAGCGCGGCCCGGCCCGGGAGGTAGGGGAGCCGAAGATGATGGCAGCGGCGGCGGCCAGGGCCTCCCAGCCGCCTTCGGGCAGGTTGCCATCCGCATCGATGGCGATCAGCTCGGCCCCCGCGCCATGGGCCACGGCCTGGGCCATGCGCTGGGTATGGCCATAACCCGAGTGGTAGACGACAGCGATCAGCGGCATGCGGTGATTCCTTGCAAACTGAAACCGCCATCATGCCGCAGGATGGTGACCTCAGCGGGAAGACCGGCGCGCGTCCAGGCTCCAGCCGCCGGCACCGAAGGCCGCCAGGGCCAGCAGGCCGCCCACGACGCCCACGTTCTTGAAGAACATCAGCTGCTGCATCATCTGTTTGTCGGCCGGCAGCGACCAGTAGGCGTGGAAGAAGAAGCTCGCCACCAGCGTGAAGACCGCCAGCGCCAGGGCGGCAAAGCGCGTGCCGAAGCCGAAGATCAGCGCCAGGCTGCCCAGCACCTCCACGGCAGCGGCAATGGCGGCCGCCACGGTGGGCATGGGCAGGCCCACGGAGCTGATGTAGCCCACGGTGCCGGCAAAGCCGGTGAGCTTGCCGATGCCGGCGGGCAGGAACAGGGCGGCCAGCAGCAGGCGCGAGGCCAGGGCCAGTGGGTTTTGCAGGGAATTGAACATGGTGGACTCTTTCAGTGACGGGTGGAAATGATGGTGAATGGACGGTGGCAGGGGGTCAAGGGGCCAGATCGAACACCAGCACTTCGGCGTCCTGACCATCGCTCAGCGCCAGGGCCGTCTCCCGCTCGATCAGCGCGGCATCCCCGGCCGACAGCGCCTGGCCATTGGCCTTGAGGCTGCCGCGCACCAGGTGCACATAGGCCTTGCGTGCGGGGTCGAGCGCCAGGTGCGCCGACTCGGCCCCGTCGAACAGGCCCGCATAGAGCGTGGCGTCGGCGTTCACCTTGACGGAGCCCTCGGCACCATCGGGCGATGCCACACGCCGCAGCGTGCCGCGCTTTTCGGCATCGGTAAAGGTCTTTTGTTCGTAGCCCGGAGCAATGCCCTGCACATCGGGCAGCAGCCAGATCTGCAGGAAATGCGTGGTCTGGCCCTGGGCGTGGTTGAACTCGCTGTGCTGCACGCCGGTGCCGGCGCTCATGCGCTGCACGTCGCCGGGCGGAATGCCCTTGATGTTGCCCATGCTGTCCTTGTGGGCCAGTTCGCCCGACAGCACGTAGCTGATGATCTCCATGTCGCGGTGGCCATGGGTGCCGAAGCCCATGCCCGGTGCGATACGGTCCTCATTGATGACACGCAGGTTGCCGAAGCCCATGTGCTCGGGGTCGTGGTAGCCCGCGAACGAGAAGCTGTGGTAGGACTGCAGCCAGCCATGGTCGGCGTGGCCTCGGTCTTGGGATTTGCGAACAGTCAGCATGGTGTGTGCCCCTTTCAAGACTCGACTGTAGGCCTGCGCCCTGCGCGCCAGGGGCTGGCATATTGATGGCATGATTCAAAAAAATTGAATTACCATGGTGCCACCATGCAAAACCCACGCGATGTGCTGACCCCCGACAGCCTGGCCATGCTGCAGGTGATCGCCGAGGCCGGCAGCTTTGCCGCCGCAGCGCGCCAGCTCGGCCTGGTGCCCAGCGCCCTGACCTACCGCGTGCGCCAGATCGAGGATGCGCTGGACGTGCTGCTGTTCGACCGCAGCGCGCGCCAGGCACGCCCCACCGAAGCGGGCGCCGAACTGCTGCGCGAGGGCGCGCGCCTGCTGCAGGAGATCGACGCCGTCTCGCACCGCGTGCGCCGCGTGGCCACGGGCTGGGAGCCGCAGCTCACGCTGTCGGTCGATGGCGCGATTTCACCGCACACCATGATGGAGCTGGTGGATGCGTTCTACGCCATGGCGCCGCCCACGCGCCTGAAGCTGCGCGACGGCATCATGACCGGCACGCTGGAGGCCCTGACCTCGGGCCGGGCGGACCTGGCCATCGGCGTCACGATTGCCGGCTCCAGCGTGGCCGGGCTGCAGCAGGCGCCGCTGGGCGACATGCTGTTCATCTTCGTGGTGGCGCCGCACCACCCCCTGGCCAAGGAGCCCGAGCCGATCACCGATGCCACCTTGCTGCAGCACCGCGCCGTCGCCGTGGCCGACTCGGCCCTGCGCGGCGGCGCCACCATGGGCCTGCTGGGCGGGCAGGACGTGTTCACGGTGGACACCATGCAGGCCAAGATCCGCGCCCAGTTGCGCGGCCTGGGTGGCGGCTTTCTGCCCGAGCCCATGGTGCGGCCCTACCTGGAGGCCGGGCGCCTGGTGGCACGCAAGGTGGCCCGGCCTGAACGCCTGGTGCGCGTGAACTATGCCTGGGGCGGCCCGGGTTTCACCGCGCCGGGCCGCGCGCTGCAGTGGTGGCTGAACCAGCTGCAAAGCCCCGCCACGCGGCGCGCTCTGCTGGAAAACCACCATCATTTCTGATGCGCGGCACCACGCCACGCGTGTAGAGTGGTCCATGTCGGAGTTTTTCAGCCAACCGTTCCCGAAAGGCCTCCCATGAGCAAACCTGTTTCCCGCCCTGCCAAACGGCCCCGACGCCCTGCAGCTGCAACGGCTGCGGCACCGGCCTCACCACGCGCAACGGCCGGTAGCGCCAAGGCCCCCCGCCATTTCGCCATCATCGGTGCCGGCATGGCCGGCATTGCCTGCGCCCGCACCCTGGTGCAGGTCGGCCACCAGGTCACCGTCTTCGAAAAATCCTCCGCCGCGGGCGGACGCACGACCACCATCGACTCGCCCTTCGGCGGCTTCGATGCCGGCGTGCAGTACTTCACCGTGCGCGATGCGCGCTTTGCACGCGCCATCGACACCGTGCCCGGCCTGTGCAAGCGCTGGAGCGCCAATTCCGTGCGCGTGCTGGACGCCGCCGGCCGCGTGACCGCCGCCGGCCTGCCCACGCGCGAGGCCCACTGGGTCGCCAGCCCCGGCATGCAATCG
The DNA here is from genome assembly GCF_046339755.1 of Acidovorax sp. Taxonomy (GTDB): domain Bacteria; phylum Pseudomonadota; class Gammaproteobacteria; order Burkholderiales; family Burkholderiaceae_C; genus Acidovorax. The sequence continues at coordinate 18,591 of NZ_JBKDTZ010000313.1, read as the reverse complement.
CTGGTCGCGGCCTGGGCCGAGCCGCTGGCCCAGGCCGGCCGGCTGATCACCCACACCCGCGTCACGCGCATCGAGCACGACGCCCTGAACACCAGCGGCTGGCAACTGCGCACCGAAGGCCCCGACGGCGGCCAGCATGTGTACGCCGGCTTCGACGCCGTGCTGCTGGCCCAGCCCGCCACACCGGCGCAGGCCCTGCTGTCCACCTCGGCCATCGACAGCAGCCTGTCCGAGGCCCTGTCCAGCGTGGCCATCGCCCCGTGCTGGACCCTGATGCTGGCCTACCCGCAGGCCGTGCGCCCGGGCCTGACCACGCTGGGCCCGCAGTGGAATGCCGCACGCAGCACGCACCACCGCATTGCCTGGCTGGCGCGCGAATCCTCCAAGCCCGGCCGCCCCAGCGTGGAGCGCTGGACCGTGCAGGCCAGCCCGGCCTGGTCGGCCGAGCACCTCGAAGACGATGCCGAACGCGTGCAGGCCAAGCTGATCAAGGCCTTTGCCGAGGTGACCGGCATCCGCGCCGAGCCGGCCCATGCCGACACGCGCCGCTGGCGCTACGCACAGACAACGCACCCCCTGGGCCGCAGCCACCTGTGGGACGCGCAGCTGGGCCTGGGCGCCTGTGGCGACTGGTGCCTGGGCCACCGCCTGGAAGATGCCTTCGTGTCCGGGCTGGAGCTGGCCCTGGCCGTGGCATGACGCCAAGCGCGGCCTACACTGGACGGTTCGCGCCCTCTCCCACCGGGCCGCTGCACGCCGGCTCGCTCGTCGCCGCCCTGGCCAGCTGGCTCGATGCCCGTGCCGCGGGCGGCCGCTGGCTGGTGCGCATCGAAGATGTGGACACCCCGCGCTGCATCCCGGGCGCGGACGCGTTCATCCTGCGGCAGCTGGCCGCCTGCGGGCTGGTGCCCGACGAACCGCCGCTGTGGCAGTCCGCGCGCGGCGCCGCCTACCAGCAGGCGCTGGAGCGCCTGATCGCGCAAGGCCATGCCTACCCCTGCGCCTGCTCGCGCAAGGACATCGAGGAGGCCCAGCTGGCGCTCGGCCATGCGCGCGAGCGCCATGCCGCCCTGCCCTATCCCGGCACCTGCCGCAATGGCCTGCACGGGCGCACCGGCCGCTCCTGGCGCTTTCGCGTGCCGGCGGGCCTGCCGCCGACGGACTGGACCGACCGGCGCCTGGGCGCCCAGCAGCAGGATGTGGCCAGCGACATCGGCGACTTCGTGCTGCGCCGCGCCGATGGCCTGTGGGCCTACCAGCTGGCCGTGGTGGTCGATGACGCCGCCCAGGGCATCACCCACATCGTGCGCGGCGAAGACCTAGCCGACAACACGCCGCGCCAGATCCTGCTGCAGCGCGCGCTCGGCGTGCCCACGCCGCAGTACCTGCATACCCCTCTGGTCCGCGGTGAGAACGGCGAGAAGCTGTCCAAGCAGAATGGCGCCCAGGCCCTGGACCTCGGCAACCCCCTGCGGGCACTGGAGCAGGCTGCACGGGCCCTGGGGCTGCCGGCACTGGCACATCCGCACAACACTTGCACCGGGGATGCGCTGGCGCAATGGGCTGCAGCGTGGTTCAGAAACTACAATGGCCCATCGTGACCGAACTGCCATCCATTTCCCCTGCCGCTGACAACGCGGCCCCCGCGGCCAAGGCGCCGCGGCAACCCGGCGACGGCGCCGTTCCCGCCGGTGTGACCCACCCCAAGACCATCAAGAGCTTCGTGCGCCGTGCCGGCCGCACCACCACGGGCCAGGCCAAGGCCTTCGAGGACCTGGGCCCGCGCTTCGTGCTGCCCTACACCTCCGCCGCGCTCGACGCACCCGCCGCCTTTGGCCGCACCGCCCCGCTGATCCTGGAGATCGGCTTCGGCATGGGCGAAGCCACGGCCCACATCGCGCGCGTGCGCCCTGACGACAATTTTCTGTGCTGCGAAGTGCACGAGCCCGGCGTGGGCGCCCTGCTCAAGCGCATCGGCGAGCAGGAGATCGGCAACATCCGCATCCTGCAGCACGATGCCGTGGAAGTCATCGACCACATGCTGGCACTGGCCAGCCTCGATGGCGTGCACATCTTCTTTCCCGACCCCTGGCACAAGACCAAACACAACAAGCGCCGGCTGATCCAGCCGCCGCTGGTGGCCAAGCTCGCCGCCCGGCTCAAGCCCGGCGGCTACCTGCACTGCGCCACCGACTGGGACCCCTACGCCCAGCAGATGCTGGAAGTGCTGGGCGCCGAGCCCCTGCTGGCCAACAGCGCCAGCGGTTTTGCGCCGCAGCCGGACTACCGCCCGCTGACCAAGTTCGAGAAGCGCGGACTGCGCCTCGGGCATGGCGTCTGGGACCTCGTGTTCGTGCGGCGCTCCTAGCGCCGCCCCACCCACCGGACCGCCACCACCCCGCCTATGAAGCCCATCCTGCAACACCTGGTTGAAATGACCGGCCACCGCGACCATCTGCGGCTGGAGGTGTCGGTGCTCTCCACCCTGCAAAAGCTCAGCGGCATCAAGGCGGTCCGGGCGCTGGAGCTGTTCACCGACAAGGGCGTGGCACACGTGCGCCCGCGCACCTGGGTAGAGGAAGGGCAGCTGGTGTCCACCGATTCCGAGGCCGCTGCCGACGCGCGGCGCGAGCTGCTGGAGCAGTACCCCGAGCTGTGCGAGTGCGTGAAGAGCCAGGGCGACAGCGCCCTGGCGCACCGGCCCGGGCGCCACACGCTCTGGCTGCCTGTGTGGATGCACGAAAAGGTCAGCACCTGCCTGGAGATCACGCAGTCGCGCCCCTTCTCGGCCCACAAGCTCGAGGTGATCAAGGGCGTGTTTCTGGTCTACCAGAACTACCAGAACCTGCTGGACTACAGCGAGCGCGACGCGCTGACCGGCCTGTTCAACCGCAAGACCTTCGATGAGCAGTTCTCGCGCAATGCCGCCAGCGGCCTGAGCAGCAACCGCCCCCAGAGCGCGGAAGCACTGGTCAATGAAGAAGTGGCCGCCGAAAGCGAGCCCGCGCAGAACTGGCTGGCCGTGGTGGACATCGACCACTTCAAGCTGGTCAACGACCGCTTTGGCCACCTTTATGGCGACGAGGTGCTGATCCTGATCGCCAACATCCTGCGCAGCTCGTTCCGCTCGCACGACCGGATCTTCCGCTTCGGCGGCGAAGAGTTCGTGGTGCTGCTGCGCAACATCACGCTGGCGCGTGCGCACAAGGTGTTCAACCGCGTCCGCGAGACCGTGCAGGAGTACGACTTTCCGCAGGTGGGCCGGGTGACGGTGAGCCTGGGCTTCGTCGGCACCGCGCGCGGCTCACCGGTCGAGATCCTGGGTCAGGCCGACCAGGCGCTCTACTATGCCAAGGAGCATGGCCGCAACCAGGTCTGTTTCTACGAAGACCTGGTGGCCGGCGGGCACCTGGCGGCCAAGGTTGCCAACGACGACGTCGAATTGTTCTGACCCTGAAGGCTGGCCTGCGGCCGGCCTTCAGCGGCCAAACGCCTTGTTCAGCGCCGCCAGCAGCTCCTTGCGCGATTGCTCGCGCGCCACCGGGTGGCCGCCCACATGCACGCCCTGCCCAGGGTAGACCCCGTTGGGCACATCGGTGCGCAGGCGCAGGGGCACGGTGCCATCGAAGCCGTGGTAGGCGCCCTCATAGGCCACGACCCGCACCTCGCGGCTGCCCGGGGTATCGCCACGCCGTGCGGCCAAGGCCTGGCACGGTGCGGCGGGAGTCCAGTCGTCCGCCTTGCCCACCAGCATCAGCGTGTCGGTTGCCGGCCGGTAGCCACCGCGCAGGTCGGAGCCACAGCCCGGGTAGAAGGCCACCGAGAGGCGCGGCAGCACCTTGGCGGCGGCCACGTCGGCATGGCGCAGGTTGCTCGCGGCCAGCACGGCACTGCCGCCGTGCGACCAGCCCAGCAGCGCCAGACGCTGCCCATCCACGCCCGGCTGGGCAGCGAGCCACTGCAGGGCGGCCAGGGCATCGCGCCGCCGGTCGTTCTGGTTGATCTTGCGCGTGCCGATGCGCTGGGTGCACAGCTCTTTTTCGCCGCGCGGTGTCAGTGAATCCACCGCCAGCGCATGCCAGCCCTGCTCGTTGAGCAGGGTTGCATACTCGCGCATGCGTTCGGCCGGCTGGCCGCGCCGGTTGAGCATGCCGCCGCAGCCGTGCAGCAGCAGCACGGCAGGTAAAAGGGGCTTGGCGCCGTCCTTGCCCGTTGCCGGGGCCAGCGCAGCCGGTGGGCGGTACCACCAGGCCTGCAGGGTCACCTTGCTGCCTGAATCACCGGCAGGCACCTCGAACTGCACGCGCTCGACAGCGTCCGGCACCTGCATCGGTGCCTGCGCTGGCACTTGCGCCCGCGCCGACGCCAGCCACAAAAGGCCCAGAAGCCCCCATGCGCCCGCACGCCAGGCGTGCGATGCTGCAATGGTGGTCAGCACGGTACGGCCCATCCGATGTGCCTGCTTTCCTCCGTGCCTGGCCCGGGCCCGTGGCCTCAGGCGCGTTCGCGCACCCAGGCTTCGACGCTGGCCAGCGCAGCCGGCACGCCAGCTGCGTTGGTGCCGCCGGCCATGGCCATGTCGGGCTTGCCGCCGCCCTTGCCGCCGACCTGCTGGGCCACGAAGTTGACCAGCTCGCCGGCCTTGACCTTGCCCACGCTGTCGGCCGTGACGCCGGCAGCGATCTGCACCTTGTCGCCGTCCACGGCGGCCAGCACGATGGCAGCGGTCTTGAGCTTGTCCTTGAGCTTGTCCATGGTGTCGCGCAGGGTCTTGGCATCGGCACCGGGCAAGGCCGCTGCCAGCACCTTGATGCCGTTGATGTCCACGGCCTGGTTCACCAGCTCGTCGCCCTGGCTCGATGCCAGCTTGCCCTTGAGCGCGGCGATTTCCTTTTCCAGAGCCTTGACGCTGTCCAGGGTCTGGCCGATGCGGCTGTTGAGTTCGGCCACCGGGGTCTTGAAGCTGCCGGCCGCCTGGGTCACGGTGTCTTCGAGCTGCTGCAGGTAGGCCAGCGCGTTGGTGCCGGTCACCGCCTCGATGCGGCGCACGCCGGCGGCCACGCCACCTTCGGCCACCACCTTGAACAGGCCGATGTCGCCCGTGCGCTGCACATGCGTGCCACCGCACAGCTCGCGGCTGGTGCCGATGTCGAGCACGCGCACGGTCACGCCGTACTTCTCGCCAAAAAGCATCATGGCGCCGGTCTTCTGGGCCGACTCAATGTCCATCACGCGGGCCTGGGTGGGCACGTTGGCCAGCACTTCTTCGTTCACCAGGCGTTCGATCTCGCGCACCTGGGCGTCGGTCACGGGGGCGTTGTGGGCAAAGTCGAAGCGCGTGCGCTCGGCGTTCACCAGGCTGCCCTTTTGCTGCACGTGGCTGCCCAGCACTTCGCGCAGGGCCTTGTGCATCAGGTGGGTGGCCGAGTGGTTGCGCACCGTGGCGGCGCGCAGGGCCGTGTTGACCTCGGCCTGCACGGTGTCGCCCACGTTCAGCGTGCCCTCTTCCAGGGTGCCGTGGTGGCCATACACGTCGGCCTTGACCTTGAGCGTGTCGCCCACCGCAAAGCGGGCCGAGCCGCTGGTGATGACACCCTGGTCGCCCACCTGGCCGCCGCTTTCGGCATAGAAGGGGGTGGTGTCGAGCACCACCACGCCATCCTGGCCGGCCTTGAGGGCAGCGGTGCTGGTGCCGTCCACATAGATGGCGGTGATCTTGGCGGTTTCGGCCAGTTGCTCGTAGCCCGTGAAGCGGTTCACCTCGCCGGTGTAGTCCAGGGCCTTGTCCATCTTGAACTTGCCGGCAGCGCGGGCCTGGGCCTTCTGCTTTTCCATGGCGACCTTGAAGCCGGCCTCGTCCACTTCGACATCGCGCTCGCGGCACACGTCGTTGGTCAGGTCCAGCGGGAAGCCATAGGTGTCGTGCAGCTTGAAGGCCACGTCGCCGGGCAGCACCTTGGCGCCACCGGCCAGCGCCGAATCGAGGATTTCCATGCCGTTGGCCAGGGTCTCGAAGAAGCGTTCTTCCTCGGCCTTGAGCACCTCGGTGATGCGCTGCTCCTGCTCGCGCAGCTTGGGGTAGGCATCGCCCATCACGCGCACCAGTTCGGCCACCAGCTTGTGGAAGAACGGGGTCTTCTTGCCCAGCTTGTAGCCGTGGCGGATGGCGCGGCGCACGATGCGGCGCTGCACGTAGCCGCGGCCGTCGTTGCTGGGGATCACGCCGTCGCTCACCAGGAAGGCGGTGGCGCGGATGTGGTCGGCGATCACGCGCAGGCTCTTGTTGTTGAGGTCGGCCACGCCGGTCTCGCGCCCGGCAGCCTTGATCAGCGCGTCGAACAGGTCGATCTCGTAGTTGCTGTGCACGTGCTGCAGGATGGCGGCCAGGCGCTCCAGGCCCATGCCGGTATCCACGCAAGGGGCGGGCAGCGGCGTGACCGAACCGTCCTCGGCCATGTCGAACTGCATGAACACGTTGTTCCAGATCTCGATGAAGCGGTCGCCGTCTTCATCGGGGCTGCCTGGGGGGCCGCCGGGGATGTGGTCGCCGTGGTCGTAGAAGATCTCGCTGCAGGGGCCGCAGGGGCCGGTGTCGGCCATCATCCAGAAGTTGTCGGACTTGTAGCGGCCGCCCTTGTTGTCGCCGATGCGGATCACGCGCTCGGGCGGCAGGCCGATTTCCTTGGTCCAGATGTCGTAGGCCTCGTCGTCCTCCTGGTACACAGTGGCCAGCAGGCGTTCAGGCGGCAGCTTGTAGACGGTGGTCAGCAGCTCCCAGGCCCACTTGAGCGACTCGCGCTTGAAGTAGTCGCCGAAGCTCCAGTTGCCCAGCATCTCGAAGAAGGTGTGGTGGCGCGCGGTGTAGCCCACGTTCTCCAGGTCGTTGTGCTTGCCGCCGGCGCGCAGGCAGGCCTGCACCGACACCGCGCGGTTGTAGGGGCGCTTGTCCGTGCCCAGGAACACGTCCTTGAACTGCACCATGCCCGAGTTGGTGAACATCAACGTGGGGTCGTTGCCGGGCACCAGCGAGCTCGAGGCCACGATGGTGTGGCCCTTGGAGGCAAAGAAGTCCAGGAAGGACTTGCGGATGTCGGCAACCGAGAACGATGGCGTGGTGTGGTTGGTCATGTGCGAAAAAGGGCAACAGGCCTGGGTCAGTGAGGGGCCTCGCGCACGCGGCGCGGCCACCCGGTTTATGGGGAGAACCCACGATTCTATCGAGACCGCGGGGTGTAACGGCCCGCCGGGCCCAGAGACACCGCACGCCACTGTCGCGCGGGCGCGCCAGCGCAGCTTGCGGCGGCATTTCGCCCCCGGCAATCGGGCCTGGATCCGCCGCCCCTGCAACGGCACACCCCGCTCCATCTCGCAGCGCTTCAGCATGGTGCCGGTTGCCCCGCAATGGGGCGCACGCCCCCGGGCTTCCCGTGTTTTAAGGCCTTTTTGCACCTCCAAGCGCAAACTTGGCTGGCACGCAAGCTGCTAAATACCCTGACAAGATATTTTAAATATTTTATTAATATATTTAAATAGACGACTAAGCCAAGCACCCCCTCTCCCAGCACCTTCCCCCCCTTTTTTCCGTTCTTCCCCCTCTTTAAGGAGCCCCCCATGACCAATCCCCGCTGGCAAGGCATCTTCCCTGCCGTCACCACCAAGTTCCACGCCGACGAGAGCATCGATGCCGAAGGCACGGCGCGCCACATCGACTTCCAGATCCGCAACGGCATCCATGGCCTGGTGACCTGCGGCTCGCTGGGCGAGGCCAGCACGCTGTCGCTGGAAGAAAAGCTGCAGGTCGCCAAGATCGCGCTCGAAGCCGCCGACGGCCGCATCCCCGTGCTGGCCAATGTGTCGGAAACCAGCACCCGCGAGGCGCTGCGCTACATCGACGGCGGCAACAAGCTGGGCGTGGCCGGCTACATGGTCATGCCCTCGGTGATCTACGTGGCCGATGCGCGCGAAGCCATGGCCAATGTGCGCGCCATGGCCAAGGTGGCGCAGAAGCCCCTCATGGTCTACAACAACCCCGTGGCCTACCGCGTGGACCTGAAGCCCGAGCACATGCTGGAGCTGGCCGACTGCGAGTGGATCGCCGCCATCAAGGAGAGCACGGACAACATCCGCCGCATCACCGACCTGCGCAACACCGTGGGCGACCGCTACCAGCTCTTCCTCGGGGTGGACGACCTGGCCTACGAAGGCCTGGCGCTGGGCTGCGACGGCCTGCTGGCCGGCGTGGGCTGCGCCTTCCCGCGCGAGACCGTGGCGCTGTACGACCTGATGAAGGCCGGCCGCTTTGCCGAAGCGCTCAAGCTCTACCAGTGGATGACCCCCATGCTGCACTTGGATGTATCCACCAAGCTGGTGCAGAACCTCAAGCTCATCGACGTGCTGGTGGGCGTGGGCACCGAGCACATGCGCCGCCCGCGCCTGCCTCTGATCGGCGAGGAGCGCGCCTTCGTCGAGCGCATCGTCAGGAAGGCGCTGGAGACGCGCCCCACCGAATACCAGTCGGTCGCCTGAGCCCCGGTTGACCCGCCCCTTCCACTTTCTTCTTCATGCAAAGGCTTCCCATGGCACGTACATCGTCTGGATTCATGGCCCCCGTGGCGCTAGCGGCTGCCGCGCTGCTCGTTGCACCGGCATCCGCGCAGGAGCAGGTCGTCAAGATCGGCCACAGCGGCCCGCTGTCCGGCCCCAATGCGTTCGCGGGCAAGGACAATGAGAACGGCGTGCGCCTGGCCGTCGAGGAACTCAATGCCAAGAAGATCGTGGTGGGGGGCAAGACCCTCAAGTTCGAGCTGGTGTCCGAGGACGACCAGTGCGATGCCCGCACCGGGGTGAGCGTGGCGCAGAAGCTGGTGGACAGCGGCGTGAAGTTCGTCATGGGCCCGTACTGCTCGGGCGTGGCCATCCCGGCCTCGCGCGTGTACAACGAAGGCGGGGCCATGGTCTCCACCGTGGGCACCAACCCCAAGGTGACCGAGAACGGCTACAAGAACCTGTTCCGCATCATTGCCAGCGACACCCAGATCGGCTCCAACATGGCCGTGTACGCGGCCAAGGAGCTCAAGGTCAAGCAGGTGGCGGTGATCGACGACCGCACCGCCTTCGGCCAGGGCGTGGCCGAGCAGTTCAGCAAGGAAGCCAAGAAGCAGGGCCTGACCGTGGTGGGCCAGGAGTTCACCACCGACAAGTCCACGGACTTTCTGTCCATCCTCACCAGCCTCAAGGGCAAGCAGCCCGAGGCCATCTTCTTCGGCGGCTATGCACCGCAGGCCGCCCCCATGGCGCGCCAGATGAAGCAGCTGGGCCTGACCGCCAAGCTGCTGGGCGGCGACACCCTGTGCAGCCCCGAGGTCGGCAAGCTCGGCGGCGAGGCGGTCAACGACACGGTGGTCTGCGCACAGGGCGGCACCATGCTCGACAAGGTGGCCGCCGGCCCGGCCTTCAAGGCCAAGTACAAGGCGCGCTTCAAGCAGGATGCCGACGCCTACGCGGCCTCGTACTACGACCAGGTGATGTTCATCGCCGAGGCCATGCAGAAGGCCCAGTCCACCGACCCCGCCAAGGTCGGCGCGCAAATGGGCCAGTTGAGCCACCAGGGCGTGGCCGGCACCTATGCCTACGACGACAAGGGCAACCTCAAGCAGGCGCCGATCACCGTGCTGACCTTCAAGAACGCAGCGCCCGTCCCCCTCGCCAGCTATTGACACCGCGCGGGGATCGCTACGATCCCCGCATCCAACCCCATCGACTGACCATGACCCCCAAACCCGCCATGCAACGCATCCAGATCCTCGACTCCCACACCGGAGGTGAACCCACGCGCCTCGTGGTCGGCGGCTTTCCCGACCTGGGCACGGGCAGCATGGCCGAGCGCCGCGCGCTGCTGGCCAGCCAGCACGATGCCTGGCGCGCCGCCACGGTGCTGGAGCCGCGCGGCAACGACGTGATCGTGGGGGCCCTGCTCTGCACCCCGCAGGACCCGGCCAATGCGGCGGGCGTGGTCTTCTTCAACAACACCGGCTACCTGGGCATGTGCGGCCACGGCACCATCGGCCTGGTGGCCTCGCTGGCCTACCTGGGCCGCATCCAGCCTGGTGAGCACGGCATCGAGACACCCGTGGGCACGGTGACCACCACGCTGCATGAGGATGGCTCGGTCAGCGTGCGCAACGTGCCGGCCTACCGGCTGCACCAGGGGTTGTCGCTCACGGTGCCGGGCATCGGCAGCGTCACGGGCGATGTGGCCTGGGGCGGAAACTGGTTCTTTCTGATGAGCGGGCACGGCCAGCGCGTGGCCAGCGACAACCTGCAGGCGCTGACCGACTACACCTGCGCCATCCAGCAGGCCCTGAAGGACCAGGGCATCCGCGGCGACAACGGTGGCGAGATCGACCACATCGAGCTGTTCGCCGACGACGAGGTGGCCGACAGCCGCAACTTCGTGCTCTGCCCGGGCGGTGCCTACGACCGCTCGCCCTGCGGCACCGGCACCAGCGCCAAGCTGGCCTGCCTGGCGGCCGATGGCAAGCTCGCGCCCGGCCAGGTGTGGCGCCAGGCGAGCATCATCGGCAGCAGCTTCGAGGCCAGCTACCAGGCCGACGCTTCGCCGGGCCGCATCATCCCGACGCTGCGCGGCAGCGCCCACATGAGCGCCGAGGCCACGCTGCTGATCGCGCAGGACGACCCCTTCGCCTGGGGCATCCGCCTCTGAACCCCATGCCAGCTGTGGATGTGATCGTCATCGGCGCCGGCATGGTGGGTGCCGCTTGCGCCCACCTGCTGGCCAACGAAGGCCTGTCGGTCCTGGTGCTCGATGCGCGCCGGGGCGGCGCCACGCAGGCCGGCATGGGGCACCTGGTGGTGATGGACGACAACGCGGCGGAGCTGGCGCTGAGCCAGGCCTCGCTGGACCAGTGGCATGACTGGGGCCCGCGCATGAACGCCGATCTGCCCGGCTGCGCGTATTCCAACTGCGGCACGCTCTGGATCGCAGCCAATGCCGAGGAAATGGCCGGTGCAGAAGCCAAGGCCGAGGGCCTGCGCGCGCACGGCATCGACTGCGAGCTGCTGGATGCCGCCACGCTGGCGCGGCTGGAACCGGCGCTGCGCCCCGGCCTGCACGGCGCGCTCAAGGTGGGTGGCGACAGCGTGGTCTATGCCCCCAATGCCGCACAGTGGCTGCTGGCGCATGCGGCCCGGCCTATCACTCTCGAACAGGCACAGGTGCAGCGCATCGATGGCCGGCGCGTGCACTTGGCCGATGGCAGCGTGCGCGAAGGCGGCGCGGTGCTGCTGGCCGCGGGCATCCATGCCATCGAGCTGTGCCCGGGCCTGCCCATCCGCCCCAAGAAGGGGCACCTGGCCATCACCGACCGCTACCCGGGCACGGTGCGGCACCAGCTGGTGGAGCTGGGCTACATCACCAATGCGCACCAGAGCGACGGCACCTCGGTGGCCTTCAACCTGCAGCCGCGGCCCACGGGGCAACTGCTCATCGGCTCGTCGCGCCAGTTCGACACCACCGACCCGGCCATCGACAACGCGGTGCTGGCGCGCATGCTGCAGCGCGCGCTGGAGTATGTGCCGGGGCTGGCCGAACTCAATGCCCTCCGCACATGGACCGGCTTTCGCGCTGCCACGCCCGATGGCCTGCCGATCATCGGCCGCCACCCGCAGCACAGCGACCTGTGGCTGGCCGTGGGCCACGAAGGCCTGGGCGTGACCACGGCACCGGCCACTGCCCGGTTGCTGGCCGCGCAGATCACGGGCGCCACGCCGCCGCTGGACCCGGCACCGTATTCACCGGATCGCTTCGCCCGGAGCCTCGCGGCATGAACGCCCCAACCATCCAAATCCATGCCGATGGCGTGCGCCTGCAGGTAGCCCCTGGCACCAGTGTGGCCGCTGCACTGGCCCAGGTGCCGCCCGGTCGCACGCGCACCTCCGTCACAGGCCAGCCGCGTGCCCCGCTGTGCGGCATGGGCGTGTGCCATGAGTGCCGGGTGCGCATCGATGGCCGCGTGCGCCTGGCCTGCCAGACCGTGTGCACCGAGGGCATGCAAGTCCATACCGATACCGGTGCTCCCAGGCCATGAACGCTCTCACCCCACCCCAGGCGCCCGCGCGCTGCGACATCCTCATCATCGGCGCAGGCCCAGCAGGCATGGCGGCGGCACTGGCCGCAGCCCCCAGTGGCGCAGCCATCACGATGGTGGACGACAACCCCGAGGCCGGCGGCCAGATCTGGCGCGATGGTCCCGGCGCGCAATTGCCCCCACTGGCGCGCCAGCACCGCGAGGCGCTAGCCCGGCACGCCAACATCACCCTGCTGCGCGGCACGCGCGTGGTGGGCCTGGGCGATGCGCCCACGGCCGGTGATGCCCCCTCCCTGCTGCTCGAAGACGCCGAGCGCGGCTGGGCCCAGCGCAGCCAGCGCCTCATCCTGTGCACCGGCGCGCGCGAGCTGCTGCTGCCCTTTCCGGGCTGGACGCTGCCGGGCGTGCCAGGCGCGGGCGGCCTGCAGGCCCTGGTCAAGGCCGGGTTGCCGGTGCAGGGCCAGCGCATCGTGGTCGCGGGCACGGGCCCGCTGCTGCTGGCAGCGGCCGCCACAGCCGCCAAGGCGGGCGCGCAGGTGGTGCGCGTGGCCGAGCAGGCCGGCTGGCGCGCGCTGGCGGGCTTTGCTGCGCAACTGCCGCGCTGGCCCACCAAGGCCGTGCAGGCGCTCACGCTGCTGCAGCCGCAACTGCGCGCAGGTAGCCATGTGCTCCAAGCCCAGGGTGATGGCCAGGTGCAGTCCGTGCGCCTGCAGACGCCGTCGGGCGAGGAAACCATCGCCTGCGATCGGCTGGCCTGCGGCTTTGGCCTGGTGCCCAACACACACCTTGCGCAGATGCTGGGTTGTGCCCTGGGCAGCGCGCTCAGCAATGGCCTGGGCCTGCGGGTCGATGCACAGATGCGCACCAGCGTTGCCGGCGTCTACGCCGCAGGGGAGTGCACAGGCTTTGGCGGCAGCGAGCGTGCACTGGCGCAGGGCGCCATCGCGGGGCATGCCGCAGCGGGCAGCGCCACGCCGGTGCATGCACTGCAGGCCAGGCTGCAGCGCTGGGAGGGTTTTGCCCACGCGCTGCAGCGCTCGTTCACGTTGAACCCATCGCTCAACCAACTGGCCCGGCCGGACACGCTGGTCTGCCGCTGCGAAGACGTGCCCCATGCCGAGCTGGCCGGGCGCAGCGGCTGGATCGACGCCAAGCTGCACACGCGCTGCGGCATGGGTGCCTGCCAGGGCCGCATCTGCGGGGCCGCCACGCAGCAGCTCTTCGGCTGGACGCCAGCGCCGCCGCGCCATCTGCTGGCGCCGGCACGCATCGCCACGCTCGCCGCGGCACCTGGCGACCCACCGGGCTGACGCGGCCCTTGAGGGGCGCTGGCACCTCAAGCCCGGCATCCATTTTGCTTTTACATATATCAGCAAGATATTTATCGCACCAGTTCCGGTCTCCTGTTCACAAGCACCCACAACAACCCGACGCCATGGCCACCGCTCCCAGCACAATTGCCCCGCCCTCTCGTCCCAAGGCACCCATCCGCTGGGTGCTGGATTTCTCCGGTTGGCTGCTGCGCATGGATCGCCATGCATTGACCGCCTTGATGGCATTGCTGGTGCTGCTGATCCTGCTCAATGTGGTGACCCGCTACAGCGGCATGCCCCTCTACTGGGTCGACGAGGCCGCGGTGTACACGGTGGTCTGGCTGACCTTCGTGGGCGCCTCGGTCATGACGCGGTTGCGCATGGACTTTGCCGTGACCATGCTCACCGACCAGTTGGGCGCGCGCGGCGCACGGGTCGCCAAGTCGGTGGCCACCCTGGGCGTGACGGCTTTCGGCGTAGCCATGCTCTGGATGTGCTGGCAGTGGATGGACCCGGTCGGCATCGCACGCCATGGCTTTGACGCCAAGGAGTACGCGGCCGAGAGCTTCAATTTTCTGTACACCGAGCGCACGCAGACCCTGAACTGGCCCACCTGGGTGCTGCAGCTGATCCTGCCGGTCTTCTCGGCCACCTTCAGCGTGCATGCGCTGGCCAACCTGCTCGAAGACATGGGGGCCGCGGAGCGGCGCACCCACCCGGGCTTCGACGTGGTCAACGCCGATGCCGTGAACTGAGCGACCGCGAGGCCACACCATGATCACCACCCTCTTCTTCACCATCGCGCTGCTGGTGGGCGTGCCCATCGGCGTGTGCCTGTGCCTTTCGGGCATCGTCTACATCCTCGCCACCGGCGGCACGGTGCTGTTCCAGTCGTTTCCCATGCAGATGTTCGCCGGGGTGGACAGCTATGGACTGATCGCCATCCCTCTGTTCATCCTGATCGGCGAGATCATGAACAGCGGCGGCATCACGCGCCGGCTGGTGGACCTGTCCATGGCCTTCATCGGCTCGGTCAAGGGCGGCCTGGCCTACGTCAACATCCTGGCCAACATGCTGGTCTCGTCCATCATCGGCTCGGCCACGGCGCAGGTGGCCATCATGTCGCAGGTCATGGTGCCCGAGATGGAAAAGCAGGGCTACGACAAGACCTTCGCGGCCGGCCTCACGGTCTACGGCGGCATGCTTGGGCCCATCCTCCCGCCCTCGGTCATGTTCGTGGTGTTCAGCGTGCTGGCCCAGGTGGCCGTGGGCGACATGCTGATCGCCGGCCTTCTGCCCGGGGTGCTGCTCACCGTGCTGTTCTTCATCGTGATCGCCCTCATGGGCTTCATCTACGACTACCCGCGCAGCGAAAAGCGCACGCTGGCCCAGCGCGCGCGCACCATCGTGCAGGCCAGCCCCACGCTCTTGATCCCGATCGTCATCGTGGGCTCCATCCTGGGCGGCATCGCCAACCCGACCGAGGCGGCAGCCGTGGGCGCCCTGGCCTCGGCGCTGGTGGGCCGCTACGTCACCAAGGAGTTCCGCTTCAACGCCATCCCGGCCCTGCTGCTGCGCTCGGCCATCTACTCGGCCATCGTGCTGTTCCTGGTGGCGGCGGCCGCCGTGTTCTCGTGGCTGCTGATCTACGGCAAGGTGCCGCAGATGGTGGCGGCGTGGATACAGACCGTGGCACACGACCCGGTCACCTTCCTGCTGTTGGCCAATGTGATCCTGCTCGTCATCGGCACGGTGATCGACGGCATTCCCGGGCTCATCATGACCGTGCCCATCCTGCTGCCGATTGCCACCGAGGTCTACCACATCGACCCGCGCCACTTCGGCGTGGTGGTGGTGGTCAACCTGGTGCTGGGGCTGATGACGCCGCCCGTGGGCCTGAGCTTCTTCGTCGCCTCGGCCGTGACCGGGGCGAAGCCCGGAAAGATGTTCATCGTCACGCTGCCCTTCTTCCTCATCAGCTGCGTGGCGCTGGTGCTGCTGTCGCTGTTCCCCAGCCTCTCGCTGGGGCTGCTCAAGTAGGCCCCGCTTCCCCCGTCCCGTTCCTGCCTGTCCCCCTTCCCAGACCAAGGAGAGTTCACCATGACCACTACCCGCCGCCAATTCATCCAGCGCCATGCCGTGGCCGCTGCCGCCTCCGTTGCTGCCCCGCTCGCGTTCGCACAGGGCGCGGGCGCCAAGGAATTCCGCCTGGGCCTGATCACCCCGGCCGGCCACTCGTGGAACCGCGCCGCGCTGCAGTTCGGAGAGGCGCTCAAGAAGGAGAGCGAAGGCCGCCTGAGCGTCACCGTGTTCCACTCGGGCCAGCTCGGCAACGAGGCGGCCATGATGCAGCAGCTGCAGTCGGGCGCGCTGGACATGGGCTGGATCCAGGCGGCCGAACTGGGCTCGCGCGTGGCCAGCATTGCTGCCATCAACGCACCCTACCTGGTGCGCTCCACGCCCAGCGTGGCCAAGCTGGTCAAGCACCCGGCCGCCACCAAGCTGCTGGAAGTGCTGCCGCGCGAGACCGGCACCATCGGCCTGGGCTGGGGCATCACCTGCATGCGTTCGGTGTTGTCCACCAAGGACATTTCCGTGCCGACCGACCTCAAGGGCATGAAGCTGCGCATCAACCCCACGCCCGTGTACCGAGATTTCTACCAGATGCTGGGCGCCGCGCCCACCCCCATCCCGACACCCCAGGTGTTCGACGCCATGAGCAACGGCCAGGTGGACGGGCTGGAGGCGGACATCGAGTTCTCGTGGAACCAGCGCTTCGACAAGGTGGCCAAGACCCTGTTGCAGATGAACGCTCTGTTCATGCCCTTCGCGCCGCTGGTCTCGGGCCGCATCTGGCAAGGCCTGGACGCCAAGGACAAGGAACTGGTCAGAAAGCTCACCGCCCAATCGCTCGATGCGCAGATCAACGACATCGTGACCACCGAGGCCGGCCTGATCGACAAGTTCAAGGGCACCTCCATCGCGTTCAAGACGGCTTCGTCCTTCAACCCCGAGTCCACCATCCAGGAGTTCGACAAGCTGTGGCTGCCCAAGGCCCCGCAAATCGCGGAGCTGCGCAAGGCCGGGACCACGCTGTGATTTAAGATCGGCCCAGGGCGGCCCCACAAGGGGCCGCACCCCACCAGAACTCCCCAATGACCTTGAGCAGCAGCCCTTCTTCCCGCAAAGACACCGGCCCCAAGCGGCGCGCGGCGGACGTGGCGTATGAAGCCATCGAGGCCATGATCGCCACCCTGCAGCTGCAGCCCGGCAGCCCGGTGGTGGAGGCCGAGATCGCCGAGAGCACGGGCCTCGGGCGCACGCCGGTGCGCGAGGCACTGCTGCGCATGGTGTCCATCGGCCTCATCGTGCAGCAGCCGCGCCGCGGGCTGCAGGTCTCCAACATCGACCTGGCGGACCACCTGGACGTGATCCAGACGCGCCGCGTGCTGGAGCGGTTGATCGCATCGTGCGCAGCGCGCCGTGCCACCGCACCCCAGCGCCAGGCCATCGTGCGCTGCGCTGAGGAGATGGTGCGCGAGGCGGAGCGCGGCCACCTGGACGGCTACATGCTGGCCGACCACGAGCTCGACAAGATCGTGCACCTGGCCAGCCAAAACCAGTCGGCCGTCAAATCCGTGGCGCCGCTCATCGTGCAGTGCCGCCGCTTCTGGTACGCCTACCAGCACGAGGGCGACGTGACCGAGGGCGCACGCGCCCACATGCACCTGGCCCAGGGCATCGCCAGCGGCGACGAGGCCCATGCCGTGGCCGGCGCCAACCAGCTCATGGACTACCTGGAGCAGTTCGCGCGCCGAATCATTGATCGATAGACCCCTGGGCCCCTGTGTTCACACTCTGCACCATCGACACCCTGCCCTCTGCGTTCACTGCCCCATCCTGGCTGCCGCCCACGGAACATGTGCTGGTGCACCAAGGCGACCTGGCGCTGGACGGCGACCTTCTGCTCGACTGGAATGCGGGCTGGAACGGGGGCGGCATCGCTGCCACTCTTGCGGGGCTGCCCGTGGCCGGGCAGGACATTGCCGGGCTGTGCGTGCAGGGTGACCTGCGCCTTGGCGGTGCGCTGGTGAATGCCGACGGCGAGACCGGCCCCCTGCTGCTGGTCACCGGATCCCTCGGCGCGCGCCAGGCCAGCTGTGGCGGCTCCTACATCCGCGTGGGTGGCGATCTGCGCGTGGAAGAAGTGGTGTACGGCCACTACAACCATGGCCAGTTGGTCGTGGATGGCCAGCTCATCGCCCAGGCGCTGGTCAACGACGACCATGGCATCGACGTGCGGGGCCAGCCGGCCAAGGGCAGCAAGCTGCTGCGCATCGACCTGTCCGACGGCAGGAACCCCGACGACCCGGAGAGCCTGCCCGCCGCGCTGAAGAAGCTGCTCAAGAAATCCCCCCTGTCGCTGGAATCGGTGCGTGCCGGCCTGCGCCAGGGGCGCAGCCTGGCCTCCATGGCCACGCCGCAGACGGCGCAGGAGTGGCGCGACGTGGTGTGGAACGACTACACCCGCATCGCCAAGATCCCCAAGGAGCTGCGCACCGAGGCCATGTACCTGGCCCTGCTGGCACCCGGCTGCCCCCTGCCGCGCCCCGAGGTGCACGAGCTGTTTGCCAAAATCCCTGCCAGGGAGCTGACGCCGGCCGTGCGCCAGGCAGCCTTTGCGCTGGCGCCCAAGAGCCTGCTGATGCTGCCGCCCAAGTTCGACCTGCAGCGCGAGTTCGAGGCCTGCTTTCTCGCGCTGGACGATCCGGAGGCGCTGGTTGCAGAGATCCCCGTGCAGTTCATGAGCCCGGCCATGGCGGCGCACCTGTCCGCCCGCGTCAGCCCGTAGGACGCCTACGGGCTGCCGAGCGCGATGCGCTGCTCCAGAAAGCGCCACATCCGTTCGTCCGCACAGAAAGCCACATTGAAGCGCAGCCACCCCGTGGGACGCGGCTCCACCAGGAACAGGGCGCCCGGACCGAGCATGATGCCTTCGCCCGTGGCATCCCGGGACAGCTCGGCGCTTTCGGGCAGGTCGGGCTGGCGGCTGTAGCGCACATCCCGTTCCAGACAGGCGCGCACGCCGTCCACCAGGAGCCGGCCGGCTCCCGCGAAGGTGCCATCCCCGCCCCGCGCCACGAAATCCGGTCCACCGCCATGGCGAAGGG
>NZ_JBKDTZ010000312.1:0-3300 GCF_046339755.1 Acidovorax sp. | reverse complement strand
TGCCTTCACCGGGGGCACGCGGCGTGCCGAGGCGGACGATGCGAATGGGCATGGCGGCGGCTTCCTTCAGGGAATCAGTCGTCGGCCTCGAAGATGCTGTGGCGCTTGGTGGTCGCCGGCTTCTTCTTCGTGGCAGTGCTTTTCTTGGCGGCCGTCTTGGTCGCAGTCGACTTGCGTTTGGGTGTGGCCTTGGCCTGCGGGTTGTAGGCCAGGGCCTCCTGCACCCAGAAGTTCCACAGCGCGCGCGTGGCATAGCCATTGGGCTCGATCCAGAAATTGCCCTTCATGCCGCCGCAGGGCGAGAGCTCGCGAGTTTTCTGCATCTCCTGGAACTCTTCGTGCCGCTCGGGTGGCAGGCGCACCAGCAGGTCTTCGTTCTTCACGGCGATGCAGACCTTGCCGTCCACGAAGAAGGCATGGCTGCCGAACAGGTTGCGTTCCTCCACATCGCCGCGCGATTCCAATGCGTCGCGCACTGCGGCGATCAGGTGCAGGGTCTCGTCGGAGAGGGGGCGCGCAGGCATGGGGGTGGTGGATTCAGCGGATCACGTCCGGCGCATCCCCATCGAGCATGCGCCGCGCGATGATCACGCGCATGATCTCGTTGGTGCCCTCCAGGATCTGGTGCACGCGCGCATCGCGCAGCAGGCGCTCCAGCGGGTATTCGCGGATATAGCCGTAGCCGCCGTGCAGCTGCAGCGCCTCGTTGCAGACGGTGAAGCCGGCGTCGGTGGCAAAGCGCTTGGCCATGGCGCAGTAGGTGCTGGCATTCGCATCGCCCGCGTCGAGCTTGCTGGCAGCCAGGCGCACCATCTGGCGCGCGGCCACCAGCTCGGTGGCCATGTCGGCCAGCTTGAACTGCAGTGCCTGGAAGCTCGCGATGGGCTTGCCGAACTGCTTCCTGTCCTGCATGTACTGCTGGGCCTGCGCGAGCGCGCCCTGCGCCGCGCCCACCGAGCAGGTGGCGATGTTGATGCGCCCGCCGTCCAGGCCCTTCATCGCGATCTTGAAGCCCTCGCCCTCGCGGCCGAGCAAATGGTCGGCCGGAATGCGCACGTTGTCGAAGCTGATGGTGCGCGTGGGCTGGCTGTTCCAGCCCATTTTTTCTTCCTTCTTGCCGTAGCTGATGCCCGGCGCATCGGCCGGCACGGCAAAGGCCGAGATGCCGCCCGCTCCCGAGGCCGCATCGCCCGTGCGCGCCATGAGCACCAGCACGTCGGTGGCGCCCGCACCCGAGATGAAGGCCTTGGCGCCGTTGATCACGTATTCGTGGCCCACCAGCTCGGCCCGGGTCTTGAGCGAAGCCGCGTCCGAGCCCGCACCGGGCTCGGTCAGGCAGTAGGAGGCGAGCTTTTCGCCCGTGGTGAGCAGCGGCCCCCAGTGGTCGCGCACGGCCGGGGTGGCCCAGGTGCCCAGCATCCAGGTCGCCATGTTGTGGATGGTGATGAAGGCCGTCGTGGACGGGTCCACGGCCGCCATTTCCTCGAAGACCAGCGTGGCGTCCAGGCGGGGCAGGGCCAGGCCGCCCGCAGCCTCGGGCGCGTACAGACCGCAAAAGCCCAGCTCGCCGGCCTTGGCGATGGCCTCCTTGGGGAAGATGCCTTCGGCGTCCCAGTGCGCGGCGTGCGGCGCGAACTCGGCCCGGGCAAAGTCGCGGGCCGTCTGGGCAAAGGCGCGTTGTTCTTCGGTGAGCTCGAAGTCCATGTCTCTGTGGTCCTTGTTGTTCTGTGGGTGCGTCAGGGCTTCGCGGGGCTGTCCATCGACAGCCAGCGCATCAGCCCCTTGCGGCGTTCCTGCGTCTCACGGGTCAGGCACTCGTGGTAGATCCGCGGGCCTTCAGGCTGCTGCTCGGTGGCGCGGGTGGACTGCTTGCACTGCACATTGCGGGCGCGCATCCAGGCCGTGTGCTCCTGGCGCAGCTGCGGGCGCTCGTGCGCCGACAGGGCGCGCATCACGTCGGCGTACAGCACGGCAATGGCCGTGTCGGCCGCCTGGAAGTCCTGCACCGCGCAGGCATTGGTCTCGGCCACCGTGCCGCCCGGGCGGCATGCGGCGCCGGCCTGGGCGAAGGCGGTGGAAGAAGCCATGAGCAAGGGCAGGGCACAGGCTGCAGCGCGCAGCAGGATAGGGAGGTCACGGTGCATGCACCGATTTCACCATGCCCTGCTACTGTGCCACGCCGCCTGGGGCCTTTCGCCGGCTTACTTCAGGCTGATCGTCGTATTCACGCCGTGGGCGATGGTGCTGTCGTCGAACCAGCGCGCCGTCACCGTCTTGGTCTGCGTGTAGAACAGCACGACCTGCTTGCCGTAGGGGCCCAGGTCGCCGAGCTTGGAGGCACGCGAACCCGAGAACGAGAACAGCGGCACCGGCACGGGGATCGGCACGTTGATGCCGACCTGACCGACGTCGATCTCTTCCTGGAACTTGCGCGCGGCCGCACCCGACTGGGTGAAGATGGCGGTGCCGTTGCCATTCGGGTTGTCGTTGATGAAGGCGATGGCTTCGTCGATGTCCGCCGCGGCCGACAGGCACAGCACGGGGCCGAAGATTTCCTGTTCGTAGATGCTCATGCCGGGCTTGACGCCGCTGAACACCGTGGGGCCCACGAAGTTGCCTTTCTCGTATCCTGCCACGACCGGGTTGCGGCCATCGAGTTCCAGCGTGGCGCCATCGGCCACGCCGCGCGCGATCAGGCCTTCCACACGGTCCTTGGCGGCGCACGAGACCACCGGGCCCACGTCCGTGCCCGTTTCGGTGCCGGCGCTGACTTTGAGGGTCTTGGCCTTGGCCACCAGGTCGGGGATCCACTTTTGCGCCTCGCCCACCAGCACCACCACCGACAGCGCCATGCAGCGCTGGCCGGCGGCGCCGAAGGCCGCACCGGCCAGGGCGTTCAGGGTCTGCTCCTTGTTCGCGTCGGGCAGCACGATGGCGTGGTTCTTGGCGCCCATCATGCACTGCACGCGCTTGCCGGCCAGGCTGGCGCGGTTGTAGACATGGGTGCCCACCTTGGTGGAGCCGACGAAGCTGATGGCCTTGATGTCCTTGTGGTCGCAGATGGCGTTCACGGCCATCTCGCCGCCGTGCACCACGTTGAGCACCCCCGGAGGCACGCCGGCTTCCAGTGCCAGCTCCACCAGGCGCATGGTCACCATCGGGTCCTGCTCGGAGGGTTTGAGCACGAAGGTGTTGCCCGTGGCGATGGCCATGGGGAACATCCACAGCGGGATCATGGCCGGGAAGTTGAAGGGCGTGATGCCCGCACACACGCCCAGCGGCTGCAGCAGGGTGTAGGTT
>NZ_JBKDTZ010000311.1:0-7140 GCF_046339755.1 Acidovorax sp. | reverse complement strand
TGGCCGCTGCTGTCGACCTTGAGGCCGTGGTACATGCAGCGCACGCAGTCGCCTTCGCGCCGGCCCGCCGACAGCGGGGCGCCGCGGTGGCAGCAGCGGTCTTCCAGCGCGACGATGGCGCCCGTGCTGTCGCGGTACAGCAGGATGGGGATGCCGGTGATGGTGCGGGCGAACATGCCCTCGTGCGGGACTTCGTGGTCCCAGGCGCAGACATACCAGGTGTTCTTGATGAACATGGGTTGGGGACTCCGTTGTGTGTGCAGGGCGGGCCTCGGCGTTTTCAGGGCGAGGCATGCCACGGGCGCACCGCAGGGCGATGGCCGCGAAGGCGTTGGTGGGCAAGGGTGCGGTGCTGCAGGGTGCAGCGGGTGAGCGCGTTACGCGCTGGAAGGGGTCGGCGGGGTCATGGCTGCCATGGGCTTGTCTCCGGGTGGGATGCGTTCCTCTTAGTGAACGCTTGACGCAAGCATAGGCAGCAGGCCATTATTCGTAAACAACATGCAGTGCATGCAAGGAATGAACACGGTGCATATCGGAGACCTCGACCTCAACCTGCTGGCCGTGTTCGATGCCCTGGTGCGCGAGCGCAGCGTCACGCGCGCCGCCCAGGGCCTGAATTTGAGCCAGAGCGCCATGAGCCACGCGCTCAACCGGCTGCGCGCCTTCTTCGACGACCCGCTGTTCGTGAGCACGGCCACGGGCATGGTGCCCACGCGCAAGGCCCAGGGCCTGGTGGACCCGGTGCTCGGCATGATGGCCATCCTGCGCCAGCAGGTGCTGTCCGAGGCGCGCTTTGACCCCGCCACGGCGCACCGCGCCTTCACCCTGTGCATGACGGACATGGGCGAGCTGGTCTTTCTGCCCCCGCTCATCAGCCGCCTGCGCCGCGAGGCGCCGCACTGCACGCTGCACACGCTGCAGGTGCCGCCCGCGCAGGTCGAGGCGGTGCTGGCCTCGGGCGAGGCCGACCTGGCCGTGGGCTCCATGCGCAGCGCGCCCGAGGGGCTGTTCCAGCAGCGGCTGTTCATGCATTCCTTCGTCACCATCGTGAGCGCCCGCAACACCGCGGTGGGCGACACGCTCACGCTGGCGCAGTTCGAGAAGATGCCGCAGATCGCCGTGACGCTGTCGGGCAGCGTGAGCGGCGCCTACGACAGCGAGCTGGAGCGCCAGGGCGTCAAGCGCAACCTGTTCCTCACCACGCCGCACTTCCTGGTGGTGCCGCTGCTCATGGACGCGCACCCCGAACTCATCGCCACCGTGCCGTTGCAACTGGCCGAGGTCTTCAAGGGCTACGGCAGCGTGCGCATGGTGCCGCCGCCGGTGACCTTGCCGCCGTTCGCGCTCAACCAGCACTGGCACTCGCGCTTTCACCACGACCCGGCCATCATCTGGCTCCGCGAGCTGATGAAGCAGACCTTCGAGCACTACCCCGATGTGTGGCTTGGCGACCGGGCGAGCCGTGCCGCACCCGCCCCTGCGCGCAAACCGAAGCGTGCGCGCAAGGCGTAGCTGCTTTCATCCAGCCGTGAACGCCTGCCGGTAGCGTGCCGGCGTCATGCCCACCTGGCGCGCGAATTCGCGCGTGAAATGGGGCTGGTCGGCAAAGCCGCAGGCGAAACCGATCTCGGCAATTCCATGGGGCGTGTCCAGCAACCACTGCGCGGCGCTGCGCGTGCGCGCTTCGGTGGCAATGGTGCGGCAGCTCAGGCCGTGCGCGGCCAGGTGGCGCTGCAGGGTGCGGCTGGCCTGGCCTTGCGAGCGGGCCAGTGCATGGACAGAGTGCTCGCCAGCGGGGTCGTGCAGCACGCGCCGGGCAATCTGGTGGGCCAGGGCCGGCCAGGGCAGGGCGTCGCATAGGGTGGACTGCGGGTCGGGCGTCGGTGCGGCTTCGGGCATGGCGGCCACGGCGGTAGGCTGCCAGTGCAAGACCCAGTGGCTGGCATGGCCCTGGGCGATGGCAGTGGCCAGTGCTGCCGCGAGGTCGGGTCCTCCTGATAGCGGCAGTGCGGTGCCGCCGCCCAGGTGCACCGCCAGGCCGGGCACGCCCAATGCCTCGCAGCAGCCGAGCAGCACCCCCAGAACGGCCAGGCTCTCCGGCGGCAACGGTGCACCCCCTTTGCCGGGGCGTGCATGGTGGTGCAGGCTGACGCGGCCCGGGTCCTGCGCCAGCATGCTCACCTGGTGGCCCGAATGCACATAGCGCTCCAGCCGCTGCCAGCGCGCCAGCAGGCCGTGCACATCGCTGGCGCCCAGTAGCGCACGGTGCAGCGGGTCGCCCTGCAACCCGTGCACCTGTCGTGCCAGGTTCAGCAGCAGGGCCGGGCCGCCCTGGGCCAGCACCGCCTGCACCACGGCGCGCTTGCAGTCCAGCGGCACATGGCTGCCGGCCAGGGCCGCGGGTGCGGGCAGGCCGGGTGGCAGCGCCAGGCCCTGCGCTGCCATGGCGCGCACCAGCAGGCGGACCATGGCGGCGCTGGCGAAGTCGTTGTGATCGTCGTCCTGCATGGCGGGCATTGTGCGTGCTTCACGCCTTCAGGGCGTGCAAGACATGCTCGCTGCGCACCGGGAAACGCGTGAACCGGTGGCCCGTGGCGTCGCGCAGCGCGTTGGCAATGGCGCCCGCGCCGGCCACCATGGCCGTTTCGCCCGCGCCGGTCGGCGGCGCGCTGCTGTTCTCGATCAGGTGCACATGCAGGGGCGGTACATCGCCCATGCGTGGCAGCGCATAGTCGGCAAAGGTGGCGGCCGCCACGCGCGATGCGGCCACGGGCAGTTCTTCGTGCAGCACCAGCCCCAGGCACCAGACCAGGTTGCCCTCGGTCTGGGCGCGCACGCCATCGGGCTGCAGCACCAGGCCGCAATCGTGGGCGCACCACATCGCCGTTACGCGCACCTGGCCGCTGGCGCGGTCCACCGCCACGTCGGCCACGGCAGCGGCATAGCTCACGCCCTTGTAGATGCCACCGGCAATGCCGCGCCCGCGCAGGGTGGTGGCGTCGCTGGCGGGGCGCTCCGGCCAGCGCGCCTCGCGCGCCACGCGCTCGAACGCGGCGGCCAGGCGCTTGTCGGTGGTATGGGCCAGGCGCCAGGCCAGCGGGTCGGCGCCGGCATGGCGCGCGCATTCGTCCATGGCGCTTTCCACCACCAGGGTGTTGGGGCCCGCGCCCAGGCCGCGCCAGGGGCCCGTGTGCACCGGCAGGCGCTGGGCGGTGAACTCGGTGCGCTGCTGCGGCACGGCGTAGGCCAGCTGCGAGCCACGTGCCACGCCGCTGTCGCCCGCGAAGTCGGCCAGGGCCTGCATCCACGGTGGCATGGCTGCGGGCGTGAAGAGGATGTGGCTGCTGGCGAACGCATGCCACCAGTGCGTGACCTGGCCTTGGCGCACGCGGGCCCGCACCCGGTGGCTCGACGGCGGGCGCTGGAAGCCCTGGGCGAACTCCTGGGCCCGGCTCCAGTGCACCTTGACCGGCGCGCCCACGGCCTGCGCGAGCACGGCGGCTTCGAGCTCCACCGTGCACAGCGTGCGCCCGCCAAAGCCACCGCCCACGCGGCAGGCCTGCACCGCGATGCGCTCGGCATCGAGCGCGAGGTGGCGCGCCAGCACGTCGCGGACATAGAACAGGTCCTGCGTGCCGGCCCAGACGCGCAGCACGGGATGACCGTTCTGTGCCTTGGGGCTCCAGACTGCGGTGGCGCTGCGTGGCTCGATGGGAGCGTGCGCGGCCAGCGGGATGTCCATGCGCAGGTCGATGCTCCAGGCCTCGCCCTCGGGCATGGTGTCGCCGCGCGGTACATGGCGCAGGGAACCGTGCGCCAGGTGCTGGTCGATGTCGATGCGTTCTGCGATCTCGGCGGGCTCAAAGCCCCCTTGCACCTGCCACTGCACGGCCAGCGCGGCCTCGATGCGGTCCAGCGCGGCCGGGCTGCGCGCCACGATGCCCACGCCCAGGCTGCTCATCTGCCGCAGCAGCGGGCTGCGCACCACGGCCACGCAGGCCGGGTCGGCGCGGGCGGCGGCCTCGTCCATGGCGCCGGGGTGCGAATCCAGCTCGGCCGATGCCGGCGCGCGCAGCACCCGGCCATAGAGCATGCCGGGCAGGCGCGCATCGCCTGCGAACAGGGGCTGGCCGGTGACGATGGCGTGCAGTTGCCCGGGCGCAGGTGCCACAGGCCCAGACTCCGGCGCCACGGGCGGCGCGGACGCCAGGGCCTGGAAGCTGCGCAACGCGCGGGCCGGCAGCGGCTGGGCTTGCACAGTGGTGCTGCTGCCTGCCTGGGCAACGCCACTGGCCAGCGCCTCGCGCAGGGTGGCGCAGGCCTGGGCCAGGGGCAGGGCAAAGTCCTGCACGCTGGCGCTGCCCACGGTGGCGCGCACGCGGGCGATGTCGCCCGTGCCCGGCAGGCGCAGCTGCACGGCCTGCGGCTCCACGCCCAGTTCGGCCGCGGCCAGGGACTGCAGCGCGGTGCTGATCTGCTGGCCCATCTCGGTGCAGGGCACCCACAGGGTGTAGCGGCCGTCGGCACCATGGCGTATCCAGCCCTGGGCGTTCTCGGGCGTCGGGGCGGGGCGCTTGGGGATCACGGGCACCAGCGAGCAGCCGGCACCGAACACCACGGTGATGGCGGCCAGGCCTGTGCCGGCCAGCAGATGGCGGCGCTTCATGGCGCTGCCTTGGCGGTGGGTGATGGGCCCGAGCCCGCTGCTGCATGGTGGATCGCGGCACGGATGCGCCGCTGGGTGCCGCAGCGGCACAGGTGGCCGGCCATGGCAGCGTCGATCTGCGCATCGTCGGGCCGGGGCGTGGCGCGCAGCAGGGCCACGGCGCCCATGATCTGGCCGCTCTGGCAGTAGCCGCACTGGGGGACCTTGTGCTCCATCCAGGCCTGTTGCACGGGGTGCAGGGTGCCGTCTGCCGCGGTCAGCCCTTCGATGGTGGTGATGGCTCGGCCCTGCAGCGCCTGGGCCGTGAGCAGGCAGGCGCGGGCGGCCTCGCCGTCCACCAGCACGGTGCAGGCGCCGCACAGGCCTGCGCCGCAGCCGAAGCGGGTTCCGACTAGGCCGGCGGCCTCGCGCAGGAGCCAGAGGAGGGGTTCGTGTTCCCAGCCCTCGGGTACGGGGTGGGTTTGTCCGTTGATGGTGAGGTGCATGTTGCGTCTCCGGCCTGTGCTATGGGGATGGGCGCAGTGTCTGGGTCGAGGGGGTTGTGTGTCTTGAAGAATTGCGCCATCTGGGGTTGTGGTGGGCGCATGCCTTGGTTGAGGGCGGAGGCCGGGATGTGCGCCCGGCGGCGCAGTAACATTCTCTTGGGCCGCCAAGAGAAAGTCACCAAAGAGAAGGCGGCCCCCAGTCTGCGTCCCTCCGCTTCGCTGCGGGCAACCTGCGATGCTTGTATGGTTGAGGTGTCGGGGTGGAGGGACTCTGCGATGCATCGGCGAGGACCATTGACCGACGGCGCGAGTTGTCTCCCGCCCCACCTCCCAGCGTCGATCAGGAACTGAGCGGCGCACTGCCCTGTGCATGGAGACGTGCGGCAGCGCGACCACCGAACTGAATGCAAGCCAACCAGGGAGATGGACTACACCCCGACGAGACCATTATCTTGATTGGAGGTACCGTCATGCAAGCCTCTGCCGTGTTCATTGGAGTGGATGTGTCCAAGAACGAACTGGTGATAGCACAGGCAGGCCAGCCGCCTTGCTGCGTGCCCAACAACACGTCCAAAGTGCGCGCCTGGCTGCGCACAGTCCCCGCCCAGGCACAGATAGCCATGGAGTCGACAGGCCGCTACCACGCCCTGCTGGCCCACCTGTGCGTGCAGGCGGGCCTGAAGGTGTATGTGCTCAACGCGCGCGATGTGTTCTTTTATGCGCGGGCACTTGGCGCGCGGGCCAAGACAGACAGCGTCGATGCAGCAATCATTGCCCGCTACTTGGCAGAGCACCATGCACAACTGCACCCCTGGCAACCCGGCAGCGCGCTGCAGCAGCAACTGCAAGGGTTACTCAAGCGGCGCGCACAGTTGGCTACACATCGCTCGTCGCTGAGCCAGTCCTTCATTGGAATCGAGGTCCCGGGCAATGCCATGGGTAAGCTCAAGACAGCCTTTGAGGCACTACTGAAAGTCATTGATGCCCAGATCAAACACCTGATCGACAGCGATGTGCAAATGGCCCAGTGCAACAAGAGGCTGCAAACCATCACCGGCATCGGGCCTCAAACAGGAGCACTGCTGACGGTGCTGCTCAGCAGGATCACCTTCGCCAACGCCGATGCTTTAGTGGCCTATAGCGGCCTGGACCCTCGCCCCAACGACTCTGGAGCCAAGCGAGGGCGCAGGCGCCTGAGCAAGAAAGGGCCGGCACTGCTGCGCCGTCAAATGTTCCTGGCGGGCTTATCAGCCACGAGCAGCAAAGCCCTCAAGGCGCTATACAAAGCCATCCGGGCCAAGGGACTCACGACCACTGAAGCCATCGTGATCTTGGGGCGCAAGTTGCTGCGGATCGCCTTCGCGGTCTGGAAAAGCGGTCAGGTGTTTGATCCGGCAAAGATAGGGCATCAAGCAGGTTGACGCAAAGCATAGAACCTCGGTCCTGGGGTGGTGCCGATGAACTCCCTGCGCTCCCTCTGCGAGGGAGCTCCGGTCAAACAGCATCGGCAAGCTAGACCACGAAGTGCGTGTGTCCTTCGGCACACGCACCCACCCCAGGCCCTGCGCTTCTCGGCGCAGCCAGCAGGGGTGGGGAGCGGGTACCCGCCGGCTGCTGCTTTGGCAGCTGCGCCGGGTGTCGGTTACGTGCTGCGCGCTGCCGACGCAACTGGCGCGGCGGCCCTGCCCAGGCCAAGCGCAGCGAGGCAACTGGGGCCGAGCGAAGCAATGGCCCTTGTGGAGCCCGTTCCCACCCCCTTCTGACCGTGCCGAGAAGCGCAGGGCCTGGGATCGCAGGCTGCCCCCTCGCCACCGGGGTGGGGGACAGGGGCTGCGGGGTCGCCTTTCTTTGGGGTACGTTTCTTTGGCGACGAAAAGAACGGTACCTCGGCCGCCGGGCCGAGACCCGGCTCCCGCCCTCAGCAGAGGCATGCGGCATGCCTCCCCAGCAAACGTCAGATATCGTCCAGCAAAGCGTAAGGCAGCGGCT
>NZ_JBKDTZ010000310.1:0-19958 GCF_046339755.1 Acidovorax sp. | reverse complement strand
CCGCGGACAGAATTTCAGCTAGTTCCGGTCTCACAGCATTGGCGCGAAGGCACTGACCGTGGCCCGGCCAGGGTTGCCAAGCGGCAGCCTGCCCGAGAGGTGGCCAAGCGGCACCAGCAGGATCCTAAACAGCTGGCCCGCGGCTTCCCGCACGTCACGCTCACGCGCGGCCAGGGCCAGCATGTACCAATGACTCCGCAGATGGGACAGGAGACACGTCCTTCTTGAACTGGTCGTAGTCCGACCATGCTTCCACGATAGCGCCAGCATGTCGATTGCGCATACCCAGCCAGCGCCGGAAGAGGTTTGATCCAGCCTCGGGATGGCGGCTCTGGCGCCGGACGCTGTCAGGCGTTGGCAGCGGCTTCCCTTTCTGAAGCCGGGACCGAATGACGTGTCGGGCGATGCCAAGCCGCGCGCTCAGCATGTCGGCAGCTTCCTCGATGGATCGAAATGTTTCCCCACCGAGGCTGATAGGCTTGCCGCCGGGACTGCCGAGACCGCCTGGCTTGGCTGTGTTGAGGCCGTTGGTACTCAGGGCCCCCAGACGCTCAACCCAGAAGGCTTCGCGCGCAGGCAACAGGACCGGGTCACTGATGCCGCATTCAAGAACCTCGATGTCGAATCCATCGGCACCACCTTCTGCGAGGTGGCGACCTTCATGATGCACACGGTCGCCGCCGTCAGCGACCGCTTGGTGCCTGTCAGCGTTAATTCGGCTTGGGGAAGCGAAGAGCGGCAAACGCCGCTTATGGAGAGCTCTACATAAGCAGCGTTATGCACAGGTCCCAGTTATATGCAGGACTCCGACGCCGTCAGGCTGCAGGCCGCATGAACACTGACGTTGTCGGCGTCAAAGGCAAGGACGCGCTGCACATAACGTTTGATCCCAGACGAGGCGAGATCGAGGGCGAACAGTCTTGTCACACGGTAGCCGCCGACGCGATGACGATGGCACACCGCCCCAACCGACTTCGCCTGTTTGTAACGGGTATTCCCTCGACAGCGGCCAATCAAACTCCTGAGATTGGAACAGTTCGCCGCACGGCTGGGGATGAAGCCGCGGTGCGCAACCGCAGCAAGGATTCATCGTCTTTGGCACCTCTGAGCATGACGAAACTATGGATAGCCTCGTAGCGCATGCACGCGCCCCGCACCAGGGAGATCTCGCACGAGCGCCCAGCAGGCTACTCATAACGGAGCACTGTGCATAACGCTGCAGAGCCGACCTTGCCTGTAGTGGGTCAGCTTCAGGCTGATCGGAGTCACTCGCAATCCTGTGCATGAATGGCAGCAATCGCCAACACGTGTCGTTCAACGCCGCCTATCGTGAGCGATGGCTTCACCTCCGGGTCGGCCGTTTCCCGCCTACTGGCTCTGGCCTCGCCCTTGGGTAGGGACTCGCGGAGCGAAGGAAGCAAGCACGAAGCGTGGTCAAGCGGGATGTTCGTTGTGCCGTTGTTTGCCAGGTGAACAGAAAATCTCTCGCCCCTTGAGGTCATCTTGACCTGTACTTCTCCAAGGTGGACTCCATTCCACCAACTATGTTGTCACACCCACCGGGCTACTCATAACGGCGCACTGTGCATAACGACTCAAAACGGTCGCTCAAACGAATAAAAATTCAGGGGACTTCTCGGTCAGATTTCCGCAGATTGCCGCCGAAACACCGTTGCACCTGCCAATGGGCTTCGGTTCGAGGCTCGACGGCGTCTAGATCAACCGGGTCGATTCACCATAGAGCGTAGGGCGGCACTTCAATGTCAATATCTTGTTGAGTGCCACGCGACCCCGTTTTCGTCCATCGTGACTTCTATGGTGGCCTGTGCGATGAGAAAGTTTATGCAAGCAACTGCCTCACCTGTTGCCAGGCTCAGTTGCTGCGCATCCTGTTCTCCGATGGAGCGATGAAAGAGTGCAGCGAACGTATCGATGATCCGTTGAGGCCCGGTAGTCAATGTCTGACGTAACCGATTCAGTGCACTATTTTGGCCTGACCTGAGCGAGTCAAGGCGTTCATGCAGTCCATAAAAGGGCTCGTTGTGAGAGGGGAGTACCAACACATCGTTGGGAACATCCCTCATTAGTTTGTCGAGCCCTTCGTACCACTCCTTCAGCGGATTGGCCTGTGGCTCGCTGGCGAACACCGAAACATTCGACGAAATCTTCGGTAGCACCTGGTCGCCGGAGATCAGCAGTTTCAAGTCGGGGCAGTACAGAGAGGCATGTTCTGGTGAGTGGCCGCCGGTGGTGATGATCCGCCAGCCATATTTACCCAACTGGACGTGGTCGCCGTCCTGCAACCGTCGGTAGCTGTCAGGCAGAGCGTGGATATGTTTACCAAAGCTGCCGAAGCGACTGCGGTAGCTTTCAATGGCTGCCTCCGACCAGCCGGCGCATCTATTGAAGAGCACGCCGTCGGGCGGGGCTTCGCGGTTCGTGTCGGCATGCATCACGCGGCAGGTCAGGTACTCCAGCCGGCTCATGTGCAGCGGCACACCAAAGCGACGCGTGAACCAACCAGCCAAGCCGATGTGGTCTGGGTGCATGTGTGTGGCGAAAACGCCTTGGAGTGGCCGTGCCAGCGGCCCGTGCGCCATGAGGGCCAGCCAGTCGGCCACGGTGTCGGGGTTATTCAGGCCGGTATCTACCAGCACCCAGCCATCATGGGTATCTATGGCCCATACATTGATGTGGTCGAGTCGGAATGGCATCGACAGTCGGATCCAGCGTACGCCCGGGGCGATCTCGACCCAGTGTCGTGACGATGGTGGCTTGAATGGATAAATAAGTGGATTGGCTGCGAGTTCAATCATTGCTATCGTTTCATGAGGTAAGCGACGGTATAGCCACTAGGTGCATCAGACCAATGGCTTTTTAGAATTTCACTGCTTGTTGTCAACCAGCAAGGGTGCGTCAATGGGCATATCTTCTTGGATTACCCACTCGACTGAGTCGAGCCTCAGGCGGGTCAATTGCCTGAACACTTCGATCAAATCGCTTTGCGTGGCGTAGTGAGAAGCCCCTGGCGTTAGCACCGCGCGCAAGGTTGCAGTTTCCCGATGCTGCTTTTTTTCAACGAAGATCTGGGCACGTTCTATAGCCGGGATCCGGATGATCAGCTCTTCCACGTTGCGTGGATAGATGAAAATTTCGCGTACTTTGACACCTTGGCCCACTCGGCCTTGCAACAAACTGATTCGTTCGACGAGACCATCCGGGGAATGGGCCAGCGCTTGCGCCACATCGCCTGTGCCAAAGCGGACCAGAGGCCAACCGCTGTCCAGCGTGGTGACCACTATCTGGCCGGGTTCGCCCGGCGGAAGGGGTGCGCCGGTGTGCGGGTCGCAGATCTGGACGAGCCGGTCAGGCTGGACCGTGTAGCCCAGTTGTCCTAGTTCCTCGTAAGCAATCAGCCCGAAGTCGCCGGTGGCATAAGCCGAGAACGTGCGGATTGCGTATTTCTGCTCCAATGCGCGGCGCTTGCCCATCCAGTCACCCAGTTCGCCGCCCAGCATTGCGGAGCGGACCTTCCATTGAGAAGGCAGGTCGTAGCCCATGCGCTCAAGCGTTTCGACCAAGGTCACGAAGAAGGAGGTGGAGGAGCAAATGCAGGTGATGCCCAGTTCCATGATGAGCTGCGCTTGTTGCTCGGCGCCGCCGGGCCCGCAGGGAATGAGCGTCGCCCCGGTGGCAGCAATGCCCGCATCTAGCAATAGGCCGGCTGGAACAAGATGGTAGGACCAGGTGTTGAGTACACGGTCACCGGGGCCGATTCCCGCCTGCCTGAACACATGCGAGAAGCCCTTGCCAGTGTCTTCGTCGAAAGAATGGGGTTCATAGACGGGGCCTGGGGAGACATAAATGCGGCGGATAGATGTGTCGTCGGCAGCGAGAAACCCACCGAATGGCGGTGACTGGCGCTGCTTATCAAGCAGTGAATCCTTACTTGTGACGGCGAGCCGTGCAAGGTCGGCAGGGCCTTGGAGATCCTGCGGCGTCATCATTGCAAGCTGATAGACCGCGCGGATGGCCGGGGCGCGGTCGTAGGCGAATTGCTGCGAAGCACGCAGTAGTCTGAATCGATCGGTGGTGGGTAACGTATGCATGGCGTTGCCGTCCTAGTGGCCCGTGAAGCGCGGGGTGCGTTTTTCGTTGAATGCGGCCAGGCCTTCGTGGAGATCGGCGCTGTGGGAATGCACTTCAGAGGCCAGAAGCTCCAATCGCAGGGCGGTGTCTAGAGGCTGTTGCAAACCATCGTCGACCAGCGTTTTCATGCGGCGCAGGCCAAGGGGGCTCTTCGTGGCAATTTTGTCGGCCACGGCTTGTGCAACGCTTTCGAGCTGGTCGTCGTCCACCACTTGGTTGACGAGGCCCGCTTCCACAAGATCTGCCGCGTCCACGAAGTCACCCGTGAAGAGAAGGTACTTGGCGCGTGTGGGGCCAATGACCCGCGGCAGGCGCACCGACCCCCCCCCTCCGGGGATCAGGCCGTAGTTGGCATGTGCGTCGCCAATTTTGGCGCTCCTTGCCGCCAGCACTAGATCACAGCACAGCACCAGTTCGAGCCCGCCCGCCAGAGTTATG
Source organism: Acidovorax sp. (assembly GCF_046339755.1). Lineage (GTDB taxonomy): Bacteria > Pseudomonadota > Gammaproteobacteria > Burkholderiales > Burkholderiaceae_C > Acidovorax. The sequence continues at coordinate 15,371 of NZ_JBKDTZ010000310.1, read as the reverse complement.
CCGTTCAGGGCGGCGATCACGGGTTTTGGAAAGCGGTCAATCCGGTTCATGGTGGACAGTACGCTGTCCAGAAAGCCACTGGTGCCACTTTCGCCCGCTTGCGTCTTGACGTACTTGAGGTCGGCGCCCGCGCAGAAGGCCCGTCCAGTGCCCGTCAATACGACGGATATCACGTCTCCGCGGCTCTGTGCTTCGTTGAGTGCGTGGTCTATTCCCCGAAGCACCGCCGGGGTCAGCGAGTTCATTGCATCAGGTCGGTTCAGGCGAATCCACATGGTGCCTTTTCGTACGTCTGTAATCACAACCGGTGTCGACATCAGGGGTTCCTTGCTGGCTTGCGTGTTCATGGATCGATTCTGCTTTTGCCTCTGTTTTGAGGGACATGGGGTTTTCCATTACCCATAAGTTAAAAATTCTACCCTAAAGTAAAACAATTAAACAAATGGAGTTCTTCATGCGAAGTAAGAGCAGCCCGCTCATGTTCCCGCTATCGGGTATCAAGATCGTCGAGTTCGAGGGGATCGGCCCAGGGCCCTTAGCTGGGTTCATGTTGATGCAGATGGGCGCTGACGTTACTGTGGTCGGGCGGCCAGGTGCGAGCGCATTGCCTGATGAGCTCACTCCGAAGGACGGGGCGCTCTTGTCGCGCGGCAAACGACGCGTCACATTGAATCTCAAGAACGACGAGGACAAGGCGCGGGCGCTGGACATGGTCGCGCAAAGCGACGGGTTGATTGAGGGCAACCGCCCGGGTGTGATGGAGCGCCTGGGTTTGGGTCCCGATGTATGTGGTGAATACAACCCGCGGCTTGTGTATGGGCGCATGACGGGCTGGGGGCAGGATGGGCCGCTGGCTCAGGCCGCCGGGCACGACATGAACTATGTCGCTCTCACTGGGCTCATGTCGATCACCGAGCAACCGGGACACCCTCCCATGCTTCCACCCACAGTGGTTGGGGATGCTGCCGGCGCCCTCGGGTTTGCATTTGGCATGGTGTCGGCGTTGCTAGGCGCGCGGGATAAGGGCCAGGGCTGCGTGGTTGACGGCGCCATCATTGATGTGTTGGCAATGCTGTCGCCGCTCGTGCAACTGATTCGTCAAGGTGGCGGATTGGAAGGCAGCGAACCCAGTGTCTTCCATGACTCACCCTTCTACGACCGCTATCTGTGCAGCGATGGGCGATACATCACGGTCGGTGCAATCGAGCCACAGTTCTATGCATTGCTGTTGACGCAATTGCAGCTGACGGATGTCGACCCCGCACGGCAAATGGACAAGACTTTGTGGCCTTCTCTCAAGGCGCGGATTGCGCAGCGCTTTGCTTCCCAACCTAGTACGTACTGGAATGCACTGATGGAAGGCACTGACAGTTGCTTTGCGCCGGTGCTCACCATGGCCGAAGCCGCCGCTCATCCCCACAACGTGGCTCGTGGTTTGTACAGCGTGACTGAGCAGGGCGATATTGAGACTGCGCGGGGCATGCGATTCCTGCCGCTTTGCTGAGCCGCGAATGTGATACCAAGGGTAATCCCTGGCAAGCAGTTGAGAATTTTACTGTACAGTAAAAACATTTTACGCAAAGTAATTTATTTGACTTTCATGGATCAAGAAGATCCGCCACGGAGAAATGCGATGGAAGATATCTATGTGGTTGGTGTGGGGATGACGCCATTCGGACGGCATCTGGACAAAGACATCAAGGCGCTCACACGCGAGGCCACGGCGGCTGCTTTGGCGGACGCGGGATTGGAAAAAGAAGACTTGGAAGCGGCCTTTTTTGGGAACACTTCCCAGGGGCATATGGATGGCCAGCACATGATTCGTGGGCAAATTGCGCTGCGGGCCATGGGGATTGGGCGCATTCCGGTGGTGAACGTCGAAAACGCTTGTGCAAGCGGCTCGTCGGCGTTCGTTCTAGCCTGCAATCACCTCAAGTCGGGTGCTGGCGATGTCGCTTTGGCTGTTGGTGCAGAGAAGATGTTCTCATCCGACAAGCTCAAGATGTTCTCGGTGTTTGACAGTGCCTGGGATCTCTCGCGTGCAGAAGAGATTCGTGGGGAGTTGATGAAGATGGGGCGCGACGTGGCGGTGCCCGAGGGGAGTACCTCACCCAGGCCGTACAGCGTTTTCATGGACGTGTATGCGGCGTTTGCACGATCGCACATGCGCACTTTCGGGACGACGCAGCGCCAGTTAGCCGCCGTTTCGTCCAAGAACCACGCGCACTCCATGCACAACCCGCTGTCGCAGTACCGGATGGCTTACAGCATCGAAGAGGTGCTCGCCGCGCCGCCGATCACCTACCCATTGACTCTGCCCATGTGCTCCCCGGTGTCTGATGGCGCAGCAGCAGCCATCATTTGCACACGCTCGGCGCTTATGCGCTTGAACATCGATGAAAAGCGTGCCATCAAGGTGTTGGCGGCAGTAGTGCAAAGCGGTTCCGACCGGAGCGAAGACGACTACACCAACCACTGCACAGCACTGGCTTCGCGCAGGGCATATGAACTGGCAGGTGTTGGCCCAGCAGATATCTCGGTGGCCGAGGTGCACGATGCCACGGCCATGGGTGAAATCATTCAGACAGAAAACCTCGGTTTCTGTGAGTTCGGCATGGGCGGTGTGATTGCCGAGCGGGGTGATACCCGGATTGGTGGCCGCATTCCCGTTAATCCGTCCGGCGGCCTGGAGTCTAAGGGGCACCCTGTTGGGGCCACCGGTATTGCCCAAGTCCATGAGTTGGTAACTCAGCTTCGCGGGGAAGCCGGACTGCGGCAGGTGACTGACGCAAGGATTGCGCTGGCAGAAAACGGTGGCGGTCTTGAGGGCATTGAAGAAGCTGTTGCCTGTATCACCATCTTGGCGCGCTGAGCGCTGCACTCAATAAGAGACAAGAGAAACAGTATGGATGTCAAAAATACCATTGCCTTCGTCACAGGAGCTGCTTCAGGCCTGGGGCTCGCCACTTGCAAGGCATTGCTTGCGGCCGGAGCGAGCGTCATGGCGGTTGATCTGGACGAAGAGCGCCTTGCGAGCGAGGTGCTGCCGATGGGCGAGCGCGTGCGAATCCAGAAGGTTGATGTTTCGGACGAGGCCAGTGTGAAGGCTGGCGTAGACGCGGCAGTGGCGGAATTTGGTGCGCTGCATGTGGCGGTAAATTGCGCGGGAATTCTGGGTCCCTGCAAGACGCTTTCAAAGGGCGAGTTATTCCCGATGGATCTTTGGAACCGGGTGATCGCCATCAACCTGACCGGGACATTCAACGTGGTGCGCTATGCGTCGTTGGCCATGTCGCAGAACGAGCCCAATGTCGACGGTGAACGGGGGGTCATCGTGAACACGTCATCTGGTGCTGCGTGGCAGGGTCAAGTGGGCCAGGCCGCATATAGCGCCAGCAAAGCGGCGGTCATTGGAATGACGCTTCCGGTGGCGCGGGATCTTGCGCAACACGGAATCCGAGTGGTGGCCGTGGCGCCTGGTCTGTTTGAGACCGCCATGTCTGCAGGCATGCCAACGAAGGTGTCGCAAAACATTATTGACAACGTCATCCTCTTTCCTCATCGCATGGGGCAGGCACAAGAGTTCGGTGGACTGGTTCGGCACGTTGTGGAAAACGCCTATTTGAATGCCACCACGATCAGCCTGGATGCGGGTGTCCGTTGTTAGTCGTGGTCCATTGATCGCTGCGAGCATTCCCGCAAATGGATGCGTAGACCCTGCAAAGGTCTTATGAAGGAAATTCGATGGACAAAGCCAAGAATTCAGAGTGGAGGTGCCAATGAATGCAGCCATTCAAAGCCAGCGGGAAGGCGTGGTGCTGACAGCCCAGAATCTGCTGCTGCAGTTCGGTGGAGTTGTGGCGCTGAATGATGTTTCGATTGATGTGCGCAAGGACGAGCTGCTGGCAATCATCGGGCCGAACGGAGCGGGAAAGTCTTCTCTGATGAACTGCCTGAGCGGGTTCTACCGCCCCAAGAAAGGCGAGATATCCCTGGCCGGGCACAACGTGCGCGACATGGCGGTTCACGACGTGGCGGCACAGGGCCTAGCGCGCACCTTTCAAGGTACGCACATTTTTTCGGGCATGACCGTTATCGAGAACCTGATGGTGGGGCGCCACATGCACATGCGGGCCAATCTCGTGCAGTCATTTTTCCATTTCGGCCCGGCAAAACGGGAAGAAGTTTTGCATCGGGAGGTGGTGGAAGAAATCATTGAATTTCTTGAAATTGAATCCATCCGGCATGCGCCGGTGGGCAGCCTCGGTTATGGGCTTCGCAAGCGCGTGGACTTGGGGCGCGCACTGGCCCAAGACCCGAAGATTCTGTTGATGGATGAGCCTATGGCCGGTATGAATACTGAAGAGAAAGAAGACTTGGCACGTTTCATTCTGGATGTGCGCGAGGCAAAGCGCATTCCTATTGTTTTGGTGGAGCACGACATGGGTGTGGTGATGGACCTGGCTGACCGCATCGCTGTGCTGGACTTTGGACGCAAGATCGCCGATGGAACGCCCAAGGAGATCCAGGCTAATCCCGCAGTGCTTAAAGCCTATCTTGGGGAGGGCGTCCAATGAAACTCGAAATCGCGACCCTTCCCCAGTTGCTGCGCAAGCATGCGCATGCTAACCCCAACCGTCTTTCCCAGCGCCATAAGCAGCGCGGCATTTGGCGGGAGTACAGCTTTGCGGATGTGCAGCGCAACGTTCGAGAGATTGCGCTGGGCATGCACCAAGCAGGCGTCAAAGCGGGTGAGACCATTGCCATCATTGGTGAGAATGAGCCGCAGCATTACTGGGCCGAGTATGCCGCGCATGCACTGGGATGCAAAGTTGTATCCATGTACCCGGACCTCACTTCGGAGGAGGTGGCCTATCTTTTGGACGACAGCGAAGCAGTCATCTTGTTCGCGCAGGACCAAGAGCAGGTTGACAAGGGCCTGGATGTCCGGAACAAGACGTTGAAGATGCGCCACATTGTGTATTGGGATGAAACGGGTATGTGGTCGTATAACGACCCCATCCTGCAAACCTTCGATGGCATGCAGCGGCAAGGGCGTGAAATCCATCAACGTAACGGAAAGATGTACGACGCGCTAGTGGATGCGGGAGCCCCCGATGACATAGCGGTTCTTTCTTACACTTCCGGCACGACGGGGCAGCCCAAGGGCGTCATCCTCACGCATCGCTTTTTGATCGACAACGCCCAGCGCTTGATCGATTCCATGGATGTGAAGCCGGGTATGGAATACCTGAGTTACATCGCGCCATCCTGGGCCACTGAACAAATATATGGCATCACCATGGGATTGGGATTGCCCATGGTAGTGAACTTCCCCGAGGGCCCGGAGCAGGTGTTGTCCAACATTCGGGAATTGGCGGTGGAAGGTATGACATTTGCTCCGCGCCAGTGGGAAAGCATGGCGTCCTCTGTGCAGGCGCACATGCTCGACGCAGGACCCATTCGACGAGGTGTCTACGAGTGGGGCATGAAGATCGGTCACACCGTTAATGTGGGGCGCTTGGATGGAAAACCCGTTGGCCTGCTGGACCGGTTGCTGTTTCCTATCGCCAATGCACTGGTTCTGCGCCCGTTGCGAGATCTGCTCGGCCTGACCCGGCTGCGCTGTGCCAGCTGCGGTGGTGCCACCATGGCACCGGATGTGTTTCGCATGTTCCATGCCATGGGTATACCTCTGCGCAACATCTATGGCTCCACCGAAACCGGGTTGCTGACATGCCACCAGGGTGACCGATTTGATCTGGAGACCGTAGGGCACTGGATGAAGGCGCATCCAGAGGCGGGCCCACCATTGGAATGGCGCTTGAGTGCGGACGGAGAGCTGCAGATTCGTGGCGGAAGCCCGTTTCTGGGCTACTACCGCAGAGAGGGTTCCGTAGAGTCGAAGGTGAAAGATGGCTGGTTCTACACGGGCGATGCCGTAACGAAAACTGAGCTAGGCGAGCTCGTGTTCCTGGAGCGGTTGTCGGACCTCAAGCGTTTGCGCAGCGGAGAAACCTTCCCGCCGCAGTTCGTCGAGACCCGCCTTCGGTTCAGTCCCTTCATCAAGGACATCATGACGGTGGGAGACGAGACGAGGGACTTCGTGGCCGCTCTCATCAATATCGACATGGCTGTTCTGTCGCGGTGGGCAGAAGACAAGCGGATCGGATTTTCAACCTTTACCGATTTGTCACAGCGGCCAGAGGTCGCAGAGTTGATCAGTCAGGAAATTACCCGTGTGAATCAGTTTTTGCCGGCGCATGCGCGGGTCAAGCGATTCGCCAATTTTCCAAAAGAGCTTGATCCGGACGAGGGCGAACTAACACGTTCGAGAAAGCTGCGGCGCGAATTCCTGGAGGTGCGATACGCCACGCTGATCAACGGTTTATATGACGGCTTGCACGCCGTGCGTATCGATATTCCTGTGACCTACCAGGACGGTCGGCGCGGCAATTTCGAGGCTCTGGTGTCCATCCATGACACGGACGCCGCAGGGTCAGACCACCTGGGCGCAGCCCGAAGCAGAGGACGGAAATGATCGATTTTATTAACTACCTGATAAACGGTGCGCTGTCAGGGCTTCTGTATGCGTTGATCGCCATGGGTTTCGTCGTGATCTATCGCGCGTCAAAGGTGTTCAACTTTGCACAAGGTGAGTTGGTGGTCTTTGGCGGCTACATGGTGTGGTGGACGATTATTCAGATGGGTCTACCGCTGTGGGTCGGATTGCCCGTGGCATTCGTTAGTGCTGCAATTTTTGGTTTCATGATTGAGCGGATATTTTTTGCCCGTCTGGTTGGGGAATCCGTCTTCTCGATGGTCATGGTGACGATCGGTCTCTTGATTCTGATCCGAGGCGTTGTGTTGGTGCTTTTTGGTCCACAGGTGCGTGCTTTTCCGATCATCTTTCCTCTGGATCCGATCATCGTTGGCGATCTCATCGTCTCCCGTTCGATGCTCTACGGTGGAATTATGACCATCTTCATCGGCGTTGGCCTCTCCTGGTTTTTCAACCGGACAAGGGCTGGCTTGACCATGACGGCCGTGGCGGAAGACCACCAGGTGGCCATGTCCATGGGCATCTCGGTGCAGCGTTCCATTGCCTTTGCGTGGGTGCTGGGATCCGTGCTTTCCACACTGGGGGCGATAGTGCATTTGAGTGGCCGCTCCATCAACATGATGAGCTCCGACATCGGCCTGGCTGCCTTGCCGGTGGCCTTGCTGGCTGGGTTGGAGTCCCTCGCAGGTTTGCTGATCGCCGGTGTTTTGGTGGGTGTGATTCAGGGTTTGGCTTCGGCCTATCTCGATCCCCTGGTGGGGGGAGCGCTGGGCTCCGTCTTTCCTTTCATCATCATGCTGGTGGTGTTGTTAATTCGTCCCACCGGCATGTTCGGGTGGAAAACCATTGAGAGGGTATGAGCATGGATCCCGCAGGTGTATTCGCGACTTCTTTCGCCAAAGACCAAGCACTAATTCGCACGCGCAGCCAGGCGGTGGCATTGGGCCTGTTTGTTATAGCGTTGTTTGCGCTGCCCCTGATCAGCGAGGTCCGCTGGGTGGCGATCGTGACCTCTATGCTGATTACTGCAGTGGTGGTCATGGGGCTGCAGATCAATACTGGTCTAGCGGGTCAGATCAATTTGGGTCAAGCTGCGTTCATGGGGGTTGGTGCGTATGCAACAGCGCTCCTAGCGACGAAAGGCCACCTGCCTTTCTGGCTGGCTTTGCCCATCGGCGGGCTGTGCGCGGCGCTTTTTGGGCTGGTGTTTGGATTAACCGCAATGCGCATAAAGGGTTTTTACCTTGCCTTGACCACAATTGCTGCGCAGATTTTGTTCCACTTCTTTGTGCTCAACCTGCCTGCCAAGTGGCTGGGGGGATCTAACGGCATCACTCTGGAACCAGCACAGCTCCTTGGTTTCGTTTTCAACACCGATACCCGCATTTACTACCTGTGTCTGGTAGTGGCCTTCATCATGATTGCGGGCGCCTACGGCGTCGCACGCAGCCGCCATGGTCGAATTTTTGCGGCAGTGCGCGATGACGACGTGGCCTCAGGAATGATGGGCATCAATGTCGTGCGCACCAAGGTACTTGCCTTCTTGCTGGGTGCGTTTTACGCGGGCATCGGTGGAGGGCTCTGGGCTTACTACGTCAGGTTCGTGGCGATTGACCAGTTCACCCTGATCCACTCGATATGGTTCATCGCGATGATCATTGTGGGTGGCATGGGGTCGGTGACGGGCGCGCTGATCGGCGTGTTTGTTATCCGTACTGCCCAGGAGACGATCACCATCGTGGGCCCTTCACTGGTCGAGAACTTTTCCTTCCTGAGCGGAGATGTTGTTTTCGCAGTGATGAATATTTTCCTGGGTGGAGTCATCGCGGCCTTTCTGATCTTTGAGCCACGCGGTCTGATGCACCGGTGGAACATCGTCAAGCGGTCTTATCGCATGTGGCCTTACCCATATTGACCGCAATCCTGTTTTCTGCAGCCACCTTAGGCGCTGGGAAGGGCTGCTCCAATGCAAAGCGCTACTACAAAAGGAGACTTTTTTTATGAAAACGAATCGAGCAAAGTTGTCGGCAATGGTCAAACTGGGGCAACGCGGCGCTTTACTGGCGTCAGCCTTGTGCCTTGGCGGCATGGCACAAGCTCAGACTACTTACAACGTGGCTGGCCTGGCTGACTTCACCGGACCTTTCGCAGACATCATGAAAGATATGACGGGATGCCGCCGTGCGGTGCTCGACTGGTGGAGCGAAGAGGTCGGTAAAGCGCAGGGCGTCGCATTGCGAATCAAGGATTTCGACACCCGCTATGACGTCGCCCAAGTGGCCAGCCTCTGGCCAGGCATCACGTCCGAGCTCAACCCGGTGGCTGTTCTGGGTGTGGGCGGTGCAGATACCAATGCGCTGCAGCAGCGCTTGCCTAGTGACAAGGTGCCTCTTGTCCAGTCGACAGCAGGATATGGATTTGCTTGGAAGGGTGATAACTGGGTGTTCAATGCCCGTGCCACTTACCCGCACGAAGCGGCTGCGTTTTATGTGTGGATGCAGAAGAAGTCGGGTTCGTCTGCTCCTCTCAAGGTGGGGGTGATTTCATCGGAAGTATCGCCGGCCTACGTGGACATCCACAAAGGTGTCGAGAAGTTCGCTAAGGACAATCCGAAGATCATTGAAGTCGTTGAAACGATTTATACCGAAGCACAGCCGACCGACCTTACCCAGCAGGTCAGCCGCCTGGTCCGCAAGGGGGCCACGGTACTGCAGGTGTTCAACAATACAGCATCGGTAGTGGCGACACGGCGCGCCCTGCAAAGCCTTGGAAAAACCAATATTCCGATAGTGGTTAGCGCTCATAACGGGTTGCTTTCGTCGGGGAAAGCGCTGGGTGACCTGAGCCAAATGGATGGAAACTATGAGGTCTATGGCATGGCCATGGCCGCCGAAGGCGCAACACCGGCACGGGACTTCTTCGAGAAACTGCGCAGCCAATACAAGTTGCAAGCCGCCTATAACTCTGCCTGCATTATGGGCATGAGCCAAGCGATGTTGACGGTTCGTGCCGTTGAAAATGTTGTCAAGGTCAAAGGTGCTGGCGGTGTGACGGGCGAAGAGGTTCGCGCTGCACTGCTGTCCACCCCCATGCCTACCGAGCGCAGTTTTGGCTTGTTGCCCAATATCAAGTTCAACAATGATGCGCCGTTCCCGACCTCGGGCACAGCCGTCAACATCGGCACCGTCGAAAAGGGAAAGTACAAACTTCTCGAGCAGAACGTTCCGGTTCCTGTGTTGAACAAGTGGTAATTGCAAATCGGCCTGGGTCTCGGGCCACCGAGACCCAGGCCACATCATCTGGAGCTACCCGTGCTTGAACTGAACAACGTTGAAGTCCTCTACAGCGACGTCATTCTTGCTGTCAAAGGCATTACCGCCAAAGTCCCCGCTGGACAGTGCGTGACCTTGCTGGGCGCCAATGGCGCTGGCAAGAGCACCACGCTCAAGGCCATCTCCAACCTGGTCAGGACAGAGGATGGTCGTGTGACGGCGGGGAGTATTCAATTTGATGGTGCGGACATCACCGGTGCCAACCCCGTCGATGTCGTTCGCAAGGGGTTGGTACATGTCATGGAAGGGCGCAAGGTTCTCCGCCACATGACAGTGGAGCAGAACCTGGTGGTGGGCGGTCATATGGGCAGCGCTGGCGATGCCAAGGAAATGCTTGATGAGGTGTATAGCCGCATCAAGCGTCTGAAAGCCTTGCGTACTCGCACAGCAGGTTACCTGTCGGGCGGCGAGCAGCAATTGCTGGTAATTGGACGGGCCCTGATGGCCAAGCCTAAGTTGGTGATGATCGACGAGCCTTCGCTCGGCTTGGCTCCGCTGATGGTCGATGAGGTCTATGGTTTGCTGAGTGACCTCAAGACCAGCGGTCTGACTCTGCTGATCGTGGAGCAAAACACCCGCGTCGCTCTGGATTTAGCCGACTACGGCTATGTGATGGAGAGCGGACGGATCGTGTTAGAGGGCCCCTCCAACAGCTTAAAGACCAACGAGGACGTTCGAGAGTTCTACCTCGGCCTGACGGTCGATGGGGAGCGCAAGAGTTTCCGCGACATGAAACATTACCGCCGCCGCAAGCGCTGGCTGGGTTGACCGCATTGGGTCAGTCGTTTTCCAAGTTTTCAAGGATGGGTTTATGAGCATCGTTTCCAATGCATTGCTGAGCGAACAAGAAGTCATTATTCGGGAGTCTGCCCGGCGTGTCGCGACTGAAGTGGTGGGTAGCACGGCCGCCGAACGTGATCGCACGGGGGCTTGGCCACACGACGAAATCAAGGCAGTTGCCGACGTAGGCTTCATGGGCATGCTCGCCCCGCCAGCATACGGCGGTTCCGGGCTTTCATTCGTGGAGTATTGCCTGGCTATTGAAGAATTCGCAGCGGCCGATGGTGGCTTCGCCACCATGATGCACGTCCACAACTCAGCTGCGCACGTGTTACGTAGTTTTGGAACCGAACAACAGATGGCCCGCCATCTGCCGGATCTGGCCAGTGGCAAGCGCATTGGTGCCTTTTTATTGTCAGAGCCCCATGCAGGCTCGGATACCGCAGCCATCCGGACCACGGCTAAGCGGGACGGCGACGTTTATGTGATCAATGGCAGCAAACAATGGATTTCCAATGGCAGTGAAGCGGGCTTTGCGCTCGTCGTGGCAGCAACTGCGGAACCAGGTGCCCGTCACCGCTTCAGCCTGTTCATCGCGGACCCCGAAGATCCAGGCTACCAATGCTTGCGTATCGAAAGGAAGCTGGGCCAGCACACGGCCCACACGGCTCAGATTCAGCTGGACAACATGCGTGTTCCAGTTCAGAACATGATCGGTGAGGAAGGGCGCGGGTATGGCAAAGCACTATCGCTGTTGTCCGATGGGCGCATCGCAATCGCCGCCCTGGCCATCGGCATTGCCCGTGCAGCGCTGGAGGCAGCCATCCGCTACGCCAAAGAGCGCGAGGCCTATGGCAAGCCACTCACCGAACTGCAGGCCATTAGCTTTGATTTGGCGGAAATGGCCATGCAGGTTGAGGTGGCGCACCAGTACATGCTGTATGCAGCTCGTCTTACGGATGCGGGCCTGCCAACCAGTAAGGAGGCCTCCGTTGCTAAACTCTATGCCAGCGAAATGGCTGAAAAGGTTTGCTCTGCGGCGCTGCAAGTGCATGGTGGCTACGGGTATGTCAACGACTTCCCGGTCGAGCGCTATTATCGCGATGTGCGCGTTACAAAGATCTACGAAGGCACTAGTCACATTCAAAAGTTGATCATTGCGCGCAGTATCTTGGCTGGCTGATGAGCACGGCCTTTCTCCGCAGGCCTATCGGCGAAAGCAGTTCGATACACTTTGCCTCAGTTAGCGATACGAATGCCCTCAAGGAAAACAACACCAATGAGTACGCCAATTGAGGCAAAGCCCAAGTCACTGACACGCAATGCTGCCAAAAGATCGGGCAAGGGCGCAAAATGGAACAATGCGGTCAGCGGCGCGGATGAGCAGTACCAGCTCAAAAAGCAAGCTGTCATTGCGGAAGCTTCGCGCGCATTTGGCCGCCATGGGTACAAGAATGTGTCCTTGGACGAGATTGCAAAAACGCTCAACGTCACCAAGCCTGCCCTCTACTACTACTTCAAGAACAAGCAGGAACTTGTCTACGAATGCCACGAGCTCGCCATGCATTTGGGAGATCGCGTCTTGCAAGACGCGATCGCTTCGGAAAATACTGGTTTCGGTCGGATCTCGGCCTTCATTAAGAACTACATCTCGTTGCTAACGGATGAAATGGGCGCACCGGCGATCCTCCAGGATTTCTCCGATATGACTGTGGCGGATCAGAAAAAAATCACTTTGCGTCGGCGAAAGTTTGATCAAGAGCTGCGCAAAGTGCTCGAGGGGGGTGTTCAGGATGGTTCCATTGCCCCGTGCAACGTGAAATTGGCGGTGTTCTGGTTCATGGGCGCTGTTAGCTCGATTACCCAATGGATGCATATCGATGGCAGCCTTGGAAGCGACGAAGTGGCCGATATTTTTATCGGTTTTCTTGCGCATGGTATTCGTCCCAGTCAAGCGTGAATCTGGCGCAACAGGCTTGGGCTTCCGGTTGTGTTCTTCGCAGTGAGGCAATTCTGGCGGACATCGTCGTGCATGGCGGAAACCGGTGCTGGAATCAGGTCTTCAGGCTTGATCAGGATGGCAAGGTGGTCGAGTTCTTCGAGGCAGCCAATGCGAGTCTTTCTGCTTCGACGATGGGATGCTGAGAAGCTGGTCGGCCCACACGGGAATCCAAGGCGGCTTTCAAGGCGTGTGCGATGGCCCAATGAATTAGTGGGCAGTGACGCATTCAATGAATGGAGAGCACCACAATTGCGCTCAGGAATAGGCCCCGGATTGCGCGCGCAGGAGGTGGCTACGCACCAAATCCAGCCCGCCGGGTCCGCTGAGAACATCCAGTGGACGACGATGACCAAATGTCGGTGCCAATTCCAACAGCCATTGGTCAAGCCAAGCCCGCGCGTCAAAACCTACTGGTGTTCCTGATTCATCAACCATACGCTGAACAAGTGCGGAGAGGGTAGCGATATCGTCTTCGAGGGCCATGGCCCATTCTGATCTGCACGCCAGATGAATGCAATGCACACGTCCGGGCAAGGTATCTTGAATTGAAGGGAGTTCCCCGCCCTACCACCGCCTGCATGACGAACATGGAGGCGATGAACTGCAGTGGGCGATTCAGCGAATTGCTCGCTTGCTTTGGGCGGACATATGAAAACTGCCTTGGTCTTCGGCTGGGGTGCAAGAGTGTGGGGGGTATTTTGAACGTGCGAGCACCGCGCGTGCTGCTGCAACTATCGCGGCTGAGATCAGGCTGATCTGCAGCCATGCCACCATGAGCAAGAAGTCGAGTTGCTGTGCTCCTCGCTCCAAGTCATCTGGTGCCACAGGCTGCGCAAGTATCACTGCAACATTGAATGATGGGAGTGTCATCTTCATCAGCAGATTGATTGCCGAGGCAGAGCCCATGGCTGCTGAGCCGTAAGTGGCAATCATCAGGGCGGTACCGATAAGCAGGCCGAGCAGGATGGGTTTGATGATGCGGGGCATGAGCATGCGAATCAAGCCGATCGCCATCAGTATCGAAGGAGCAACCATACTGCTGCCCGCTTGAAATTGCCCCATGGAATGCGGCTTGATGCCAATCTTGATGAGCGCGTTGGCCAGGGAGGAATGTCAACATGTGGGCTGCTATGGCAGTTTTACAGCTTATATTTTTGCTCTCGACCCAATTTGACTGAGGCATATGTTTTTACAGGATAGGAAAAGTCATGCCTCAGGAGAGGAATTTTTACAGGGTATATTTTTATGATCACAATGATCGTAAAAATAAACTCTGTAATGTAAAAATTAACTCTGTAAATTTTTTCGGGATTCGGTTGTCGGGTGTTTGAGCTTCATTTTTCCAGGAAAGTCCCTGCAGTTAAGAAGTTCGATTGCATGCTGGAACGCGCTTGCACTGAAGTTTTCTTCTCAGAGAAAATGCAATTCCGTCATAGCTCGTCAGTTGACCGCTTCTGTTTAGGGTTGTGGGATACCTGCCCGGAACTGGCACCCAAACGACGATCACCCACGGCCTGAGGGCAGGTGTCGCACAAGCCTCGGGGGAGGAAACCGCGGGGAACGCCAACGCGGGTGTTCCGGGCGCAAACGCTATGGGGATTCGGGCAGCGGCCTGGCGATCACAGCTCGTATGCATGCGATGCCAGTGTGCCGTTGTGTGTGGGCGGGGCCTGGGGCATTGCTGATCAGTCGCCTGTTTCCGAGTATTTCGCAGGCCATACAGAACCGTTCGCGGCGACATGCGTGCGCCCTCCCTGTCGACGGGCAAAAGCGCATCGACATCAAAGACAAGTGGTGGCGCGCAGAGCTGCTCATAACGCGGGCGGTGCGCGGATGGCCTGCCCGCGCATGAGACATTGCAGGATGGTCATCGCCTGGCCGCAGTGTCGGCAGACGAAGATCGGCGGCACTGCGTTGGGCGGTAGGTCGGCTTGCTCCTCGCTGCTGGGTGAGGCGGCTTGCGCCGGGACGACCTCCAACAACTGGCGCGCCAGCGCGAGGCTGGCCTTGCAGTTGCCATTGGCCAGCAAGCCATAGTGGCGGATACGATGGAAACCGCTGGGCAGCACATGCAGCAGGAATCTGCGCATGAACTCCTGGGGCGCCAGCGTCATGGTCTTGTGGCGCGTGCTCCCCTTGGCCCGGTAGTCCTTCCATTTAAAAATTACCCCGCGCTCATCCATCGCAACAAGCCGGCTGCTCGTGATAGCCACCCGGTGCGTGTAGCGAGACAGGTAGGCCAGCACCGCCTGGGGGCCGGCAAACGGCCTCTTGGCATAGACCACCCACTCGCATTGGCGCATCGGAGCCAGCCACTGGCTGAAGCAGGCACCATCAGCCAGCGCCGCCAGTTCGCCGAAGAACCTCAGCCGCCCCGCCTGGTGCAGGCGCAACAGCTCTTCGATGAAGCGCCGTCGCATCAACCTGGACAGCACGCGCACCGGCAGAAAGAAGCCCGATCGGCAAGCCACCCAGGACTTGCCGTCAGGAGCCAGCCCACCGCCTGGCACGATGCCATGTACATGCGGGTGATGCGTCAGTGCAGAACCCCAGGTATGAGGTTGCCCCTGAAAAGTGGAGTTCTTAACCCTTGTTGAAAATACCGACAAGGAGTTGAGCAATGAGTGACAAGCAAGTGCGTGCGCAGTACACGCGGGAGTTCAAACTGGAGGCGGTTCGGCAGGTGCGAGCTGGC
>NZ_JBKDTZ010000309.1:0-5687 GCF_046339755.1 Acidovorax sp. | reverse complement strand
CTCCCCCGCCCCCACCGCCCCCGCCGCCCAGTCGAGCCCCGCCGTGCCCAAGGAGCCCGGCTCCTCCACCGTGGCGTGGCTGCCCAGCGGCGCCAGTTCGGCGTGCAGCGCCTCGGTGAGGCCTTCCACCGCAAACTTGGTCGAGCAATACACGCCGAAGCCCGCGGCGGACTGCACGCCGCCCAGCGACGAGATATTGACCACGTGGCCAGCGCGGCGCGCGCGCATGGCCGGCAGCACGGCGCGTGTCACGTTCAGCAGGCCGAACACATTGGTCTCGTACAGGCGGCGCACCTCGTCGGCGGTGGCCTCTTCCACGGCGCCCAGCAAGCCGTAGCCCGCGTTGTTGACCAGCACATCGATGCGGCCGAAGCGCTCCAGCGCCGCGCCCACGGCGTGGCGGGCCTGGGCCTCGTCGGTCACGTCCAGCGCCAGGGGCAGCAGCGCATCGCTGGCGCCCAGGCGGCGGGTGATGGACTCGGCGCTGCGCGAGGTGGCGACCACGGCATCGCCCTGGGCCAGCGCGGCCTCGGCAATGCGGGCGCCGATGCCGCGCGAGGCGCCGGTGATCAGCCAGATGCGGGGGAAGGAAGAAGAAGAAGCGTGAGCGGTCATGGCAGAAGTCCTTGGAAAGGTTGAATTTCGGGGTTCTGGCAGACGTGGTGCGCTGCCATGGGGATGAACTTTAGGCATGCCATTGCCATTGCACTAGCCCATAATCACTCGCTTCATTCACAAGCAATTCTTGCTAATCAGCAGGAAACTCGCCATGGCCATCAACGAACTGCGCGCCATTGCCACCTTTGCCAAGGCGGCCGAACTGGGCAGCCTGCGCCAGGCGGCTTCGGCCCAGGGCATCACCCCGCAGGCCGCCAGCCTGGCGCTGGGGCAGCTCGAATCGCACCTGGGCGTGCGGCTGTTCCACCGCACCACGCGCAGCCTGAGCCTGACGGAGGAGGGGCGCCAGTTCCTCGACGCCGCCCAGCCCGGCCTGGCCACGCTGCAGCGTGCCGTGCACGGTGCGCGGCGCGGGCGCGAGGAAATTGCGGGGCCGCTGCGCATCACCGCGCCGCGCTCCATGATGCTGGAGGTGATCTGGCCCGTGGTGGATGCGTTCGTGCGCCGCTACCCGCTGGTGGAGCCCGACGTGCAGCTCGAGGACCGCATCGGCAACTGGGTCGAGGACCGGGTGGACGTAGGTTTTCGCTCGGGGTATCCGCCCGAGGGTGGGGTGATTGCGCGGCGCCTGCTGTGGCTGCAGCTGGTGGTGTGCGCCACGCCGGCCTACCTGGCGCGCCACGGCACGCCCACGCGCATCGAAGACCTGGCACAGCACCGCTGCAGTGGCTTTCGCCACCCGGCCACGGGCAAGCCCATGCCCTGGGAGTTCCAGGTGGGCGAGGACATCGTGGCCCATGCCATCCCGCCGGCCTTCTGCGCCAACGACATCGAGCTGGAGGCGCGCGCCGTGCTGGGCGGCCATGCCATCGGCCAGCTGGTGGGCGTGACGGCCGCGCCGCTGGTGCGCAGCGGCCAGCTGGTGCCGGTGCTGACCGGCTTCATCCCCCGGCACCTGGGGCTGTATGTGTACTACGGCAGCCGTGCCGCCCAGCCGGCGCGCGTGCGCGCCTTCATCGACCTGGCGGTGGAGATGCTGGCGGACAACCCAGTGTTCAGCCTGAGCCCCCAGGAGCTGGCGAAAGCAGCGCCCAGACCCGGACGCCGCAGGCAAAGCGCCACCTGAATCCGGTTTGTTCACAGTTCATTCGCTGCGGGAAGGGGTAATTGTTCACGGTTTGGCTAACAGTCCGTTTGGGAAAACGGTATTTATCGTTTCCGCCGTCCACAATACATTCGGTTCACTCTCCAAGAACCGGACGCCAGCACCATGCCCACCTTTACCGCCACGGTCCAGACGCATATCAAGGCCTCGCCCGCCCAGGCGTTCGGGTTCATCGCGCCCGTCGATCCCACCACGCTGTTCACGGGCTACGGCCCTCTGCCTGCGGTGACCGGCACCCGCGACCAGACCGGCCCCTGGGATGCCCCGGGGCAGACGCGCACGGTGGCCATGTCCGATGGCAGCAGCGTGCAGGAAGGGCTCAAGCACTACCGCCCGGCCCAGTACTTCGCCTACACGGTGAGCGGGTTCTCGGGCGCCCTGCGCTGGCTGGCCACGGGGGCCGATGGCGCCTGGTGGTTCGACCCCGAGGCCAATGGCACGCAGACCACGGTGCGCTGGCGCCATGCCTTCCATGCGCGCTCGAAGTGGGCGGCACCGGTGCTCTGGCTGCTGGCCAGCGTGCTGTGGCGCGGTTACATGCGCAAGGCGTTGCGCCTGGCCAAGGCACAGATCGAGAGGGTGCCGCGCGCGCCCGCAGGAGCGCTGTCGGCCTGAATGGGCGCGCCGGTCAGTTGCGCACGGCCTCGAAGAAAGGCTTGCCCTGGATGACCGATGGGCGGACGGTGAAGGTCTTCAAGGGCGGCAGCGGCTTGTTCTGCCCCTCCCTGAGCGGACGTGGAACACCGGGCTTGAGCGCAGGCTCGATGCACCCGCTTCGCACCGCCTTGAGGACCTCGGGGTTCAGGGGCCGGCGCTGGCCCAGGCGGCTGCCCGACAGGAACAGTACCTGCCCCTTGAGCTCTGCCCGCTGGTCCATGAGCGGCATGGCCTGCAATTCGTCGAAGCCCACGCGCACGGAGTTGCCGCCTTCCAGCCGGTACTGCACCACCTTCACCACCGATGGCTTGCCAGGGCTCTCGTCCACCACATCGCCCAGGTAGAAGTAGCGCACCGACTCGGCCGGCATGGGGGGCAGCTTGTAGCTTTCGGACCAGTTGCTGTTGCCCTCGCTGAACAAGGGGCGCAGGGTGCTGGGGGCCACGTCGTCCGCCGACACGGCGAACACCGGCGCGCGGGCATTGGACAGCGTGTGGCCATGGAAATCGAACTCCACCATGGCGCCCTGCGCGTCCACCTTGCGGGCAAATGCGGGAAACAGGGTTTCTTCCTGCCGCACCTGCTGCAGCCGGACACCACTGCCCTCGGCCTTCCAGCGGCCGGCCGCCACCATGTCCAGTGCACCACCGGTGAAGGCGAAGCAGTAGGTGTTGTCATCGAGCAGCGCGAGCTGGGCCACGGTGTCCACCGATCCTCCGCGGTATTCGCCCACATAGCCGGACTCGGCCGGGGTGACGGCACCGGCGCTGGAAGCGGCCACCAAGGTGGCCAGGGCCGCAGCGGCGGTGCGGGCATTGCGCAGGAAATGGGAGGTGTGGTGCACGGCAGGGTCCGGGGTGGAATGGTGGGCCACTATAAGGCCCTGGACTCCTCGAACCCACGGTAGCGCGCCAGGCCCTCGGCCAGGAAGTCCACCGCCGCGCGCACCGAGGGCAGTTGCCCGCGCCGGTGCGAGATCAGCAAGGTGGTGGTCATGCTCGCGCCGTAGCGGAAATCCGCCAGCAGCCGCACCAGGCGGCCGGCCTCGATATCGGGCTGGCACAGGCCGCGCGGCAGGCAGCCGATGCCCACGCCCGCCAGGGCCGCCCGCAGCAGGGTCCAGGGCTCGTCGGCAAAGAAGCGCGGCACCGGCCGCACTGTTATGGTGGCCGCGCCATCGCGCAAAAAGGTCCATGCCTGGGCCGATGGCGCGGGCGAAAGCAGCAGGGCGTCGTGCCCAGCCAGTTCGCCCGGATGGGCTGGGGTGCCGCGCCCCGCGAGGTAGCCCGGCGAGGCCACGGCGTAGAACGGCTCGTGGCCCACGCACCGCTGCACCAGCTCCGAATCGGGCAGCGGGGCGGAGTGGTCGCGCACCCCGATGTCGAAGCCCTCCTGTACAAGGTCGACAAAGCGGTCGGTGGCATGCAGCATCACCTGCAGCCTGGGATGGCGCGCGGCCAGGGCGGGCAGCAGGTCGGCCAGCACCAGCTGCGCCGTGGTGACCGAGGCCGTGATGCGCACGATGCCCGCCGGCTCGGCCTGCAGGCCGCGCACCACGTTCTCGGCCGCCTCGGCCTCGATCAGCATGGCCGCGGCGTGGCGGTAGAAGGCCTGGCCGGTGTCGGTCACCACGAATACACGCGAACTGCGCTGTATCAGGCGCACGCCGAGCGTGGCTTCGAGCTGCGCCACGCGTTTGCTCAGCGTGGACTTGGGCACCTCCAGCGCCCGCGCAGCCGCAGCAAAACCGCCATGGTCCACCACGCGCACGAACCACTGAAGGTCATTGAGGTTGAGCATGCCCATCGTCCACAAAAGAAGACGATGAGTCTACTTTTACCCGGCTACCCAAGCAAAGGCCACATCCGTATCTTTGCAAGGTCTTCTTCTTTCAACCAAGGACCTGCAATGACCCCGACCCTTTTCTATGGCGTACCCCAGGGCTGCTCACTGGCCAGCATCATCGCGCTCGAATGGCTGGGCGCGCCCTATGCCCTATCGCGCATCGAGATGCTCGAACACCCCTGGCCCGCTGCCTTCGCCCGCATCAACCCGCAGAACCTGACCCCCGCCTACGTGACGGCCGAGGGCGGCACGCTCACCGAGAGCGTGGCCATCCTCCAGCACCTGGCGGCGCAAAAGGGCCACCAACTGGGTTACCCACAAGGCAGTCCGGAGTACGACCGCCTCAACCAGACCCTGGCCTACCTGGCCACGGACTTCTTCGCCGCATTCGCACCACTGTGGGCTGCCTACGAAATGGCCACCGACCCGCCGCGCCAGGAAGCCCTGCGCGACCTGGGCCGCCCCCAGGTCGCCAAGGGCTGCGCCTACCTGGACCGCCTGCTCGCCGGGCGCGAATGGATCGACGGTGGCGGCAAGAAGACCGTGGCCGATGCCTACCTGGCCGCCGTGGCGCGCTGGGCCGAGTACCACGGTGTGCTGCGGGTCGAGGACTACCCGCACCTGGCGGCCCACCTGGCCAAGCTGCGCGCCGACCCCGCCGTGGTGTTTGCCGATGCCATCGAGCGGCAGCAGCCCGCCACCAGCAGTGGCGGATTCCAGGGGCATGTGGCGCTGCACAACGTGGTGGCGGAACTACCGGCGTGAGGTCAGGCGGCAAAGCCTCCATCGATCAGGAGACTCGCGCCCGTCACCATGCCTGACTCAGGTCCGGCCAGATAGGCCACCATGCCGGCGATCTCGGCCGGATCGGCATGGCGGTTCACAGCCATCATGCCGTGCATGTTGCTGGCCATGGGGCCGTCGGCGGGGTTCATGTCGGTATTCACGGGGCCGGGCTGCACATTGTTCACGGTGATGCCGCGCGGGCCCAGGTCGCGTGCCAGGCCCTTCGTGAGCCCCACGACGGCGGCCTTGCTCATGCCGTAGACGCTGAAGCCGGCCCAGGGCAGGCGATCCGAATTGGTGCTGCCGATGGTGATCACGCGGCCATAGGCGCCGCCCTGGCCCATGTGGCGCACAGCGGCCTGCGTGGCCACGAACACGCCGCGCACATTGATGGCGAGCGTGCGGTCCAGCTCTTCGAGCGGCACGCTGCCGACCTCGCCCATGAAAGCCACGCCGGCGTTGTTGACCAGGATGTCCAGGCGGCCCAACTCACGCGCCGCGCCGTCGATGGCCGCGGTGATGGCGCCAGCATCGGCGCTGTCGGCACGCAGTGCCAGGGCGCGGCCGCCTGCGGCCTCGATCTCGGCGGCCAGGGCCTGGGCGGGCGCCTCGTTGC
>NZ_JBKDTZ010000308.1:0-45601 GCF_046339755.1 Acidovorax sp. | reverse complement strand
CAAGCGCCGCGAGTCCGCCTATGGCGCCGGCCGCGTGAAGCTCGGTCCTGGCGGCGAGTGGTGGAAATGGAAGATCGATCCACTCAGCGTGGACGCGGTGCTGGTGTACGCCCAGCGCGGCCACGGCCGCCGCGCAAGTCTCTACACCGACTACACCTTTGCCGTGTGGACCGGGCCGCAGGACGACCCGGACCGGCAGCTGGTGCCCTTTGCCACGGCCTATTCGGGCCTGACGGATGCCGAGATCGCGCAGGTGGACGCCATCGTCCGCAAGACCACGCGGGAAAGCTTCGGGCCCGTGCGCAGCGTGGATGCAAGCATGGTCTTCGAGCTCGGCTTCGAAGGCATCGGCAGGAGCCCGCGCCACAAGAGCGGCATCGCCGTGCGTTTTCCACGCATGCTGCGCTGGCGCCAGGACAAGACGGTGGCCGAGGCTGACACCCTGCAGACGCTGATGGCGCTTCTGCCTGGGCAGGACGCAGCCGCATGAGCACGGCTCGGCGTTCGCGCAAGACGGCACCACCGGGCGCGGCAGCGGCCTGGATGGCCACGCGCGGCTGGCAGCCTTTCGCTTTCCAGCACGAGGTATGGCAGGCGCTGGGCGAAGGCCGCTCCGGACTGTTGCATGCCACCACGGGTGCGGGCAAGACCTATGCCGTGTGGCTGGGCGCGCTGCAGCACCTGGCCCGGGCCGGCACTGCCGTGGCGCCGGTGGAAGCCACGCTGCAGGCCCGCCGCGCGGCCGCTGCGCCGCTCACGGTGCTGTGGATCACCCCCATGCGCGCCCTGGCGGCTGACACGCTGCGTGCGCTGCAAGCGCCTCTGCCGGACATGGCGCCGACCTGGACCAGCGGCCTGCGTACCGGCGACACCGCCAGCGGCGAACGCGCCGCGCAGGACCGCCGCCTGCCCACGCTGCTGGTGACCACACCCGAGAGCGTCTCGCTGCTGCTGGCACGCGCCGATGCGCAGGAACGCCTGCGCCATGTGCAACTGGTGGTGGTGGATGAGTGGCACGAACTGGTGGGCAACAAGCGCGGCGTGCAGGCGCAGCTGGCACTGGCGCGCCTGTCGGGCTGGAACCCGGCGCTGCAGGTCTGGGGCATGTCGGCCACACTGGGCAATCTGCGGGAGGCGCTGGATACCCTGCTGCCCCGCTCGGCACCGGAAGCGCCCACGGCACCACCGGCCGTGCTGGTGCAGGGCCGCATCGACAAGGCGCTGCAGGTGGATGTGATGCTGCCGCCCAAGGTGGACCGCTTTGCCTGGGCTGGCCACATGGGCCTGGCGCTGCTGCCGCAGGTGGTGCAGTCCATAGCGGCCTGCGCATCGACCCTGGTGTTCACCAACACGCGATCACAGGCCGAGCGCTGGTACCAGGCGCTGCTGGAGGCGCGGCCCGACTGGGCCGGCACGCTGGCGCTGCACCACGGCTCGCTGGGCCAGGAGGTGCGCGCCTGGGTGGAGGCTGGGCTCAAGACCGGCCAGCTCAAGGCGGTGGTCTGCACGTCGAGCCTGGACCTGGGCGTGGACTTTTTGCCCGTGGAGCAGGTGCTGCAGATCGGCTCGGCCAAGGGCGTGGGGCGGCTGGTGCAGCGCGCAGGCCGATCCGGCCATGCGCCGGGGCGCACCTCCAGCATCACGCTGGTGCCCACGCACAGCCTGGAGCTGGTGGAGGCGGCCGCCGCGCGCCACGCTCTGGCGCAGGGCCGCATTGAAGACCGGCACACGCCGCGTGCGCCGCTCGATGTGCTGGTGCAGCACCTGGTGACCGTGGCGCTGGGTGGCGGCTTCCTGCCCGAGGCGCTGCTGGCCGAGGTGCGCCGCGCCCCGGCCTATGCCACGCTGGCCGACAACGACTGGCAGTGGGCCCTGCAGTTCGTGCGCCAGGGTGGTACCTCGCTGGCCAGCTACCCCGATTTCCACCGTGTGGTGCCCGACGACGCCGGCGTATGGCGCGTGCCCGATGCGCGGCTGGCGCGCCGGCACCGCAGCAACATCGGCACCATCGTGAGCGACGCCAGCATGCAGGTGCAGTTCGTGAGCGGCGGGCGCCTGGGCTCTGTGGAAGAAAGCTTCATCGCGCGGCTGCGCAAGGGCGATGTGTTCCTGTTCGCAGGCCGCCTGCTGGAGCTGGTGCGCACCCAGCAGATGACGGCCTACGTGCGCGTGGCGCCCCGCGGCAGCGCGGCGCTGCCGCGCTGGAACGGCGGGCGCATGCCGCTGTCGAACACGCTGGCCGACGCCATGCTGGAAATGCTGGAGCAGGCCGAGCGCGGCGTGTATGCCTCGCCCGAGATGCAGTGCGCCCGGCCCCTGCTGGCCGTGCAGGAGGCCTGGTCGGCCCTGCCCACGCCTGGCCGGCTGGTGGCCGAGACCCTGCACACCCGCGAGGGCTGGCACCTGTACCTGTACCCGCTGGCGGGGCGCCTGGTGCACCTGGGCCTGGCCGGCCTGCTGGCCTGGCGCGCGTCGCAGCAGGTGCCCAATACCTTCTCCATCGCCGTCAACGACTATGGGCTGGAGCTTTTGTCGGCCAAGCCCATCGACTGGGCGATGCTGCTGCCGCGCATCCTGGGCGAGGGCACGCCCACCACCATCGGCAGCGGGCTCGAAGAGGAGGTGCTGGCCAGCCTCAACGCCACCGAGATGGCGCGCCGGCGCTTTCGCGAGATCGCGCGCATCGCCGGCCTGATCTTCCAGAGCCACCCGGGCGAGCAGCGCAGCAGCCGGCAGCTGCAGGCCTCGTCCTCGCTGTACTACGACGTGTTCGCCCAGTACGACCCCGGCAACCTGCTGCTGGCCCAGGCCCGCGCCGAACTGCTGGCCAACGAGCTGGACATGGAGCGCCTGGCGCGCACCCTGCGCGGCATGCAGGCGCAGACCCTGTCCATCCATGCGCTCACGCGCCCCACCCCATTCGCCCTGCCCTTGATGGTGGAACGTTTTCGCGAGCGCCTGAGCACCGAGACCCTGGCCGACCGGCTGGCGCGCATGGTGCAGGCGCTGGAGAAGGCCGCCGATGAGACACCGGGTCTGGGCCCCGCAACAGCCCGCAGCAAGCGGGCACGAACCTAGAATGGTGACAACCTCCCACGGCTGAATGCCCGCCTGCGGCCCTCGCAAGTTACGACACAACCAATGCCCGACATCCTGCCTCTGCCCGTGGACTACGCGGCCTGGCTGGCCGATCTCAAAGGCCGCATCCACAGCGCCCAGCAACGCGCCACGCTGGCCGTCAACCGCGAGCTGGTGGTTCTGTACTGGCAGATCGGGCAGGACATCCTTGCCCGGCAGACACGGGAAGGCTGGGGCGCCAAGGTCATCGACCGCCTGGCCCACGACCTGCGCACGGCGTTTCCCGACATGAAGGGTTTTTCGCCGCGCAATCTCAAGTACATGCGCGCCTTTGCCGAGGCCTGGCCTGAGCAGGAATTTGTGCAAGAGGTGCTTGCACAATTGCCCTGGTACCACCAGTTGGCCTTGCTGGACAAGCTGCAAGGTGCGGACGCCCGCAGATGGTATGCCGCCAAGGCACTGGAGCATGGCTGGTCGCGCAACGTGCTGGTGATCCAGATCGAGCGCCAGCTGATGGAGCGCAGCGGCAGCGCGGTGACCAATTTCACAGCCCGTTTGCCAGCGCCCCAGTCCGACCTGGCGCGCGAATCGCTGAAGGACCCGTACCGGCTGGATTTTCTCGGCCTGGGCGAGGATGCGCAGGAGCGCAGCATCGAGGACGCCATCGACCAGCACATCACACGCTTTCTGATCGAACTCGGTGCTGGCTTCGCTTACGTGGGCCGCCAAGTGCACATCGAGGTCGGAGGCGACGATTTCTTCATCGACCTGCTGTTCTACCACCTCAAGCTGCGCTGCTATGTGGTCATCGAACTCAAGGCGGGGCCGTTCAAGCCCGAGCATGCGGGCCAACTGGGCTTTTACCTGAGTGCCGTCGATTCGCAGATGAAGGGCGAGCACGACAACCCCACCATCGGCCTGCTGCTGTGCAAGAGCCGGAACAACGTGGTGGCCGAATATGCGCTGCGCGATTCGAGCAAACCCATCGGCGTCGCCGAGTACCAGTTGCTGGAGGCCTTGCCCCCGGACCTGCAAGGGAACCTGCCCAGTATCGAGGCCCTGGAGAGAACCCTCGAATCCGCCCCGCAAGGCACCGCCGCCCCGTGATGCCACCAGCGCCCCCGGGCGCCCACGCCCTCACCCTGCCCGGCGGCACCGCGTTGTGGCTTCTGCCCCAACGCGCCGTGTATTGGCCGGCCACGCGCACGGTTTTCGTGGCCGATGTGCACTTCGGCAAGGCCGCCACCTTCCGCCGCGCCGGCCAGCCCGTGCCCCACGGCACCACGGCCGACAACCTGGCCCGGCTCGACGCCGTGCTGGCCGCCACGGGCGCGCAGCACCTGGTCTTCCTCGGCGACTTCCTGCACGCCCGCAGCGGCGCCGACGAACCCCTGTGGGCCCAGTTGCTGCCCTGGCGCGCGCGCCACGCCGGCATCCGCATGACGCTGGTGCGCGGCAACCACGACCTGCACGCTGGAGACCCGCCCGCGGCCTTTGCCATGGCCCTTGCGGACGAGCCCTGGCGACCGTTGGCGAACGCCGAATTGCTTGCGTGCCATCACCCCTTGGCGGTTGCCGAAGGCACGGTACTGGCAGGCCACCTGCACCCCACGGTGACCCTCTACGGCCTGGCCCGCGATGCCGCGCGTCTGCCCTGCTTCGCCTTCACACCGGGGCTGCTGGTGCTGCCGGCCTTCGGGGCATTCACAGGAACATCCAGCCAATCCATCGCGCCACAGGCGCAGCGGTTTGCGGTGGTGGGGGATCGGGTGGCGGCGATCCGACCGTCCGGCAAGCCCGATTGAGCCCCACTGCTTGGCCCTTGTGCCAATGAGGCTTTTCGGCGTCGCGGCCACCAGATTTCCGTCCAAAACCCGCTTCCGCTATAGGCAACCCATTAAAAAAATTGCACCTATCCGTCGGTAAATTTTGCATAGTGGGATTCGATTGCAAAAACCGGGGCCCGATAAAGCGCCAAAGGACGAGAATGCGAGAGCATTCGCGTTTGGCCCCTGCCGTACCCTGCGGCCAAGGGCATTTACACACCCGTTCGTGAGACAAGCCATGACGACCCAGCAACCGACCATCATCTACACCCTGACCGACGAGGCGCCTCGCCTGGCCACGGCTTCCTTCCTGCCCATCATCCGTACCTTCGCGGCGCCTGCCGGCATCAACGTGGCGGAGTCCGACATCTCCGTGGCCGCCCGCGTGCTGGGCGAGTTCCCCGAGTTCCTCAAGGAAGAGCAACGCGTTCCCAACACCCTGGCCGAGCTGGGCAAGAAGACGCTGCAGCCCGACGCCAACATCATCAAGCTGCCCAACATCAGCGCTTCGGTGTCGCAGCTCAAGGCGGCCATCGCCGAGCTGCAGGGCAAGGGCTACGCACTGCCCGACTACCCGGACCAGCCCAAGGACGACAAGGAAAAAGAGATCAAGGCGCGCTACGGCAAGTGCATCGGCTCTGCTGTGAACCCCGTGCTGCGCGAAGGCAACTCCGACCGCCGCGCGCCCGCCGCCGTGAAGAACTACGCGCGCAAGAATCCCCATTCGATGGGTGAGTGGAGCCAGGCATCGCGCAGCCACGTCTCGCACATGCACCACGGCGACTTCTACCACGGCGAAAAGTCCATGACGCTGGACCGCGCCCGTGAAGTGAAGATGGAACTGATCACCAAGAGCGGCAAGACCATTGTCTTGAAGCCCAAGGTCGCGCTGCTCGACCGCGAGGTGATCGACAGCATGTTCATGAGCAAGAAGGCGCTGCTGGAGTTCTACGAGAAGGAAATCGAAGACGCGCGCAAGACCGGCGTGATGTTCTCGCTGCACGTGAAGGCCACCATGATGAAGGTGTCCCACCCCATCGTGTTCGGCCACTGCGTGCGCATTTTCTACAAGGACGCGTTCGCCAAGCACGCCAAGACGTTCGACGAGCTGGGTGTGAACGTGAACAACGGCATGGTCGACCTGTACGCCAAGATCGAGACGCTGCCCCAAAGCCAGCGCGACGAGATCAAGCGCGACCTGCACGCCTGCCACGAGAACCGCCCCGAGCTGGCCATGGTCGACTCGGCCAAGGGCATCACCAACTTCCACTCCCCCAACGACATCATCGTGGACGCGTCCATGCCCGCGATGATCCGCAACAGCGGCAAGATGTGGGACGCCAACGGCCGGCTCAAGGACGTGAAGGCCGTGATGCCCGAGTCGACCTTCGCCCGCATCTACCAGGAGATCATCAACTTCTGCAAATGGCACGGCGCCTTCGACCCCAGGACCATGGGCACGGTGCCCAACGTGGGCCTGATGGCCCAGCAGGCCGAAGAGTACGGCTCGCACGACAAGACCTTCGAGATCGCCGAAGACGGCGTGGCCAACATCAACGACCTGGCGACCGGCGAAGTGCTGCTGTACCAGAACGTGGAAGCCGGCGACATCTGGCGCATGTGCCAGGTCAAGGACGCCGCGATCCGCGACTGGGTCAAGCTGGCCGTCACGCGCGCCCGCAACTCCGGCATGCCCGTCGTGTTCTGGCTCGACTCGTACCGTCCGCACGAGGCGCAGCTGATCACCAAGGTCAAGATGTACCTGCACGAGCACAACACCACCGGCCTCGATATCCAGATCATGAGCCAGGTGCGTGCCATGCGCTACACCCTGGAGCGCGTGATCCGCGGCCTGGACACCATCAGCGCCACCGGCAACATCCTGCGCGACTACCTGACCGATCTGTTCCCCATCATGGAACTGGGCACCTCGGCCAAGATGCTGTCCATCGTTCCGCTGATGGCCGGTGGCGGCATGTACGAAACGGGTGCCGGCGGCTCGGCCCCCAAGCATGTGCAGCAGCTGGTGGAAGAAAACCACCTGCGCTGGGATTCGCTGGGTGAGTTCCTGGCGCTGGCCGTGTCGTTCGAAGACCTCGGCATCAAGACCGGCAACGCCAAGGCCAAGGTCCTGGCCAAGACGCTGGACGCGGCCACGGGCAAGCTCCTGGACAACAACAAGAACCCCTCGCCCAAGACCGGCCAGCTGGACAACCGCGGCAGCCAGTTCTACCTGGCCCTGTACTGGGCCCAGGAACTGGCCGCGCAGACGGACGACAAGGACCTGGCCGCGCACTTCGCTCCACTGGCCAAGGAACTGTCGGCCAAGGAAGAGACCATCGTGGCCGAACTGGCTTCCGTGCAGGGCCAGCCCGCCGACATCGGCGGCTACTACCAGCCCGACGTGGCCAAGCTCGACAAAGTGATGCGCCCCAGCGAGACGCTGAACAAGGCGCTGGCTGCTGCGGCCGCCTGATCCTTTCGGCACCCACAATGCAAAGGCCCCGCATCGCGGGGCCTTTTTTTATTTTGGGGGGAATTCAGGGGCGGTCCCGGTCCACCACACGGCTGTTCAGGGGTTTGGGCACATAGGCCGGCAGGAAGGCGCAGCCCTTGCCGAACTTGGCTTCGTTGGCCGGGCACTGCTGGGCAATGCCCTCGGGCGTGGGCTTGGCGCCCTCGTCCACCCAGCGCAGCAGCGCGGTCATCAGCGTGGGGTAGGTCGGGTCACTGAGGTAGCTGTGGGTGTTGTGCTGGGTGAAGGTCTGCACCAGGCGGGCGCCGCTGCCGGCGCGATCCATGGTGCCCTTGAAGAAGGCGTCCAGTTCGACAAAGGCCGTCGGGTCGTCCACGCCCTTGACGGTGAGCACCGGCACGTCGATGCGGCCCGTGGGGTCGGTATCCTCGGCGAAGCGGGCCAGGGCCTGCGGGTCGGCCTTGTAGCGCAGCACAGCGGCGTTCAGCGCCGCATCGTCGGGCGAGCCGGTGTAGCGTGCACCCATGTTGCCGAAGGGGCTGGCGTCGCCCGTGCGCAAGTGCACCACGTCGCGGTAGTGGAAGGTGCCCCAGTTCAGGTGGCTCTGGATGGAACTGGCAGGGATGCGGATCACGTCGACGATGGTTTTCACCTTGCGCTGCTGCTCGGGCGTGCGCTGTGCGGCCGGCTTGTCCAGGCCCAGGCACTCGTTGACCCGGGCCGTGAGCTCGGCGCCTGTCATCTTGGCGCTGGCCGGCAGGCCGATGTTCAGCGGGTACTGCGCCTCGTTGGGTAGCGGGTGGTTGTTGCACAGATGCTGGTAGACCACGCGCAGGTCGGTGCGGAAGTCGTACGAACGGCTGCCGCCGGCCAGCAGCCCGCTGGTGAGCAGCACCGCGTCATAGGGCCGGGGGCTGACCGCGCCGTGGCCGAACATGTCGGCGCCCATGGCGGCCACGCTGGCGCCCCAGGACTGGCCGTGCAGGATGGTGCGGCGCGGCTGGGCCACCTGCGACACGAAGATGCGGCGCAGGCGCTCCGTGTCCTCGGCCGCAGCGCGCACGGCCACGCCGCCCTGGCGAAAAGTGCTGCCGGCCCAGGCATAGCCGGCACGGACCATGATGGACCAGCGCTCCAGATCCTCGACCGCGCGCTCGGGCTTGGGCGCGCCCAGCGTGGGGCCGCCGTGCGAGTGCATGACCAGCACCTGGTTCCACTGGTTCGGCATGGCGATGAGGTAGTAGGCGCCGGCCGAGTCCTGGCCCGACAGGCAGCGCGCAATCGCTTCGATGTCCTTGGGGCAGGCCGTGGCGACGGGGGCCGCCTCCTTGCTGGCCGGCACGGCGGTGCCGACACCTGCGGCGGGCGGGTTCTTCATCGGAGCACAGGCGGCCAGCAGGCCTGCGGCCAGGGCAGGCACGGACAGGCGCAACGCGGGCGCGAGGAATGCGGACAGGGAGTGCATGGGCAATTCGTCTCCAGGGTGTGTTGTGTGGTTCTGGGCAAGCGCAGGCAACAAGGGCCGTGGCGCATCGTAGAAAGCAGCCCGCGCCCCGTCAAATAGCCTGCACAGGGCAGCTCCATACGCTGCGCATATGGACCTGCGCAAGCCGGGGGTCCGGCCTCGCGCTCGCTATAGTCCTCCTTTCCCGCGAAAAGCCTTCGCCACACCGTGCACCGCCGCCACAAAACCCGTCCCTGGTCGCTGCAGGATTGGATTTTGTTAACCATTTAGTGAATTATTCGGGCATGAGCAAAGACACCGAGACCACCGCCCCCGAGCGCCAGCGGGACGCAGACCGATCCCAGGGGGCGATCCTGTCCGCGGCGCGCGACGAGTTTGCCGAGCACGGCCTGGGCGGTGCCCGCGTGGACCGCATCGCCGAGCGCGCCGGCCTGAACAAGCGGCTGATCTACTACTACTTCGCGGACAAGGAAACCCTGTTCCAGGCCGTGCTGGAGCAGGCCTACCGGCACATCCGCGAGGAGGAGCGCAAGCTCAACCTGCTGGAGCTCGAGCCCGCCACCGCGATCCGCCGGCTGGTGGAGTTCACCTGGGTGTACTACCTGGAGAATCCGCAGTTCCTGACCCTGCTCAACAGTGCCAACCTGCACAAGGCGCGCCACCTGCAGGAGTCGCAGCGCGCACGCGAGATGAACTCGCCGCTGATCGCCATGCTGGGCGAGGTGCTGGAACGCGGCCGGCGCGAAGGGAGCTTTCGCGGTGGGGTGGACCCGCTGCAGCTGTACGTGTCGATTGCCGGGCTGTCGTACTTCTACCTGTCGAACAACCACACCCTGTCGGCCATCTTCGGGCGCGACCTGATGACCCCCAAGGCTCGCAACGAGCGGCTCACGCACATGTGCGATGTGATCCTGGGCTATGTGCTGAAGGGCTGAGGGAAACTACGCTCCATGTACATCCCAACGCTCCTGCTTTTCGTCATCGCACCCGCAGCCATGGCCGCCTTTCTCCTCTGGCGCGCCTACCAAATGGGCACCGGCAAGCGTGTCGAACTCACGCGCCAGTGGATTGTGCGCCCGCCCGAAGGGATAGAAGGCTGCGCGCGCCTGTTTGCATGGCGCGACCTGCTCTTTGCCGCAAGCCTGTTGCTTGCCCTCGGCCTGCTGCTCTGCCTTCCGCACTATGCCGCCGCATGGATCCCGCTCATGGCGCTCGGCGGCTTTGTGCACCAGGGCTTTACCGGGTATGCACTCGCCAGGCTGCGCAAGAAGCCGCCTCGCTGACCTGCAGCCGCAGCGCGCGCCCTTGGGTGCCGCGCACCGCTGCCCTCGGTCCCTGCCCCACCCGGCCCACGGGTAAATACCTAGCTCCATTGAACGCGTCTACGTTGACGCAGGCGCAGCAATGCCTAAAAATCTGCTCTATTCACCAATCAGTGAATTAAAGAGCAAGTCCAAGCCTGCCAACGGAGACAAATCCATGCCTTTCATCCGCACCACCCGCCGCGCTGCCGCCACCGCCCTGGCGGCAGCCACGCTCACGTCGCTGTCGTTCAGCGCCCTCGCGCAGGGCGGCTACCCCACCAAGCCCATCCGTGTGATCGTGCCCTTCGCGGCGGGCAGCACCACCGACATCATTGCGCGCGCCATCGCCGACAAGATGGGCCAGAGCATGGGCCAGTCGCTGGTGGTGGACAACCGCGGCGGCGCCAGCGGCACCATCGGCCAGCAGGCGGTGGCCACGGCCGCGCCCGACGGCTACACGGTGATGATCCATTCCTCCTCGCACACGGTGAGCCCGCTGACCTTTGCCAAGCTGCCTTTCGACACCACGGGCGACTTCGCGGGCGTGACGCCGATCTCCTCGCTGCCCAATGCGCTGGTGATCTCGCCCGCCAAGGGCATCAAGACGCTGCAGGACCTGGTGGCTTCGGCCAAGGCCAAGCCCGGCACGGTGAACTTCGCCTCGGCCGGCCAGGGCAGCGCCACGCACCTGAACGCCGAGAAGTTCAAGCTGGCCGCGAAGATCGATGCGACCAACATCCCTTTCAAGGGCTCGGCCGAGGCCGTGACCGAGGTGCTGTCGGGCCGCGTGGACTACTACTTCTCGCCCATCGCGCCCGTCATCGGCCAGATCAAGGACGGTCAGCTGCTGGCGCTGGCCGTGGGCTCGCCCAAGCGCGCCGCCGCCCTGCCCGACGTGCCCACCACGGCCGAGGCCGGCGTGCCGGGCTCGGAATTCAATTTCTGGATCGGCATGATGGTGCCGGCCAAGACGCCGCGCGACATCGTCAACCGCCTGCACGACGAGGTGGTCAAGGCGCTGGCCACGCCCGAGGTGAAGGAGCGCTTCCTCAAGCTCGGCGCCGATGCCTGGACGCTCAAGCCTGAGCAGTTCGACGCCTACATCAAGGACGAGATCAAGAACAACGCCGCGCTGGTCAAGGCAGCCGGCCTGCAGCCTACCCAGTAATTCCCTGCGCGCCGCACAGCAACGCCCGCCCCGCCATGGGGTGGCCAGGCCGCGCCTTTGCCCATTCCTTTTGCAACCTTTGAACTGAAACGGACCGACACCATGGCCACCCAACGACTCGGACTCATCATGCACGGCGTCACCGGCCGCATGGGCATGAACCAGCATCTGATCCGCTCCATCTGCGCCATCCGCGCGCAGGGCGGCGTGGTGCTCGGCAACGGCAACCGCGTGATGCCCGACCCCATCCTCATCGGCCGCAATGCCGAGAAGATGGAGGCCCTGGCCAAGGCCCACGGCATCGCGCGCTGGGGCACGGACCTCGATGCCGCGCTGGCCAACCCCGAGGACACCGTGTTCTTCGACGCCGGCACCACGCAGATGCGCCCCACCCTGCTGGCCAAGGCCATCCGCGCGGGCAAGCATGTGTACTGCGAGAAGCCCATCGCCACCAACCTGAACGAGGCGGTGGAGATCGCGCGCCTGGCCTCAGGCTCGGGCCTCAAGCACGGCGCAGTGCAGGACAAGCTATTCCTGCCCGGCCTGCGCAAGCTCGACATGCTGCGCCGCGCGGGCTTCTTTGGCCGCATGCTCAGCGTGCGCCTGGAGTTCGGCTACTGGGTCTTCGAGGGCGACCTGCAGCCCATCCAGCGCCCGAGCTGGAACTACCGCAGCGAAGACGGCGGCGGCATGATCCTGGACATGATGTGCCACTGGCGCTACGTGCTGGACAACCTGTTCGGCGAGGTGAAGTCCGTCTCGTGCATCGGCGCCACGCACATCCCGCAGCGCTGGGACGAGGCCGGCCAGCCCTACCAAGCCACGGCCGACGACGCGGCCTACGCCACCTGCGAACTCACGGGCCACAACGGCGAGCCGGTGATCGCGCAGCTCAACATGAGCTGGGCCACGCGCGTGCGCCGCGATGACCTGGTCACCTTCCATGTGGACGGCACCGACGGCTCGGCCGTGGCCGGCCTGTCGAGCTGCCGCGCGCAAAGCCGCGTGGCCACGCCGCGCCCGGTGTGGAACCCCGACGAGAAGCAGACCATGAACTTCTTCGACCAGTGGCAGGAGATCCCCGACTCGCAGGTCTACGACAACGGCTTCAAGATCCAGTGGGAACACTTCATCCGCCACGTGGTGGAAGACGCCCCCTACCAATGGACCCTGCCCGAAGGCGCCAAGGGCGTGCAACTGGTCGAGGCGGCGCTGGAAAGCTGGAAGGAACGCCGCTGGGTGGACGTAGCGCCCCTCAACGCCTGATCCATTTCTTACCCCATTTCCCGAGTTCACCATGGCCCTTCGCCTCTCCCTGCCCGCGGCCGACGGCCGCACCAGCCCCTATACCCTGCAAGGCCGCCCGCCGGTGGCTCCGCCCAAGGGGGCCGTGTTCAACCGCATCGCCTACTCGGCCGCCCATGTGGTGGCCAACCCGCTGGCCGCCATCGACCCGTGGCTGCAGTGCGCCGTGGACTGGGATGCGACCATCGCCTACCGCCACCGCCTGTGGTCGCTGGGCCTGGGCGTGGCCGAGGCCATGGACACCGCGCAGCGCGGCATGGGGCTGGACTGGCCGACCTCGCTGGAGCTGATCCGCCGCTCGCTCGACGCGGCGCGCGACTTCGGGCCGGGCGCGCTCGTGGCCTCGGGCTGCGGCACGGACCACCTGGTGCTGGAGGACGTGAAGTCGGTGGACGATGTGATCCGCGGCTACGAGGAGCAGATGGAGGCCATCGAAAAGCTGGGCGGCAAGCTCATCGTGATGGCCAGCCGCGCACTGGCCCGCGTGGCCAAGGGCCCGGCCGACTACGAGCGCGTGTACGACCGCATCCTTGCGCAGGCGCGCCAGCCCGTGGTGCTGCACTGGCTGGGCGACATGTTCGACCCGGCCCTGGCCGGTTACTGGGGTTCGCGCGATGTGGATGCGGCCATGGGCACAGCCCTGGCCGTGATTGCCGCGCACCCGGACAAGGTCGACGGCATCAAGATCTCGCTGCTCGACAAGGACAAGGAGGTCGCCATGCGCCGCCGCCTGCCCGCCACGGGCGGCACCGACGGCCAGGGCGTGCGCATGTACACAGGCGACGACTTCAACTACGCCGAACTCATCGCCGGTGACGGCGCCGGCGGCACGCCGCGCCAGGGCCAGAGCGATGCGCTGCTGGGCATCTTCGACGCCATCGCACCGGCCGCGAGCGCGGCGCTGGCAGCGCTGGCGGCGGGCGACATGGCGCGCTTCCACGCCATCCTGGGGCCCACGGTGCCGCTGTCGCGCCACATCTTCGCGGCGCCCACGCGCTTTTACAAGACGGGCGTGGTCTTCATGGCCTGGCTCAACGGCCACCAGAGCCACTTCACCATGGTGGGCGGGCAGCAGAGCACGCGCTCGCTGGTGCACTTCGCCGAGCTGTTCCGCCTGGCCGACCAGGCCGATCTGCTGGAGCAGCCCGAACTGGCCGTGCAGCGCATGGGCCACCTGCTCGCATTGCACGGCGTGGCCGCCTGGGCACCATGCGTGACTTCTCGCAAGACCACCGCTGGCTCTCGATCAACACCGCCACCGTGCGCAAGCAGCAGGGGGCGGAGGTGCCGCTGTCGCGCATCATCGACCAGTGCGCTGAACGCGGCATCCGCGCCATCAGCCCCTGGCGCGACCAGGTGGCAGCGGCCGGCCTGGACGCCACGGCGCGCCAGCTGCGCGCCCATGGCATGGCGCTGTCGGGCTACTGCCGGGGCGGCTTCTTCCCGGCGGCCGATGCGGCCGGCCTGCGCGCCGCGCTGGACGACAACCGCCGCGCCATCGACGAAGCCAAGACCCTGGACGCCGCCTGCCTGGTGCTGGTGGTGGGCGCCCTGCCCGGCGCGCTGGAGGGCACGCCGCACTACACCGACCTCGCCCGCGCACGCGGCGAGGTGTTCGACGGCATCGCCGCGTCGCTGGAATACGCACGGCAGGTGGGCATGCCCCTGGCCATTGAACCGCTGCACCCCATGCAGGCGGCCGACCGCGCCTGCATCAACACGCTGGAGCAGGCGCTGGACATCTGCGATGCGCTCGATGCGCAGAAGACCGGTGCGCTCGGCGTGGCCCTGGACGTGTACCACGTGTGGTGGGACCCCAAGCTGGAACAGCAGATCGCACGCGCCGGCAAGGAACGCCTGCTGGCCTACCATGTGTGCGACTGGCGCCTGCCCACGCGTCACCTGCTCAGCGACCGCGGCATGATGGGCGACGGCGTGATCGAACTGAAGAAAATCCGCCAGTGGGTCGAGGCCGCGGGCTTCGAAGGCTATGCCGAGGTGGAGATCTTCTCGGCGCTGGACTGGTGGCAGCGCACCGGCGAGGACACGCTGGACACCTGCATTGCACGGCACCGCGCCGTGGTCTGATGTGCCGGGCGCTGCCCGGGACACTCTGCGCCAATCAGGCGGGAACCGGCGTCGCGGTGCGCCGCACGCGGCGCACATTGAAGGCACTGGCGATCAGCACGCCCTGCACGACGGCCAGACCGAGCAGCACGGCCGTGAAGCGGCCCTGGTCGAGCAGCACACCGAACAACAGCGGCGACAGCGCCTGGCCGATGTCCAGGCCCGAGTAGACAATGCCGTAGACCCGGCCCGTGGAGCCCTCGGGCGTGGAGCGCTTGACCAGCAGGTCGCGCGAGGGGCCGGCGATGCCGGCGCAAAAACCCATCACACCGAACATCACGGGTACGAGGGCCCCAGGCGGGTGCGCCAGGGCCAGGGCCACTGCCACGCAGGCGGCCAGGCCGAAGCCCACGCCCACGATGCGCTCGCAGCGGCTCGGGTCGGCGGCCAGGAAGCCACCCAGCACCATGCCGCCCGCGCTGGCCACCATGTAGACCGTGAGGCACATGGCCGCCAGGGCCACCGGCACAGCGTGCAGCTGGCGCGCGGCCTCGGGCGCAAAGGCCTGCACCACGTTGAGCGACACGGCGTAGAAAAAGAAGAACGCAAAGCACATCCACACGGCCGGAATGCGCAGGAAGGCAAAGTTGCCCTGCTGCCCTGCGGCCCCGGCCTTGGCAGTCGCTGCCGCAGGCACGGGCGGCAGTTCCAGCACACGGCGTTTGAACAGCAACAGCGCCAGCACGGCAAACGCCAGCACGCCGGCGCAGACCAGGGCCACGCGCCACGAGAAGGCGATCGCCAACGGCACCAGCATGGCCGGCGCCAGCGCCCAGCCCAGGCTGCCGGTGATGCCGTGCACGCTGTACGCATGGCCCAGGCGTGGCGCGCTCACGCGCCGGTTGAGCAGCGTGTAGTCCACCGGGTGGAACACGCCGTTGCCGATGCCCGCCAGCACCGAGAACGCGGCCAGCATGGCATAGCTGGTGCTGGCCGCAAAGCCGAACGCCGCCAGGCCCAGCAATGCCAGGCCGCCGAACAGGATGGGGCGCGGACCGAAGCGGTCGACCACGAAGCCCGAGCCCGCCTGCACGGCGCACGAGACCACGAAGAATATGGTCATGAGGAAGCCCAGTTCGGTATAGCCGACCTGGAAAGCGTCCTTGAGCCACGGGAACAGCGGAGCCAGCAGCAGCTGGCTGAAGTGGCTGATGAGGTGGGCGATGCCCACGAGGCCGATCACGCCCGCGTCGGCACGCAGGGGGACGGCAGCGGCAGGGCTGGCGGTGGGGTTGGCAGAAGTCATGGCGAAATCGTAATATCGCGCCTGGATTTCTGGAATGCGACGGAAAGACAGGTTTCAGCGAATTTGCGCCAACCCCGTATACAAAACCCACCCCCACCATGGCACGCACCAGCCACGCCGCCCCGCTCGGGGACATGGACCCCTTCGTGCCCACCCCGGCGCAGCCGGTGCGGGTGCGCGCGCGCAACATGCCGGCCGACACGCATTTCGAGCCGCACCGCCATGCCTGGGGGCAGCTGGCCTACTGCGCCAGCGGCGTGATCCAGGTCAGCGTGGTGGCCCCCGTTGCGCCCACGACGTACATCGTGCCGCCCTCGCGTGCGGTGTGGATCGCCCCCGGCGCCCTGCACGCCATTGCCGTGCTGGAGGCGGCGGCTTTTCGCACCCTGTACGTCGACCCCTCGGTGATTCCCGCCGACGGAGCCGTCTGCCGCGTGATGGCCGTGACGCCGCTGCTGCGCGAACTGGTGTCGGCCCTGGACCCCGTGGGCGGCCCGCCACCGGGACCTGCGCGTGAGGCGGCCTTGACCACCCTGGTGCTCGACGAGATCGGCCAGGCCGAAGTCCTGGCCCTGGGCGTGCCCCTGCCCGGGCCGGACAGCGACAAGCGCCTGCGCGCCCTGTGCCAGGCCGTGCTGGAGGCCCCCGGCCGCCATGCCACGCTGCATGACTGGGCCACCGACAGCGGCGCCAGCGAACGCACCCTGGCCCGGCTGTTCCAGGCGCAGTTCGGCATGGGCTTTGCGCCCTGGCGCAAGCAGGCGGTGCTGGCCCATGCCCTGCCCCGCCTGGCGCGCGGCGAATCGGTGACCGCCGTGGCCGCCGCCAGCGGCTACGCCAGCGAAAGCGCCTTCTCGGCCATGTTCAAGGCCGCCATGGGGCAGCCGCCGAGCTGGTTCATGGGCAGGAGCGATGCCCACGGGCCGCCTTCCGCGTGACCGCCAGTGCGCTTTGGGCAACCGCCGGGGCAGCAGGCGGTGCCCTACCATTCCGATGCGGCGATACTGGGAAGCTGCAACAACAGGTTTCAGGGGAGAGGGAAAGCATGATTCGACAGTTGTTCCTGGGCACGGCGGCCTGCCTGGCGCTGGCGGCCCCGGCGTGGGCCATCAACAAGTGCACGGGCCCGGATGGCAAGGTGTCCTTTCAGGATGCGCCCTGCGCCGGTGGGGGCAAGGGCGAGAAGGTCGAGGTCCGGCTGTCGAGCAGCGGCATTGGCACCGCTGCGCCGGCCCCTGCAGCAGCCACCACCCCGGCCTCGGGCGCATCGGCCGCAGCACCTGCAGCGGGTGCCGCATCGGCCCCTGCCGCACCGGCTGCCGCCACGGCACCGGCTCCGCGCAAGGAAGGCGCCTTTGGCGAAACCTGGCGCCGCAAGACCGATCTGGAG
This sequence comes from Acidovorax sp., assembly GCF_046339755.1. GTDB lineage: Bacteria > Pseudomonadota > Gammaproteobacteria > Burkholderiales > Burkholderiaceae_C > Acidovorax. The sequence goes on along the minus strand of NZ_JBKDTZ010000308.1, from coordinate 28,216 downwards.
CAACGCCTGATCCGCGAAGCGCGTGGCACGCTCCAGGCCCACCAGCAGCGCTGCGCGGCCGATCAGCGCGAGCGGGCCGCCCGCCGCACCCAGGCCCGCACCGGCACCGCCCCTGCCACGTCCGAGCAGGCCGTCACCTCCGAGATGCAGGCCGCGGCCGCGGCCTGCGAGCTGCGCACACGTGAGCTGCAGGCCAACGTGGACGCGCTGGAAAAAGAGCTCCGGGAACTGAGCAAGAAGTAACAGCTCGAGGCAAGGCGCCCCGGCTCACCCCGGCGCCCCCACCTGCTGCACCCGCGCCAGTGCAACGCGCCCATGGCCCACGGACCAGTCGGAATAGTCGTTCTCGTGCATGAAGATGAACACGTCGGCCGGGGCCACGTGCGCCATCTCCTGCAGTTTGCGCGCAATGGCGGCGTACAGCGCGCGCTTCATCGCATCGCTGCGGCCACGGCGCAGGGTGATTTCGACGACAACCACGGCATCCGACCGCGCCACGCCATTGAAGCTGCGGCTGAAGGCGAACTGCCCCGGGGCATAGCCGGTGACCATGTTGAACAGCTCGTCCTCGGGCATGCCGATGCCTTCGACCAGCGCTTGGTGGATGGCCTGCACGATGGCCTCGCGCGTTTCATCGGAGCTTGCCTGGGGCACATGGGTGTGGATGAAGGGCATCGGATATGTCCTTTGAGTCAAATAAACGGGTTGGGAAAGCTTGAATTCTTCCCCCACGCATCCGAGCAGAAAAGCGATTTATACGCCCACCCTATGTGATCTAGAATCACATAGAAATGAAGCCTCGCCTGCCCCCGCTGGGCGCCCTGCGCGCCTTCGAAGCCGCCGCCCGCCTGGGCCGCATGACGGCCGCGGCCGAGGAACTCTCGGTATCGCCCGGCGCCATCAGCCGCCAGGTGCTCCAGCTCGAAGAGCACCTGGGCCTGCCGCTGTTCGACGGTACCAAGGCCCGCCCCACCCTCACGGCCGCGGCGCGCACCTTGCAACCCGTGCTGACCACGGCCTTCCAGCAGATCGCGGACACGGTGCGCGCGCTGGGCGATGCCCACCAGGGGCCGCTCGATGTGGCCTGCTTCAGCACCTTCACGGTCAAGTGGCTGATCCCACGGCTGTTCGACTTCCACGCACAGCACCCGGGCATCGAGGTGCGCCTGCGCACCACCGACACCGGCACCGACGCCGCGCGCGAGGGCTGCGACCTGCTCATCACTGCCGAGGAGGCAGCAGGCGCGCTCCGCGATGGCCCCACCGCACAGCCCCTTTTCACCGAGCGCCTGGGCCCCGTGTTGTCCCCCGTACTGGCCGCACGCACGGGTGCGCTGCACACACCGGCCGACCTGGCCGGCCAGCCGCTGCTGCACACGCGCGCGCGGCGCAATGCCTGGGCCCTGTGGGCCGCCTCGACCGGCGCAGCCTGGCCCGAGGCGGTGGCCGCCGCCGGCCCCGTGTACGAGCACTACTACTTCACGCTGGAGGCTGCCGTGCGCGGCCTGGGCATTGCCATGGCCCCCTGGCACCTGGTGATGGACGACGTGCAGGCCGGACGCCTGGTGGCGCCCATGGGGTTCAACGCCTCGGGCTATGAATACCTGGCGCTGCGACGCAGTGCCGCAGCCCACCCGCGCCTGGACGTGTTCTGCAGTTGGCTGCAGGCGCAGGCCAGGGCCATGCCGCCGTCCTGATCGCCGAACCACCGGCCCACAGGCCACAGACCGCCCATGCGCGCAGGGAGGCACTTCACCCTGTCCGTGCAAACACGTCGCGCTTCACGTATGGTGGCGGTTCCGCCTCTCCCACCCCGCTCCGCCCCATGGCCACAACTGCCCCCGCCTCCATCCACAGCTACCAGCCGCGCCAAGGCCATGGCCTGCCGCACGACCCGTTCAATGCCATCGTCGGGCCACGCCCCATCGGCTGGATCTCGACGCAGAGCTCCGCAGGCGCGCTGAACCTGGCGCCTTACAGTTTCTTCAACGCCTTCAACTACGTGCCGCCCATCGTGGGCTTTGCCAGCATCGGCTACAAGGACACGGTGCGCAATGTCGAGGAGACGGGCGAGTTCGTGTGGAACCTGGCCACGCGCAGCCTGGCCGAGGCCATGAACCAGAGCTGCGCCGCCGTGCCGCCCGAGGTCGACGAATTCCAGCTGGCGGGCCTCACGCCGCTGGCCAGCACCCAGGTGGCGCCGCCGCGCGTGGCCGAGAGCCCCGTCACCTTCGAATGCCGGCGCACCCAGATCCTGCAGCTGCAGGGCGCCGATGGCGCACAGGTGCCGACCTGGCTGGTACTGGGCGAGGTGGTGGCGATCCACATCGACAAGGCGCTGCTCAAGGAGGGTATCTACGACACGGCCGCCGCGGGCCACATCCTGCGCGCAGGGGGCCCCGCCGACTACTTCACCGTGGGCCCCGAACAGCTCTTCAAGATGTACCGACCAAGATAGCGCACACCCCCTGAGTCGCTTCGCGCCTTAAACCCCACTCGAACCCCTGCGCGGGTCGGGAGGGGGTGAAGGCGCGGCGGGGCGGCCCTTGCGCGGGAGCACTGGCTTGAGCAAGCCGGTTTTCGCCTTCAGCAGGCATGGGCGGGACTGCAGCCGAGATACGATTCTCCCTAGAAGCTGCAGCTGCTGGTTGCCGGCCGTTACAACTGCACCCGCCACGATGTAACAAGGCGTGGCAGCATCCTGGCGAGTACCCAGGAGACCCCGCCATGCCCCGCCCCCACCTTGCCCTGCTGGCCTCGCTGGCGCTGCTGGCCAGCGCCGCCGTGGCCGCGCCCACCGTGGGGCCTTGCCCCGTGCTGCCGGCGGACCATGTGTTCAACACCCGCATCGACCAGCTGCCGGTGCACCCGCAGTCCGCTGCCTTCCTGCAGACCATCAGCACCGGCAGCCGGCGCCTGCACCTGGACCTGGGCCAGAGCGAGGACATGGCCAGCAGCGAGTACTGGGGCATTCCGTACAACGTGGTGCAGGGCAGCCAAATCACCTGGCCGGCGGTCTACTTCGACCGCGATGGCGCACCCGATGAAAGCGATTGCGCGCGTGCCGACGGCAGCCTGGCGCGCCCCTGCACGGGCCTGACCAGCCCGGCGCGCCTGCCCTTCCCGCTGCAGCCCAAGGTGGAGGGCGGCATCAGCAGCAACAAGGCCATCTACAACGACCACCACATCCTCAGTGTCGACACCGACACCTGCATGCTGTGGGAGAGCTACCTGAGCTATGCCCGCGCCGATGGCGGCTGGGACATCTACAGCAGCGCGGCGTTCGACCTGCGCTCCAACGCGCTGCGGCCCGCGGGCTGGACCTCGTCGGACGCAGCGGGCTTTCCGATCTTCCCGCTGCTGCTGCGCGCCGAGGAGGCCAGCACCGGCGAGATCCAGCACGCGCTGCGCTTCACCATCCAGAGCAGCAAGATCCGCACAAGCTACACCTGGCCGGCGCGCCACCTCACGCGCAATGGCGATGCCTCGGCCGCCAAGCCGGCGATGGGCCAGCTGTTCCGCCTGCGTGCCGACTACCCGGTGCCCGAGAACTACACGGCGCAGGCCAAGGCCATCCTCAACGCGCTCAAGCGCTATGGCATGTACATCGCCGACGGCGGCTCGGACATGTACATCACGGGCGATCCGAGCCGGCTGTGGCAGAGCGCCACCATCACCCAGGTGCAGACGGTGCCGCACACGGCCTTCGAGGCGGTGGACCTGACACCCATCACCACGCGCGTGGGCTTCAGCGCCGACAGTGCGCGCGTGCCGCCCGCACCCGGCGGCGGGCCGCTGACGCCGGCCAGTTTCTCGGGCACGACCGAGGGCACGGTGCAATCGCTGCGCCTGACCGGGCGCGTGCAGCCGGCATCGCGCGACGTGGGCCAGGGCGGCGTGGTCTATGTCGTGGCCTTGGTGCCCGGCGTGGGCGTGGCGGTGCTGACGCCGCAGGGCTGGGCGCTGTTCAACGGCGCATCGACACCGGCGCCGGCCTGGCAGGGCACGCTGACGGCGTCGCAGACCGTGACTATCCTGGAGCTGGTCAATGTGAGCGGCCTGCGCGGCACGCAGTTCTTCCTGGGCTACGGCACCAGCCTGGCGGACATGCTGAACAACACGAAATTCCAGCTGATCTACGCGGTCCCCTGAGGCCTTTTCAACGGGAGAGCGGTGCGCACAGGCCTTGCAGCGGCGCCCTGCCCCACTGTTCCAGCCAGGCCCAGAGCTGCTGCACCCCGTCACCGCCGGGGCCTTGCAGGCCATGGTCGGCACCGGGCAGTTCACGCGCGCACCAGGGCGCCTGGCGGCCCTGCGCCTGCCCGGCCCCGCGGCGAAAGGCCTCCACGGGCACCAAGGCATCGTTCGCACCCCAGACCTGCAACACAGGCCAGGGCCCTTCGCGCAGGGGCCGCGCCAGTGGCCAGTGCCAGAGGTCGCGCCAATAACCCAGGCTGCGGCCCTGCGCCAGCGTGCTGTCGGGCTGGAGGCCGGCCTGCAGGCGGCCCAGGGCCTCCCAGTCGGCTGCGGCACCCAGGCGCTGCGCCTGCAGGGCCCCGGCCTCGCGCGGGTCCAGGCCACTGCCCGACGACAACACCAGGCCCGCCAGGCCCGGCACCTCGGGCGCCAGCGCAGGCAGCAGCTCGGCCCCTTCGGAGATGCCGACCAGCAGCTGGGGGATGGTTGGAAGACCCTGCGCCTGTCGCAGGCGGGCATCCGCGCGCAACGCGGCCCGGGCATGGTCACGCCAGGCAGAAAGGCGATCCGCCTGCACGAAGTCGGCAGGGCATGCACCGGCGGCGGTGCGGGCCCCTGGATCGACACCGGGCTTGTGCAGCACCAGCACCTCGGCATGCAACAGGCCGGCGAAGTAGCGGTCGGCCAGCGGGCCCATGCCGGCGCAGCCCGAACCGGGCACCACGATCACGCGGTAGCGCAGCGGCGCCGTGCGCGCGGGCCGCTGCAAGGCCTGCACGCCCGCCCCGCCCGCCCCCGGCAAGGAATAGGGCGCGAAGGCCGTTGCAGCCGACGCTGGCGGCTCGGGCGCTGCAGCGCAGCCGCCCACAAAAAAGGCCAGCACCAGGCTGGCCTTGAGGGCGCGGGTCGGGATGGCGCTGGCCATCCACGCTGCGCGAGGGGCAATCACTTGAGGATCAGCACCTGGTCGGCCTGGGGTGCCGGCATGGGCTGGCCGCCGCCCTGGTAGACCACGGGCGGTGGCGGGGGAGCGGCCGGGCGCACGCCGCGGGCCAGGTGGGCGTCGGTATAGCCCAGCTGGGTGGCCAGCTGTTCGTACACGCTGCCTGCCAGGCTGCGCGAGGTCTCGCTCATCACCTTGGCCCGGTTGGGCGGGGCGATGTCGCCGCGGTTGGACAGGATCTTGGTGTCGTTGCCTTCGCCCTGTGCGGAGAACGCGGCCTTGATCTCGTAGGTGCGGGTGTTGATCAGCGAGAAGTCGGCCAAGAGCTGCAGGCCGTACTGGCGCGTGGCGCTGGTCGTGCCCTGCAGGGGCGAGAGCGCATCGGTGAAGTTGATGCTGGAGACCACGCCGAAGAGCACGTAGTCGGCACCGGCGAACTCGCCCTTCTTGATGCGCGCGATCACGTTGGCCACCTGGTTCTGCGCCTGGGGTGCGGCCATCTTGCCGGTCTGCACCTGGTTGAGCACCTGTTCGGCCTTGCTGTTCTGCGGCTTGCCGGCGTCGAAGCCCTTGCCCTGCACCAGGCGGAAGTAGGTGCCCTGCAGCAGCGCGCCCTTGAGGTCGTTGGTGTAGCCGCCGAGCTCGCGCTGCTCGATGTAGCTGTAGCGGCCGGCCACGAAGGTGCCGCTGGCCTGCTCGGAGGCCTGCATGGAGTGGCTGCCCGAGCCACCGTACATGCCGTGGCTCGCGCTGCCGCCAGCGCTCATCTGGGCGCTGCGCTGGTAGGCGCCGGCCACGAAGTATTCCGAAACCTGCTGGGCATAGGCCAGGTCGGTCACGGCGATCTTCGGGGCTGCGTTCTGTGCCTGGGCGCTGCTGGCGCCGAAGGTGATGGCCAGCACGCTCAGTGCGGCGGCCCGGGTGGTTCTGCGTTGCATGGTGAAGTCCTTTCAGTGCCGCGTTGGCTCAGCGCTTGCTGGTCTTGCGGATTTCCTTCTCGTCCTGCCATTCCACGGTGCCTTCCTGCACGTCGAACAGCTTCAGGGTGAACTTGTAGTACACGTCCTTGGTGGTGTTGCTCTGCTTGACGATGCTGGTCAGCTCGCCTTCCATGGTGTACTTGGCAGCCGTCATCTGGCCGACCTTGGCGGTGGTGCCCTGCTTGTACAGGCCGCTCTGGTTCTGGCGCTGCAGTTCGTCCACGCCCTGCTGCATCTCGTTGATGGAGCGCACGAAGCGCACCTTGCCGGACTTGACCAGCGCGGTCTGGATCGAGTTCATCACGTTGGTGGTGTCGATGTACTCGCTGGTCTTGTTCTTCACGGTGGAGATGGTCACCGTGGGGCGGCCTTGGAAGATGCCGGTTTCGAGCAGGCCGCCGGTCATCTTCTCGGCGATCATCTGCAGGTCGGTGGAGCCGAACTCGTTGGTCACCAGTTCCACGGCCTTGGCGTCGCCGTAGTTGACCTGGCGGTCGAAGCGCACGGTGGGCGAAGACAGGTTCTGGCAGGCCGAGAGGGCCAGGGTGCTGGCCGCGAAGGCCAGGACGAGCGCGGTGCGCTGGATGCTGTGATTGCGTTGCATGGTTGTTTCTCCGGTCGGCGCTGGAATGCTCAGCGCGGTTCTACGTTCATTTCCAGGCGCAGGTCGACTGCGGCGCTGGTGGGGGCTACGCTCTTGACGGTCTGCTGGCCCAGGCCGAGCACGCTCATCTGCTTCCACGACTCTCCGTCACCCACCTGGTTGCCCACCTGGTCCACCCACTTGAAGCGGTAGAACACGGTGCGGTCGGTGCGGCCCATGTTGGCCATGTCGGCCTGCACCACCAGGATGTCGTTGGTGCGCACGATGCGCATCTCGCGCACGGCGATGTTGTTGGCCTCGCCGCGCAGCGCCACCTTGGACGCCACGGCGATCGGGGTGGCCGGGTCGTGCAGCTGGGCGTGCGCCGCTGCGCCGGTCAGTGCCATCAGGGCAACGCCGATGGCGGTCAGGTGGGTGCGGATGGTCATGGATAGGCTCCTTGGAAAACGTCTGTCAGGTTCAGTTCTTGGCCGGGGTCACGGGCGCTTGCGCGGGCTTGGCCGCAGGCCGCGTGCGGTTGGTGGTAGTGGTGGTGCTTGTCCTGGTCGTCGTCGTCGTGGAGATCGTCTTGGTGGACGATGCAGGCACCTCGACGGCCGCTGGCGCCACGGCGGCAGTCGACGCAGCGGCGGCCAGCTGGCCGACCGATGCCACGTCGCCCATGAGCACGCTGTTGTCGTACAGGCGCAGGGGCACCAGGGCGTACTGGCCATCGACCTTCACGGGCTGGGGCAGCGCGCGGCCGTTGATGGTCACGGTGTGCTCGCCCGGTGGCAGGTAGCCGCGGGCCACGTAGACGCGGCCGGGCAGCATGCGCCACATGCGGTCGTCGGCCTGTTCGGTGGCCGAGGCTGCCACGGCACCCACGATGCCGCCCAGCAGGCCGCCCTTCTTCTGCAGCTGGTCCTGCATCACGCCCTTGGCGACGGCGCGGGTGAAGCCGCGCAGCACCATTCCGGGCATTTCGTCCTTCAGGGCACGGCGTGCCATCACGTTCACGTCCACCACCTTCTCGAGCTTGAAGTCCGTGCCGGCAGCCGACAGGTTGGTCAGCGGCGCATCGCGCGAGGGCTCGATCACGGGGTAGGACACGCTCACCGTGGTCCAGCGGCTGCCCACGGGCACCGGCAGGGTGAAGGCACGGGGCTTGCGCGCGGGGGCGTCGCCGGCCTCGACCACGAACAGCACGTCGGTCATGCGCTGGCGGCGCTTCCAGGTGAAGCTGGTGCGGCTGTCCAGGCCGCGCAGGCCTTCTTCAAGCACGCCGGTCTCGGGCTTGAGCTCGATCGCCTTGCGGTAGCCCGGCGCGGCCAGGCCCGGCTCGTTGAGCATCTCGTACAGGAAGCCGGCCAGGTAGTGGCTCAGGGCGTTCTGGTAGCCGTTCTTCAGGGCCAGCACTTCGGGGTCGTTGAAGGTCTCGACGGGGTAGCCGTTGAGTTCCTTGCCGCCCGAGGTCGCGCCCTTGGACTTGGCTTCCTGCTCGGCCGCCAGGGTTTCCTTGGAGCGGAACTCGGCGATGATGGCCTCGCGCTCATGGGTGCGCTTGATGTCCACGCGGGCGTTCTCCACGTCGCCCACGGCCACGCGGTTGAGCGCCAGGCGCGTGGTCAGCCAGACCTTCTCGTAGTCCTGGCCTTCATAGGCCTTCAGGCGCTCGCTGATCAGCGCGGCACCCACGGTGCCCATGAGCTTTTGCGGGTTGCTCTTGGCCGTGTCTTCCCATTCCTTGACCTTCACGTCGGCCAGCAGGAAGGCATTCGTGCTGTCCGCGTAGCGGCGGTCCATGCGCAGCAGCTCGCCGCGTTCCATGTTGTACAGCAGCGCGGTTTTCTCCTCCTCGGTCTTGGCCGAGGATTCGAGCTGCGCAATGGCCGCTGGTATGCCGCCGCTGCGGCCGGCACCCTGCACGTCGCTGGCCAGCTTGTCGTGGCTCTGCATCGTCGCGCAGCCCGTGAGGGCGGCGCTCAGCGCCAGCACCCACAGCAGGCGCGGGCGGAATTGGGGTCGGGATGTCATGGATACTCCTTGCAAATGGATCGGGTGTTCACCAGAAAACCCCGGCGACGTGCCCCTGCAACAGAAATGCTGCGGCAGGCACCGCAGAGGGTGCCGCGCGCGGCATGCCGCTGGCGAGGGAGGTTGTCGACCGGACAAGGAAGGCTGTGCAGGCCCGAGCGCTCCCTCCTGGCGCTGGTCCTCGCTGCTGCTGCTGCAAGCCCCCTGTGGCTGTGAATTTCTAGGTTCTTGTGTGGTCTGTAGCCAGGGCGCAATGTAGCAAAAGGATGTATCTTTTCTGTAACCGCCGGCCGGTAGGAAAAACAGTTGTAGCGCTGCATTTCAGCCCTCCCTGGCGGTAACGGGCAAGCGGTAGATCCACACCACACGGCCGCCCGGTGCGCGCAGCTGGGCACGGGGCAGCAGGCCGGGCACGGCGAACTCCAGGCTCACCAGCCAGGTGCCGGCCGCCATCTCGGCCTGGGCCTTGGCGGCGGCGCGGGCCATGCTTTCGGGGCGCTGGAACAGGTAGACCATCTGGTAGCCGCTCCAGTCGGCCTGCCACATGTCGCCGCGGCGCACCTGGGCCCAGGGGCAGCGCAGAGCGCAGGCCAGGCGCAGCGGCCAGCTCCACTCCAGCCCTTCCAGGCGTGCGTCCGGGTAGGCATGGCGCAGGGCAATGAGCCCGTCGCCCAGGCCGCAACCGGCATCCAGAATGCGCGCGCCCGGCGCCACGGACGCCTGCACGGCCAGCGCCTGCAGCGCATTGCGCGGCGTGGGAAAGATGGGCGCATCGCGCCAGGCATTGAGGGGGTAGACCGCCAGCAGCAGCGCCAGCGGCACCAGCCAGGCCCAGGCCGGCAGGCTGGCCATGCCGCTGGCCGCCAGCGACAGCGGAAAGCCCAGGGCAATGAGCGCACGGCGCCACCAGCTGCTGCCCAGCAGGCTGGCCGCCGTGCCCAACAGACAAGCGGCCAGCAGCGCCGCGACGGGCGGCACGGACCGCAGGAGTCCGGCATAGAGCAGCCACGCGGCGGCCCACGCCAGCAGCGCAGGAAGGGGCCAGGGCAGAAGGCGCAGAGGCATGGGAATCAGCGGCCGCAAGGCCCCTGCCAGGCTGGCGTGGAGCGGGAGCATGCGATCACGCCATCGGCCAGCGCAACGCCGGTCCGGCCCAGGGAGGGCGCGGTTGCTGGCAGTGGCGATGGGGGGGTGCGCGATGGCATGGTCTCTCCAGAAACTCCCCCGCAGCTGGTGCCGCGGGATGGAATGGAGCGCAGTGTAGGCCGGCATGGCGCACCGCAACACACCCCGCCGACCATTGCGGCAAGATTGTGTGCACTTTGTCACGTGGCCCCAAACCAAGGGGCTCGCACCCCCACCCGCCCGGGGTGGGCGGCCGTCAGCCGCGCAGGCGCTCGATCAATCCATTGAGTTCATCGATGGAACCGAACTGGATCGCCAGCTCGCCCATGTCCTCGACCTTGCCGGCGCGCTTGACGCGCTTCTTCACGCGCACCTCGACCTCGGCCATGAGCAGGTCGGACAGCTCTTCCTCCACCCGGCGCATGTCGCGCGAATTATCCTTCTTGGGCTTTTGCGGCACCAGGCTGAACTCGGCGCCGATCTTCTTGACCAGGGCCTCGGCCTCGCGCACCGACAACTTCTTGGCTGCGATCTGGTTGCCAGCCGTGATCTGTGCTGCACGCTCCAGCGAGAGCAGCGCGCGCGCATGGCCCATGTCGATGTCGCCGGCCATGAGCATGGTCTGCACCGGTTCGGCCAGATTCAACAGGCGCAGCAGGTTGCTGGCCGCGCTGCGCGAGCGGCCCACAGCCTGGGCCGCGAGCTCGTGCGTGAGCCCGAATTCGCGCACCAGGCGCTGCAGGCCATGCGCTTCTTCGAGCGGGTTCAGGTCCTCGCGCTGGATGTTCTCGATCAGCGCCATCGCCGCCGCCGCCTCGTTGGGCACGTCGCGCACCAGCACCGGCACCCGGTCCAGGCCGGCCAGGCGCGCGGCGCGGAAGCGCCGCTCGCCGGCGATGATTTCGTACTTGCCGGCGTTCTCGCCATCGGCCAGGCGGCGCACCAGGATGGGCTGCATGATGCCCTGCACCTTGATGCTCTCGGCCAGCTCGTACAGCGCGCCCTCGTCCATGCGCGTGCGTGGCTGGTACATGCCGGGCACCATCTCGGCCAGGGTCAGCGTGTTGGGCAGGCCGGCATCGGCGGCCTGGGCCTGCTCGGTGGCTTCACTGACCTTGGGGCCCAACAGGGCTTCGAGGCCGCGTCCGAGGCCCTTGGGTTTCTTGGTGACCATGAAAGATCGCTTTCTTCTTGTGTGTTCTGGAATTCAGGGACGGCGCCGCGCGCGCATCATTGGTCGATGATCACCAGCGTGCCATGGCTGCCCGGTGCCACCGCATGCGGCACGCCTGCAGGCACGATGAACACTTCGCCGGCCTGCACCTCGGTGACTTCACCCTGCAGGTCCAGGCGCATGCAGCCCTCGACCACGAGCAGGGCCTCGTCGAAGTCGTGCGATTCGTCGGGGTAGGCGCCGTCGTCCATGCGCAGCACCTTGACGTTGGCATTGGCGGCTCGGCCGATGACGCGGGACGACCAGGCTTTGGGAAACGTGCGCGCCGTCTCCAGGAGATTGGTTTTGGACATGGTGGATCAGGACGTGGAGAGCGGCATGGCGGACGACCGCAGCCCGGCCAGCAGGGCCTGGCCCTCGGGCCAGTCACCGAGGCCCGACTCGGCATTGATGTGCCCCCGCTCGCCGTAGTCGATGAAACGCGCGCCCCAGGCCTGGGCCAGGCCCTCGGCCCGTTCGAAGCTGCAATACGGGTCGTTGCGGCTGCCCACCAGCACGGCAGGGAACGGCAGCGGCTGGCGCGCGATGGGCGACCAGCCCGGCAGGTAGCCGGCGATGTCCTCGCGCTCCACATCGCCGGGGGCTACCAGCAGCGCCCCCTTCACCCGGTGGGTGTTGGATGAATGCGCGGCCCACCAGGCGGTGAGGATGCAACCCAGGCTGTGCGCCACCAGCACCACGGGGCCAGGGGCGTCGACGATGGTTTCTTCGAGCCGCGCCGTCCAGTCACCGCGCAGCGGGCGCATCCAGTCATGCTGCTCCACACGCGCAAAGCCATGCAGCGCCTCCCAGCGGCTCTGCCAGTGCTCGGGCCCGGAGCTCTGCCAGCCGGGCAGCACGAGGACGATATCGGGGGTCACATTCATACTATGAATTTGATAGCAAACAGGCAGATGTTCGATCAGACAACGGCGGGCTTCTTGCCCAGCGCCTTCATGCTCTGCACGCGCTCGACCATCTCCTGCGCGAACTCGATGAAGGCCTGGCTGCCCTTGGCCAGCGGGTCGAACACCACGCCCGGCAGGCCGTAGCTCGGGGCCTCGGCCAGGCGCACGTTGCGCGGGATCACGGTGTTGAACACCTTGTCGCCGAAATGGTCCTTGAGCTGCTCGCTCACCTGCTGTTGCAGGGTGATGCGCGGGTCGAACATCACGCGCAAGAGGCCGATGATCTGCAGGTCGGGGTTGAGGTTGGCATGCACCTGCTTGATGGTGTTGACCAGGTCGGTCAGGCCTTCGAGCGCGAAGTACTCGCACTGCATGGGCACGATCACGCCATGGGCCGAGCACAAGCCATTCAAGGTAAGCATGGACAGCGAGGGCGGACAGTCGATGAGCACGAAATCGTAGTCTGCAGCGGCCTCGGCCAACGCAGCCTTGAGGCGCTTTTCGCGGTGCTCCAGCGCCACGAGTTCGACCTCGGCACCGGCCAATTCACGGTTGGCACCCAGCACGTGGTAGCCGCACTTCTCGCTCAGCACGGCCGCCTCGCGCACCGAGGCGGATTCGAGCAGCACGTCGTACACCGTGAGGTCGAGCTTGCGCTTGTCCAGGTTCGAGCCCATGGTGGCATTGCCCTGCGGGTCCAGGTCGACCATGAGCACGCGCTGACCGATCTTGGCCAGACCCGCGGCGAGGTTGACGGTGGTGGTGGTCTTGCCGACGCCACCCTTCTGGTTGGCAATGCAAAAGATCTGGGCCATGGGGTTTGAGTGCCTCGTTTACTTCGAAATGGCCAGCTTGATTCCGAAACCTATCAGGAACACGCCAGCGACTTTTTCGAGCACGCGGCCGATGGTGGGGTTGGCGCGCATGCGCTCCGCCAGGTGGTGGGTGAGCAGCACGGCGATCAGGCCGTAGGCAAATGTCAGCGCCGCCACGGTGGCCGCCATCACGCCAAAGGTCAGCAGGCCCTGGTGGCGGGCCGGGTCCACGAACAGCGGAAAGAAGGCCATGTAGAACACGATGGCCTTGGGGTTGAGCAGCGTGATCAGGCCGGCCTGCTTGAAGTAGTGGCGCGGCTCGATGTTGAGGATGGGTTGGGCCCCAGGCTTGGCGGTGAGCATCTTGAAGCCCAGCCAGGCCAGGTAGGCGGCGCCGAGCCACTGCACGGCATGAAAGGCTGCGGGGTAGGTGGACAGCAGGGCGGCCACGCCAGCCACCGCTGCCCACATCAGCACCTGGTCACCGGCGATCACCCCCATCGTGGCGGCCAGGCCACCGCGGATGCCGCCCTTGCTGGTGGACGTGATGAGCGCCAGGTTGCCCGGACCGGGAATCGCCAGGAACAACACGATGGCCGCCACGAAAGCGCCGTAATCTGCAATGCCAAACATGAAAATCCCCTGGAAAGAGCCTGCCGCGAATCCAGCCGGTGAGCGGGGAAGTTTAAGCGACCCGCCGATGCGGGACCGGCTTTTTTCCCGCGGCGTTGCTTATGCGGGTCGCATCCAGACGATGCAACGCTCTGCATCCAACCCTGGCACGGCCAGTGGTTCCACGTGGAACACCTGCACGCTGGCCGGTAGGGCCGCGATTTCCTCGGCCGGGTGCTTGCCCTTCATCGCCAGCCAGACGCTGTGCGGCCCCAGGGCCTGGCGCGACCAGGTGGTGAAATCCACCAACGAGGCAAAGGCGCGGCTGGTCACCACATCGAAAGGACCGTCGAGGTTCTCGACCCGGGCATGCACCCCGCGCAGGTTGGTCAGCCTGAGCGATACCGCCACCTGCTGGATGAAGGCCGCCTTCTTGGCCACCGTGTCCACGCAGCTCACATCGACATCGGGGCAGCAGATGGCGATCACCACCCCGGGCAGGCCGGCGCCGGCGCCCACGTCGAGCAGGCGGGCGCCCTGCCCTGGCGGCAAGGCGGCCTGTGCCAGCGTGCGGCGCAGCGGTGGCACCGCAGCCAGGCTGTCGAGCAGGTGGTGGGTCAGCATCTCCTTCGGATCGCGCACCGCCGTGAGGTTGTAGACCTTGGTCCACTTCTGGATCAGGTCCAGGTAGCACAGCAGGGCATTGGCCTGCGCTTCGGACAATGGCACGCCCAGTTGCTGGGCGGCCGAGAGCAGCGAGGGACGAAACGCCTCGGTGATGGAGGAAGGGGTGTTCATGGAATTCGAGGTGTCCGTTGTTCGGTAGGCAGCCGGGGCCGCAGAGCATGCCGTGATGGTTTCACGTGGAACCACCGCGGCATGGGTGCGCTCAGGAACCCGCGCTGTCCCAGCAGTTGGCGGGCTGGTCCTTGGTCTGCACCCAGTAGCGCGTGCCCTGGCCCAGGCTGGTATTGGTGGTGCGCGTGCCGCTCAAGCTTCCCGTGTTCAAACCATCCTGCACGCTGGCCATGCGCCAGCCGCTGCCCAGCTCCGCTTCGCACCGTGCCGATGCCAAGGCAGCAGAGGTCAGAATCGCCCCCATCACGGGCTGGGTCGGCGCCAGCTGCCCACCGGTCCAGCCAGCATAGGTAGTGTCGGTGCCGCCCGCAGGTTTGGCTGCGGTACCGGGCTGTATGCACAGCACCGGCAGGACCACGCGGCACGAGGTATCGCCCTGCCGATGGTTGCAGGGATGGTCGTCTTTCAGAGGGCGGTCCGTCGCGCGGGGCTCGCCCGCGCAACCCAGGCGGGCCACCTCGGCCGGCAGTTTGGCCTCGTCCACCAGCAAGGCAAAGGTCAGGCCATGGCCGATGCCCCCCGCTGCAGGGGCTGCGGCCGCCACTGGGGCAGCCTGCGTCGTCGCCACCTTGGCAGCGGTGGGCTGCTTGGCCACCGGCGCACGCTTGTCACGTTCGTGCTTCATCCACAAGGGAATGCCCAGCAACAGCAAGAGCACGGCCACCACCGCCACGGTGCGCACCATCAGCAGCTCGCCCCGCTGGCGTGTGCGTCGCCCTGCCGTGCCCTTTCGGGCCACGGGCCGTTCAATGCGCGGCGGGCTCAGCATGCGTCGTCCGTGCACCGGCAATACCGCGGAAGGCACCCTTTTTGAGGTGCACCATGAGCAGCGACACCGTCGCAGGCGTGATGCCCGAGATGCGCGAGGCCAGGCCCAGCGTTTCGGGGCGATGGCGTGTCAGGATCTGGCGCGCTTCGATGGAAAGTGCCGCCACCTGCATGTAGTCCAGGTCGTCGGGCAGCTTGAGGTTCTCGTAGTGGGCGGCGCGCTCCACCTCGTCCTTCTGCCGGTCGATATAGCCCGAATACTTGGCAGCAATCTCCAGTTGCTCGATCACGGACTCTGCCAGATCACCCAGTGTTTCACGTGAAACTTCGGCGGATGCATACTTGCTGCCATCCATGCCCACCAGCGCGTTGTAGGCCACGTCGGGCCGGCGCAGCAGCTCGAACAGGTTGTATTCGTGCTCGATGCTCTTGCCAAGCACGCGCTCGGATTCAGCGGCTGGGAGGTTGCGCGGATTCACCCAGGTGGCCTTGAGGCGTTCTGTTTCACGTGAAACCGCATCGCGCTTGCGGCTGAAGGAATCCCAGCGCGCATCGTCCACCAGACCCATCTTGCGGCCCATCTCGGTCAGGCGCAGGTCGGCGTTGTCCTCGCGCAGCTGCAGGCGGAACTCGGCGCGGCTGGTGAACATGCGGTAAGGCTCGTTCACGCCCTTGGTGATCAGGTCGTCCACCAGCACGCCCAGGTAGGCCTCATCGCGGCCGGGCAACCAGGGCGCGTCGCCCCGGCACTGCAGTGCGGCATTGATGCCGGCGAACAGCCCCTGGGCTGCCGCCTCTTCGTAGCCCGTGGTGCCGTTGATCTGGCCGGCGAAGAACAGGCCCTCGATCTGGCGCGTCTCGAAGCTGCTCTTGAGCGAGCGCGGATCGAAGTAGTCGTACTCGATGGCGTAGCCCGGGCGCAGGATGTGCGCGTTCTCCAGCCCGGGCATGCTGCGCACCAGTTCGTACTGGATGTCGAACGGCAGGCTGGTGCTGATGCCGTTGGGGTAGAACTCGTGCGTGGTCAGGCCTTCGGGTTCGAGGAAGATCTGGTGGCTGTCCTTGTCGGCAAAGCGGTTGATCTTGTCTTCCACGCTGGGGCAGTAGCGTGGGCCCACGCCCTCGATCTTGCCGGTGAACATGGGGCTGCGGTCAAAACCGCTGCGGATGATCTCGTGCGTGCGCTCGTTGGTGTGCGTCACCCAGCAGGGCATCTGCCGTGGGTGCATGGCCGCATTGCCCATGAAGCTGAACACCGGCACAGCCCCTTCGTTCACGCCGCCGGGCATGCCGTCGCCGGGCTGCTCGGTGCACTTGGAGAAGTCGATGCTGCGCCCATCCAGCCGCGGGGGGGTGCCCGTCTTCAGGCGGCCCTGGGGCAGCTTGAGTTCCTTGAGGCGTGCCGACAGCGACACGGCTGGCGGGTCCCCTGCCCGGCCGGCGGAGTAGTTGTTCAGGCCCACGTGGATCTTGCCGTCGAGGAAGGTACCGGCCGTGAGCACCACCGTGCGCGAGCGGAAGCGGATGCCCACCTGGGTGACGGCGCCCACCACGCGGTCGCCCTCCACCATCAGGTCGTCCACCGCCTGCTGGAACAGCCACAGGTTGGGCTGGTTCTCCAGCATGCGCCGGATGGCGGCCTTGTACAGGATGCGGTCGGCCTGGGCCCGCGTGGCACGCACGGCCGGCCCCTTGGAGCTGTTGAGAATGCGGAACTGGATGCCGCCCTCGTCCGTGGCAAGCGCCATGGCACCGCCCAGCGCATCGACCTCCTTGACCAGGTGGCCCTTGCCGATGCCGCCGATGCTGGGGTTGCAGCTCATCTGCCCCAGCGTCTCGATGTTGTGCGTGAGCAGCAGCGTTTTGCTGCCCATGCGGGCGGCGGCCAACGCGGCCTCGGTGCCGGCATGGCCACCGCCGACGACGATCACATCAAATTCCTGGGGGTACAACATGGGAGCGCTCCGGGGGCCTGTCGGGCCCGATAATCAAAAATCCCGATGCGGCGCATGGGGCAGGCCCCGCCTTGGGCCTGCCGTGCGCACCGGCCCCGCCCGGTGCGGGGGTGCCAACCTGCACCCTGCCCCGGCGGGCAACCCGGGATTTTCCCACTTTGCGCCCACCGTGTCTGCCCACAGCCCTCTGACCCGCTTTCTCACCGGACTGGTGGGCGATCCGCCCGTACCGGTGGCATCGTCGTGGGCCAGCGCCCAGGCCATGCGTGGCCAACCCCTTTTGCGCGCGGGAGAGTCGTAGCGCCACCTGTGGTGGGTGGAGCGCGGCGCCCTGCGCCTGTATCTGGTGGACAGGGACGGTGCGGAGACCAACAAGAACTTCTTTCTCGATGGGGCCCTGTTCTGGCCCATCACCCCAAGCCTGCGGCAGCAGCCCGCGATGTTCCACGTGGAACCATTGGAAGACAGCCGGGTATGGGCGCTGGCCTTGCCGGCCCCCTGCACCGCCACGCCCACTGATGGCTGGGCGCCCTGGGCCGCACTCGAACACCGGGTGCTGTGCGCCCTTGCTGGACGGAAAGATGCAGCGCGAACAGGAGTTCCTGCAACGGGGTGCGCGCGAGCGCCACGCCCGCTTGCTGGCCCAGCTCCCCGACTGGTCAGAACGCATCGCCCTGCGGCACCTGGCGTCCTACCTGGACGTCACCGATGTCACGCTCTCGCGCGTGCGCAGCGAGATGGGTCTTATCAATGGTCAAGGCAGCACAACATTGCCACGGGCACAGTAGGCACATGCCCGCACTCCGCGGGCCCTTCCGAAGGACTGAGCCCAGATGCGAGCACAGGGGAATGCCGCCACCTGTGGCGCGCCCTGCTCAGTCTGGCGGCCTTTGTCCTGGCCCTGGTCACGCTGGTGTGGCGATTGGCTCCACCGCAGGGGCACAGATAGCCCAGCGCTTGCAGGAATCCTGCCCGGCGCCTGTGCTCCAATGCAGCACCATGCACGCAAACTCCCTCCTCGTCTTCGCCGGCAGCACGCGCCAGCAATCGTTCAACCGCCGCCTGGCCCACGCAACCGCCGCGATCGCCCGCGATGCCGGCGCCGAGGTCACGCTGCTGGAGCTGTCGGACTACGACATCCCCATGTACAACGCCGACCTCGAAGCCCAGGGCACGCCGGCCGACGTGGTACGCCTCAAGCAGGTGCTGTGGGAGCATCCCGCCTGGATCATCTGCTCGCCCGAGTACAACGGCAGCTACACCGCCTTGCTCAAGAACACCATCGACTGGGCTTCGAGCCCCGTGGCCGGCAACCCCGACTGGCAGGATGGCACCAAGTCCTTCCGCGGCAAGGTGGTCGGCATGCTCAGCGCCTCCAACGGCGGCCTGGGCGGCCTGCGCTCGCAAAGCCATCTGGCCCCACTTTTGGTCAACCTGGAATGCTGGCTCGCGCCCAAGGCCTTTGCCCTGGGCCAGGCCAGTGCGGCCTTCGACGAGGCGGGCGCCCTGGTGCAGCCAGTCCACCGCGAACGCGTGCGCGCGGTGGTCGACCAGGTACTCTGGGCATCCAGCCGCCTGAACGCCGCCTGAGCTATCAAAACAATAGCAATAGCGATGCAGTGCCGACCCGGCTGCGGCGCCTGCTGCACCGCCCCGTCCATCAGCTCGCCCATCCCTGGCATGCCAGAGGGCAAGCCGGCGGGCGTGCGCTGCATCCAGCTCGGCGACGATGCACGCTGCCTTATTTTTGGGCAGCCCGAGCGCCCCGCAGTCTGCAGCGGCCTGCAGCCCTCGGCCGAGATGTGCGCCGACAACACGCACAATGCCATGGCCTTCCTGACCCGGCTCGAAGACCTCACCCGGCCTGCGGCCTGATCAGTCCTCGTCGTCGTTCTTTTCGGGTTCAGGTGGCACATCCAGCGCCACGCGCGTCTCGAACTTGGAGCAGTTCATCGCGAACGTGCTCTTGAAGTTGCGCACATTGTTGTTCGACGAGAACACCTCGCGCGTGAACGCGTGGTAGCGCTCCATCGACGCGGAGTTGATGATGAGCAGAAAGTCGAACTCGCCCGATACCTCGTAGCAGGCCATCACATCGTCCTGCGCCGCCATCTTGGCTTCGAAGTTGCGCAGCAGCGCATCGTTCTGCTTGTCCAGTTCCACCGACACAAACACCGTGAGCGGGCGCCCCACGCGCTGCCGGTTCACCACCCCCACCTGCCGCAGCAGAATGCCCTCCGCCCGCAGGATGGCGATGCGGCGCTGGCAGGTGGCTGGAGAGCTGTTGACCTTCCGGGCCAGCACACGCAAGGGCTGCGAAGCGTCTTCCTGCAGCAGGTTGAGGATCTGGATGTCCAGGCGGTCGAGGTTCATGGGTCCACCCACGATACCAAAGGGCGATGGAACAAATGCATCACGGTTCTTCCGATTGTGAGACAGATCCTTCATTGAACGCGGTATTGCGGTGGTTTTAACCGGGCATGCGCCCCAACAATGGGTAAGAACCGTCCGACACCTGGAGCGCCCGCCATGACCACCAACCCGCCCACCCCCACCGACTTCGACCAGCAGCTCGTGCGCTGGCGCCACCACCTGCACCGCCATCCCGAGACCGGCTTCAACGAGGTGGACACCGCCGACTATGTGGCGCGCCACCTCGCGGCCCTGGGCCTCACGGTGCACCGCGGCATCGGCGGCACGGGCGTGGTCGCCAGCCTCCGCGTGGGCAGCAGCCCGCGCAGCATTGGCCTGCGCGCAGACATGGATGGCCTCGCCATGGGCGAGGCGGCCCCGGGCCGGGCCCATGCCTCGCAGAACGCGGGCTGCATGCACGCCTGCGGCCACGACGGCCACATGGCCATGGTGCTCGGCGCGGCGCAGCTGCTGGCCGAGCGGCGCGACTTCGACGGCACCGTGCACTTCATCTTCCAGCCCGCCGAGGAACACGGCAAGGGGGCGGCGGCGATGATGGCCGACGGCCTGTTCGAGCGCTTTCCGGTCGATGAGATCTACGGCGCCCACAACATCCCCGGCATGCCGGCCGGCCACATGGCCATCCGAAGCGGCGGCATCATGGCCAGCGAGGACAACTTCGCCATCGAGATCACCGGCCGCGGCGGCCATGCGGCGCGCCCGCACATGGCCATCGATCCATTGGTCATCGGTGCCGAGATCGTGCTCGCGCTGCAGACCGTGGTGGCGCGATCGGTGGACCCGAGCCAGCCGGCCGTCGTCTCGTGCACCGAGTTCACCACCGACGGCATCCGCAACGCCCTGCCCACGCACGCCACCATCAAGGGCGACACGCGCAGCTACTCGCCCGCCGTGCAGGCCCTGCTTGAAAAGCGCATGCGCGAGATCTGCGAGGGCATCTGCGCCGCCCATGGCGCCACGTGCAACTTCACCTACACGCACGAGTTCGCGCCCACCGTGAACTGGCCCGCCTGCGTGGAGGTGGCCGTGGCTGCTGCCCGGGCCGTGATCGGCGCCGAACGGCTGGACACCGACGTCACGCCCATGATGATTTCCGAGGACTTCGGTGCCTTCCTGCAAGTGGTCCCCGGTGCATTCATGTTCATCGGCAACGGCGAGTCCGGCACGCCCGGCGGCGTGCCGCTGCACAACGCCGCCTACGACTTCAACGACGCCGTGCTGCCCATGGGCGCCCGCTACTTCGCCGAACTCGCGCGCGTGCGCCTGCCCACCACCGTCTGACCGTGGAAACCCATGCTCTTCACCAACCCTGCGGCCTCGCGCCGACCCTACGGCCCCGCCCTGCAGCGCGTGATGAACCTCGCCACCGCCCGCGAAAGCCGCCAGTGGCTGGCCGGCTGGCGCCAGCTGCGCAGTGGCGGTACGCCGCTGTACGCCCTGCCCCACCTGGCTCGCCAGCTCGGCCTGGGGCAGTTGCACCTCAAGGACGAATCCGCGCGCTCGCCCCTGGCCAGCTTCAAGGTGCTGGGTGCTCCCGTCGCTCTGCTGCGCCTGGTGCTGCGCCAATGGCCCGGTGCGGGCTGGGCCCCGGTCGATCTGCTCGCGGGCCGGCACGCCGATGTCCTGGCCAGCTTCACGGCCATCAGCGCCACGGATGGCAACCACGGCCGCGCCCTGGCCGCCGCAGCACAGAGCATGGGCTGCCGCTGCGTCATCGTGCTGCATGCCCACGTCAGCGCTGAGCGCGAACAACCCATCCGCGCCCTGGGCGCCGAGGTCGTGCGCATCACCGGCAACTACGACGACTCCGTGCAGGAGGCCGAGCGCCTGGCCCGTGCCCACGGCTGGTGGGTGGTCTCCGACACCTCGTACGAGGGCTACGAGGACATCCCTCGTGACGTGATGCAGGGCTACGGCATCCTGGTCGATGAACTGCTCGAACAGGCCCCCGAACGCGGCGACGGTGCCTGCCCCTTCACCCACGTGCTGCTGCAGGGCGGCGTGGGCGGCCTGGCCGCCGGCGTCGTGGCGCCCCTGTGGGAGCGCTACGGCGAGCAGCGCCCCACCTTCATCGCCGTGGAGCCCGATCAGGCCGACTGCCTGCTGCAAAGCGCCATCGCAGGCCGCGCAAGCCGCGCCACGGGCGGCGTGGACTCGGTCATGGCCGGTCTGGCCTGCGGCGAGACCTCGCCCCTGGCCTGGCGCTTTTTGCAGCCCGCGGTGGACCTGTTCATGACCGTGAGCGACGCCCAGGCCGAAGAGGCCATGCGCACCCTGGCCGCCGGCGCGGCGGGTGACGTGCCCGTGCTCAGCGGCGAATCGGGCGCCGCAGGCCTGGCCGGGCTGGCCGCCCTCATGGCCGACCCCGCCCTTGCCGCCCAAGCCGGCCTGGGGCCGGACGCGCGCGTACTGCTCATCAGCACCGAAGGGGCCACCGCCCCGGGCGTCTACGAAGCCATCACCGGCCGCAGCCCCGCCAGCGTGCTGCAGGCCCAGGCCGAGTGGCAGGCACGTCCATTGCACGCGTGACAATGAATGCACCCATGACCTCAGGAACCCCGATGAACCACAGCACCCCCACCCTCGACTTCGATTCGCCCAGCGTGCGCCAGCTGCGCGAAGACCTTGCCCTGGCGCTTCGTGCCGCCGCCCACCACGGCCTGTCCGAAGGCGTATGCAACCATTTCAGCGTGGAGCTGCCCGATAAATCCGGCCGCTTCCTGCTCAACCCGCGCGGCCTGATGTGGAGCGAGGTCCAGGCCGAGGACATCGTGCTCATCGACGAACAGGGCCAGCGCCTGGCCGGCCGCCACGAGGTGGAGCCCACGGCCATGTTCATCCATGCCGCCATCCACCGCCTGTGCAAGAAGGCCTGCGTGCTGCACACCCACATGCCCTATGCCACGGCGCTCACGCTGACCACCGACCGTGCGCTCGACACCACCCTCTCGCAGAACGCCATGCGCTTCCATGGCCGCACGGCCGTGGACCCGCACTACAACGGCTTCGCGCTCGACGTGCGCGAGGGTGAGCGCATCGCCGGCGTGCTGCAGGCCGCCGACATCGGCTTTTTGGGCAACCACGGCGTGGTGGTCTGCGGCGACCGCATCGACTACGCCTACGACGACCTGTACTACCTGGAGCGCGCCTGCATGGCGCAGGTGCTGGCGCAGTCCACCGGCCGCCCCCTGGCCCCGGCCAGCGCCGCACTCGCCCAGCACGTGAGCGAACAGTCCATGGGCGAGCGTCTGCAGTCGGCGCTGTTCTTCGAAGCATTGCGCCGCACGCTCTGATCTTTTAGAAAGAAGCTGTCACAGAACGGACCCCTCGCACGTCTGGTATGCACCAGACTATGCTTGGAGCCCGACCATGACCGCAGCCCCCCTGGCCCCCGAGGCCGACGCCACTTTCGCCGCCCTGCGCCCGCGCCTGTTCGGCATCGCCTACCGCATGCTGGGCGTGCGCGCCGATGCCGAGGACGTGGTCCAGGACGCCTGGCTGCGCTGGAGCGCCACGGACACGGCGGCCCTGCAATCGGCCGAGGCCTGGCTGGTCACCGTGACCACGCGCCTGTCCATCGACCGGCTGCGTGCCGCCAAGGCCGAGCGCGAGGCCTACGTTGGCTGGTGGCTGCCCGAGCCGCTGGTGGAGCAGCTCGACGAGCGCACGCCAGAAGCCGCGGCCGAACTGGCGGGCGAGCTGTCGGTGGCCTTCCTCTACGTGCTCGAACGCCTGGGCCCCGAGGAGCGTGCCGCCTTTCTGCTGCGCCAGGTCTTCGACTACGACTACCCCGAGATCGCCGCCCAGCTGAACAGGAGCGAAGCCGCCTGCCGCCAGATGGTGCACCGCGCCAGCGAACGCGTGCAGCAGGCCCGCACCCGCTTCGAGGTGCCGCGCAAGGTGCACCACCAGTTGCTCGAACGCTTCATCGCAGCCGCTCACAGCGGCCAGCGCGATGCCATCGAGTCCCTGCTGTCCGAAGACGCCATGCTGATCGGCGACGGCGGTGGCAAGGTGCAGTCCTTCCCGCACCCGCTGGTGGGCGCCTTCCGCATCGCCAACCTGTTCTGGGCGCAGTGGCGGCGCATGGCCGAGCAGGTGGTCTACCGCACCGTGCTCATCAACGGCGAGCCGGGCCTGCTGCGCTACATCGACGGCCGCCTCGAATCGGCCCAGGCCATCGTGACCGATGGCGAGCGCATCGTCGCCATCTACGCGATCCGCAACCCGGACAAGCTGCAGGGCATCCCGCTCACGCTGGATTGAAGAATTTTTGGACCCGGCTGTCACAACGGCACAGGCCCGCGCGTCTTGAAGGGTATGGAAGGCAACGAAAGGCCCGGCGCCTTCCAGTTATCAACCCTTCATCTCCCAGGAGTCTTCACCATGTCCCAGCACACCGCCCGCCTGCCCTACCACCAGCTCGCCAACAAGGCCTTCATGGGCCTCGTCAACCTGTCCGAAACCATCAAGAAGGGCAGCCTCGGCGCCCGCCTGGCCGAACTCGTGTTCCTGCGCGTCTCGCAGATCAACGGCTGCGCCTACTGCATGGACATGCACTGGACCTATCTCGTCAAGGACGGCATGGACCCGCGCCACCTCAACGCCGTGGCCGGCTGGCGCGAAGCCCCGTTCTTCAGTGAGCGCGAGCGTGCCGCCTTGCGCTGGGCCGAGATCATCACCGCCACGCCGCACAGCGACGCCAGCGACGAGGAGTTCGCCCTGCTCAAGGCCCAGTTCAACGACACCGAGATCGCCGAGCTGGGTTTTGCCATCGGCACCATCAACGCCTGGAACCTGATCAACGCGGGCATGCGCAGCCCGATCCCGCAAGGCGCCTGATCGATCGACTCAGGCAGGCTGCAGCACGTGCTGTGACAAGGCCGCCGCGCTGCCTGCCGCCAGCGTCAGGCCCAGCGCCCCATGCCCCACATTGAGGTACAGGTTGCTGCCGCGCCAGCGCCCGACGATGGGCACCGAGGTCGGCGTTGCCGGCCGCAGGCCCGCCCAGGTGGCGGGGTCGTTCAGCACGCACAGGTCCGGGTAGGTCTGCGCCACCGCCTCCACCATGGCCTGCACGCGCCGGGCCGGCACCGCCAGGCCCATGGCACCCACCTCGGCCATGGCAGCCACGCGCAGTTGCCCGCCCAGCGGCGCGAACACCGTCTTGCGCCCCAGGTCCGTCACGCTCGCGCGCGGCCGCACCGCACCAGAGCGGAACGGCACCGTGATGCTGTAGCCCTTGATCGGCTCGATGGGCAGGCGCAGGCCCAGCGGAGCCGCCAGCTGGGGCGAGCGCGGGCCCGCAGCCAGCACGAAGGCATCGGCCGCGATGTCCCCCACGCCGGTGCGCAGCGCCGCGATGCGCTCGCCCCGGCGCACGAAGCCCTGCGCCTGCACACCCAGCGACACCGTGCCGCCCATGCGCCGCACGCTCTCCACCAGGGCCAGGCACAGGCGGTGCGGGTCGCCCACGCATTCGTCGCGCGTCCACACCCCCCCGGCGAACTGCAACGCAGTGGCACCGCGCAACGCGGGCTCCTTGTCCAGGCACTCCTGCACGCCCAGCACCTCCTGCGTGCAGCCCATGCCGGCCTGCAGGCGCACCTGCCGCTCCTGGTGGCGCAGCGAATCGGCAGTGGGGCACAGCACCAGCTTGCCGTTCTCGGCAAAGCCGAAGTCCCAGTGCTCGTCACGCATCCACTGCGCCAGCACCACCCGGCTCGACTGCGCCAGCTGCAGCAGCTGCGCCGTTCCGCTCAGCGATTGCCGCGCGGTGCAGGCGCGCAGGAACTGCAGGCCCCAGGCCCACTGCCGCCAGTCCCAGCGCGGGCGAAAGCGCACCGCTGAATGGCGCGACAGCAGCAGCCCCGGCAGCGCCCGCAGCGTGGCCGGCGAAGCAAAAGGCTCCACATAGCTGTAGCTCAGCTGCGCACCATTCGCGTGGCTGGTCTGCAGGCCTGGAGCCTGTGCCGCATCGATCAGCTGCACCTCGCAGCCCTGGCGTGCAAGCTGGTAGGCCGTGGCGCAGCCGATCACGCCGGCGCCGATGACGCAGACCTTCATGGCTGCGCCCCTGCATGCAGGATGCGCGAAACGGCCAGCTGCGCCACCGCCACGTCGGCCAGGCCGATGCCCACCGACTTGAACACCGTGATGGCCGGGCCGGCGGGCCGCCACGGGGCCTCGCCCGCATACAGCTGCGGCAGATCGATGAAGGGCGAGTTCGCGCTCTGCCCCGGCCACAGCACCACCTCGCCGGCCTCCTCCAGGCTCTGCGGCTTCCACTCCACGATGATGCGGCCGGCGCGGTCCATGGTGGCGTCGTCCAGTTCGCGCCCCTTGGGTGTGCTGGTGCCGATGGCCGAGACAAAGGCCCCCGGCGCAAGCCACGCGCCATCGAAGACAGGCGTGGACGAACGCGTGGCCGTGACCACGATGTCGGCATCCCGCACCGCCGCCTCGGCCGTGGTGAAGGCCACACGGCTGCCCGTGCGCACGGCCAGGGCCTGGCCCCAGGCCGCATCGCCAGCCGGGTCCACCAGCGCGATCTCTTCGAACCCGAACCAACCGCACAGCGCATCGGCCTGTGCGCGCCCCTGCAGCCCCGTGCCGAAAAGCGCCAGCTTGCGCGGGCGCTGTGCGGCCGCCTTGGACGCCACCAGCGTGGTGATGGCCGCCGTGCGCAGCCGCGTGAGCTCGTTGCCGTCGAGCAGGGCCAGCGGCCGGTTGCTCGCCAGGTCGAACAGCAGGATGGAGAAGCTGAACTGCCCGCGCACCGTGGGGTAGACCTTGACCCCGCCCACGCCCCGGTCGGCCCACACCGCACCCATGGTGCTCAGCCGCAGGTGGCGGCAGTCGGTGCGCTGGCGGCGGTGCACGGCGGCACCTGCGGCGGCCAGGCTGGCAAAGGCCTCGTCCAGCACGGCGGCGACCGAGCGGTAGTCCAGGGCCTCGGAAACCTGCTGGTCACTGATGAAGGGAATGCTGTTGCTCATGGGATGCTCTGCAGAGACAGGAATGGAAAGAAAGAGAGAGAGGAAGCGAAGGAGCCCCAGGGCACCGCTTCAGGGAATGCCGTGCTTGTTGGGGTAGCGGATGTTTTCGCGCATGTGGGCGCTCATCGGGATGCGCAGCAGCGCCGTGTCGAACCACTTGCGGTACAGGGCCGCCAGCTCGCCCGAGTGCATGAGGCCCAGGACCGTGCGATCCACCACCTCGCGCAGCGGCGCATCGTCCTTGGGCAGCATGAAGGCATAGGGCTCCACCGTCAGGTGCCGGCCCGTCACGTGCAGCCGGTCCCTCGGCGCCGATGCAGCGATCAGCCCGTACAGCAGGATGTCGTCCTGCGCGAAGGCGTCCACGCGCCCCTCTTCCACCAGCCGCACGCCCTCGGCGTCCGTGGCCACCACGGTCATGGCGATCTCCTGCTCGCGCTGCACCGTCTCCTGCGCCGTCGTGCCATTGCTCACCGCAATGCGCCGCCGCCACAGGCTCTGCCCACCATCGAGTTGCACCGAATCGCGCGCGAGGAAGCGCACTCCCGTGGTGAACAGAGTGTGCGAGAAATCCACCTCCTTTTGCCGACCCACGGTGTTGGTGTTGCCACCACACTCCAGGTCGATGCTGCCGGCCTTGAGCAGTGGGATGCGCTGCGCCGCCTCCAGCGGGCGAAACTCCACGCGCAGGTCCGGCCGGCCCAGTTGCTTGCGCAGGGCCTCCACGACCTTCATGCAGACATCGATCGAATAGCCCACCGTATGGCCTGCCGCATCGCGGAAGGCAAACGTGCCGGGCGTGGGGATGTAGCCCACCTGCACCGTGCCGCTGCGCGCCATGCGGGCCAAGGCACCACCGCCTGCGTTCTGCGCGTGGCACAGCGGCCCCAGCAGGGCCAGGGTAATAAAGGACGCCAGGGACTTCACAACGACGATGGCACGCATGGTTCGCTCCTTCGGAACAAGGTCGCCCCCGCCGTGCGCGCGGCACGGACGAGAGCAGGCAGGTGGCAATGGAAGGGGGCCGGCTAGCCGTCCAACCCCGGCGGAACGGCCCGGTGCCAAGGTGTCGCACGCTCGAACGCTTGGCCCACACGCAGCGCCGTGGCCTCGTCGAACGGCCGGGCAATGAGCTGCAGCGACACCGGCATGCCCGCCCGCGTGAAGCCCGCCGGCACAGCCAGCGAACACAGGTCCAGCAGGTTCACGAAGCGGCCGAAGCGCGACAGCGGCGTCGCCAACTCGTCCACCTCGGCGAGTGGGATGGCGGCGATGGCATTGGTCGGAAACACGCATACCTCCACCCCGTCCATGGCCGCCAGCATCTCGGCCTTGGCCTGCTCGCGCAGCCTGAGCAGCTGCAGGTACTGCGCCGCCCCGATGTCGCGCCCCAACAGGATGCGCCGGCGCACATGCGGGTCGAACTCCAGCCCCTCCTGCTCGAACAGCGCGCCCAGGCTCGCATAGCCTTCGGCGCTCATCAGGCTGCCCGCCACGCGCATCGACTCGGCCAGGCTCTGCGGCAGCGTGCGCTCCACGCGCCGCATGCCCAGGCCTTCGAGCACGCGCACGGCCTCATCGCAGGCGGCCAGCACCTCGGGGTCCACGTCCACGCGCTCGGCATCGGGCAGCACCCACCTGCGCAGGCCGGCCACACCGCGCGCCGCCAGCATCAGCTCGTTGGTGGCGATCAGCGCACCCAGCGAGCTGTCCTTGAGCAGCGCCACATAGCTCGACAGCAGCGGCGGCAGCATCACGCGCAGGGCCTGCGGCAGCGTGACGTACAGGAAC